>JBEGUC010000061.1:0-14757 GCA_041179105.1 Verrucomicrobiota bacterium | reverse complement strand
TTCCCCAATAAGTTATACCCGATAACGAATCGCGTATTTCCGACGCTCCGCGTCAGAAATAGCCTTCTTTTTTGCGGTCTTCCATCGCGGTTTCTGAGCGTTTGTCGTCGGAGCGGGTGCCACGTTCGGTTTGGCGGGCGGCGGCGACTTCGGCGATGACTTCGTCGAGGTTGGAGGCGGTGGAATGGACGGCTCCGGTGCAGGTGGCGTCGCCAATGGTGCGGAAGCGGACGATTTGGCGGGTGAAGGGTTCGTGGTCCTGCGGCTTGAGGAACTCGGTGATGGCGAGGAGGGAGCCGTTGCGCTCGAAGACTTCGCGCTCGTGAGAAAAGTAGATGGAGGGAAGTGGGATGTTTTCGCGTTGGATATACATCCAAATGTCCATCTCGGTGAAATTGGAAAGGGGGAAGACGCGGAAGTGTTCACCGGGGTTTTTGCGGCCGTTGAAGAGGTTCCAGAGTTCTGGGCGCTGGTTTTTGGGGTCCCACTGGCCGAAGTCGTCGCGGTGGGAGAAGAAGCGTTCTTTGGCGCGGGCTTTTTCTTCGTCGCGGCGGCCGCCACCGAGGCAGGCGTCGTATTGATTGCTCTCGATGGTGTCGAGTAGGGTGACGGTTTGGAGTTTGTTGCGAGAGGCGTTGGGGCCTTTTTCCTCAATGACGCGACCGCTGTCGATCGAGTCTTGGACAGAGCCGACGACGAGGGAGGCACGGATGAGTTCCACGAATTCATCGCGGTAAGTCATGGTTTCATGGAAATTGTGGCCGGTGTCGATGTGGACGAGTGGGAAGGGCATGCGGGCGGGCCAAAAGGCTTTGCGGGCGAGCCAAGCCATGACAATTGAGTCCTTACCGCCGGAGAAGAGCAGGGCGGGGTTCTCGAATTGCGCCGCAGTTTCACGAAGGATGAAGATGGCTTCGGCTTCGAGTTGGTCGAGCTGGCTGAGATGGTAGTTGGGCATGGCGGGTAGATGCGGGAAAATGGAAAGAGGTGCGGGAGGTGGGTAGGGGGATGGTTCGCTCAGGTCAAGAAGTAATTATTAAGTTGGGTTGTTTTGTAATGTATTTGATTCGAGGCTGGCGAAATTGGATGGAAGCTCAGGAAAGAAAAAACGCCGAAGTCGGTGGACTTCGGCGTTTTTCAACGAATCTGGCAAACCGTATTCTTCAGAGTGGGCGATGGACGGCGATTTTTTCGCGGATGGCTTCGAGGAGTTCGAAGGCGGCGTCTTCGATGGTGGTGGTCTCGGTGTCGAGGACGAGGTCTGGGTTTTGCGGTGGCTCGAAGGAGCCGTCTTTGCCGGTAAAATGGGCGATTTCGCCACGGGCGGCTTTGGCGTAAAGGCCTTTGACGTCGCGTTGTTCGCAGGCTTCGTAGCTGGCTTTGATGTAAACTTCGAAGAGGTCGTTGCCGAGCAGGCCGCGGGCGATGTCGCGGAGTTCGCCGCGCGGGGTTATGGCGGAAACGAAGGTGATGATGCCTTGGGAGGCGAAGACTTTGGCGACCTCTGAAATGCGGCGGATATTTTCGAGGCGGTCTTGGTCGGTGAAGCCGAGGTTGGAATTGAGGCCGGTGCGGAGGTTATCGCCGTCGAGGATGGTCGTGAAGCGGCCTTGTTGGTGGAGGACGCGCTCGGCGGCGTTGGCGATGGTGGATTTCCCCGAGCCGGATAAGCCGCATAGCCAGACGACGATGCCGCGCTGGCCGAGCAGGTTTTCCTTGTCGTGGCGGTGGAGGAAGCGGTGGAACTCGGGATGAATGTTCATGGGGGTAGATGGTGAAATGATTTTATTTCAGACCCCTTTACCGATGATAAATGCATTGAAGCCGTGAGCTTTCAATGCGGCTGCCGGAAGCACGGCGCGGCCATCGAAGACGAAGGCGGGCTTGAGCATGAGGTCGTAAATGCGTGGAAGGTCGAGGGTGCGGAATTCGTCCCACTCGGTGAGGGTGGCGAGGGCGTGTGCGCCGGTGGCGGCGGTGTAGGGGTCGCCGGAGATTTCGACGTTGGTGGCGATGAGTTCCGGTGAGACTCCGGCGGCGATGAGATCCTGATGGATGGTCTCCGCGCTCACTCGCGGGTCGTAAATGGCGAGGTGAGCGCGCTCGTGGAGCAGGTCGCGGCAGACTTGGATGGCGGGCGATTCGCGGGTGTCGTTGGTGTCCTTCTTGAAGGCGAAACCGAGGATGGCGATGCGCTTGCCGTTGACGGTGTTGAAAAGGGTGCGGACGATTTTCTCGACGAAGCGGGATTTCTGCCAGTCGTTGAGTTCGACGACTTGACGCCAGTATTCTGCGACTTGCGGGAGGTTGAAGGATTCGCAGAGATAGACGAGGTTGAGGATGTCTTTCTGGAAGCAGGAGCCGCCGAAGCCGACGGAGGCTTTGAGGAATTTTTGGCCGATCCGGGAGTCCATGCCGATGGCGCGTGCGACTTCATCGACATCGGCACCGGTGGCCTCACAGAGGGCGGAGATGGAATTGATGGAGGAAATCCGTTGGGCGAGGAAGGCGTTAGCGACGAGTTTGGAAAGTTCCGAGGACCAGAGGTTGGTGGTGAGGATGCGCTCGCGGGGAATCCAGTTGGCATAGACCGAGACGAGGGCCTCGACGGCGGCGGTGCCTTCGGGGGTGATTTCGCCACCGATGAGGATGCGGTCGGGGCATTCGAGGTCTTGGACGGCGGTGCCTTCTGCGAGGAACTCGGGGTTGGAAAGGACTTGGAAGGTGGCTCCGTTCGGGGAATTGGCGGCGAGGATGGATTTGATCGCGGTGGCGGTTTTGACCGGGATCGTGCTTTTTTCGACGATGATTTTATGGCCTTCGGAAACCTCTGCGATGAGGCGGGCGGCGGATTCAATGTAGCGGAGGTCGGCCGCGCGGCCGGCCCCGATGCCGTAAGACTTGGTGGGCGTGCCGACGGAGACGAAGATCAAATCCGCACCGGCGATGGCGGCGCGGATGTCGGTGGAGAAATGAAGATTTCGACCGAGAGCGGAGGCGACGATGGCGTCGAGACCGGGCTCGTAAACGGGAAGGGTGTCCGAATTCCAGGCGGCGATGCGTTGCTCGTTCATATCCGCGACGGTGACCTTAATGTGAGGGCACTTGGCGGCGATCATGGCCATGGTGGGGCCGCCGACATAACCGGCTCCGAGACAGCAGATGGATTTGATAGGCATGGTGGGTGATGGATGGTTTAAATGATAAGAGATCACGAAATTCCGGAGGAGTCAGGCCGAAGTCGATGTGACTGATTCCGGGTAGATTCGGCATCGGACGTTCCAGTCGAGTGCCTCCGCGTTTTTGAGGCCGTTTTCCTCGGTCCCGAATTCTCAAAGCGCAGAGGAGAACTCTTCAAGGGAGGCAGCTTGGATCGATGCGCGGTGGAGTCGAAGCAGTTGAGCCTCATCATGAATTGTGGCGATGGCATCGATAAGACCTTGAGGTGCAAAGCCGAAGCGAAGTCGAAGGTTCTCGATGATCAGTTCTTGGCGGCCTTCTTGACGGCCTTCTTGGCGTAGCTGTTGGGCGAGGCTCATAGCGGTTGTTCGGACATCAGAGTGGCTAACTTTTTGGACCCTACGATCGAAGGCTGCTTTGTCAATGTCGGCATTAAGGATGTAACGGATGAGCCGTTCCAGCGTTTCCTTGGGCAGATGAAGGAGGAGAGATTCGTCCCAAACCGCTTCATCGAGCAATTTGGCGATGCGTTCGGCCTTCATGACCCGCAGGGTGAGGATGCCTGCGGGCGTGCCACGAATGGCTTGAAACTCGAGATTGGCGAGTTGGATGAGTCGGAAGGTGAAATCTGGGACGAAGCCAGCGAATTCTTCGCTGAGGGGTGAGGGGATATCGAGCAATGATGAGAACTGCGTGGCGATTTCCCATGATTGGGCGTTCTGTGCCAGCACCACCGGCAGGATGACTGGGAGGTGGGATGCCTGCGGTTTTTTTCTCCGGTATTCCTCCCAGATGCGGACCATGTATCGGAGCAGGCGTAGGGCGATATATGAATCCTTCGTAAGCTGATGCTCGAACAGCAGATAGATCAAGCAATCACGGGATTCTGTCAGTGGAGCGGAAAATAACAGGTCGCTTTCGCTGTGGCGGTAATGGGAATCAACGAAACTGCCGGGCTGGAGGTTGAGGCGATCCCAGTCGATGTTGGATGCAAGGTCTTCGGGCAGTTGCCAGCGCAAAAATCCGGCGGCGTTCGCCGGTTGGCCGAATGTGCCCTTGAATAACTTGTCGTGCGGTTGGTGGATCGGTTCGTCGGACATGGTAGCCATTCAGCGGTTGGATTCTGCGAGGGCTAGCCGCGCATCTGGTCGCGGATGAGGTGATAGAGGAAGAGCGAGTTGTAAACGAAGTAACGTTTGAAGAGGCGGCGTGGCTCCATGGCAAGGCGGTAGGCCCACTCGAGTCCGAGGTGCTGGAGGAGGGGAGGGGATTGGCTGATTTCCCCGGCGTGGAAGGCGAAGGCGGCACCGATGCCGAAATAGACGCCCGGCGGGAGGCGGTGTTTGTTTTGGGCGATCCAGTGTTCCTGCTTCGGACAGCCGAGGCCGACCCAGACGAGGTTGGCTCCAGAGCTGCGGATTTTCTCCGCGATGAGTTCAAACTCGCTTTCCGGCCATTCGCCGAAGGGCGGCGAGTGGCTGGCGGCGATGGCAACGTCTGGAAAATCTGCGGCGAATTTTCCGGTGAGGCTGTCGAGTGTGCTTTGTTTGCCGCCGAGGAGGAAATGTTTGAATTCTGGCAGGCCGCGAGTCGCTTTGAGCGTTTCGAGCATCAATGTGGGGCCGTAAACGCGTTCGGTGAGTTTCTCGGGTGCGGCGAGCTGGGAATTGAGCGCCCAGACGAGCGGCATGCCATCGGGGCAGATGAGGTCGAAGCGGCGCATGGTATGGCCGAAATTCTCATCGCTGCGGGCGAGCGCGGCGACGTGGGTGTTTGCGGCTTCCACGGCGTAGGCGCGGTCGTTTCTGCGGGCGCGCTCTAGGATCCATTCTACGGCACCAGCGTAGTGGGTGGCCGCGACGGGGAGGCCGATGATGGAGATGGTTTTCAAAGGATGAGGTGAGGCGATCAGACGCGGCAGAATGGCTCGACGGCGCGGAGTTCTGGGGTGGTGGCGATGGCAGCGTCGCGGAGGGCGGGCTCGTCAAACAGATAGAGCGCGTAGCCGCCGTAGCCGCCGCCGCAGTATTTGCGGGCGATTGAGCCGGGGATTTCGGGCAGCGGGTCCATGCCTTCCGCGAGCTGGGTCAGGTGATAGAGATGAACTCCGTCTGCCAGGCAGCGGATGTCGGCTTGGAGCGCGCCTTCACGGGCGACCCGGGCGCTGCGGGCGATGCTCTCGTAGTCACGGGGGTGGTTGACGACGCCGGGGGTGTCGTGCGGGCTGCCGGTCCAGTAAATTGCCATGCGGCCGGTGAGGAAATCGCCGTTTTGTTTGAAGTCGAGAACGGGTTTTTGGCCGGAGCGCCAGACGCAAAGGCCGGTCTCACGGATGACGGCGGGGTCCTGCCAACCGACGCCGAGGTCGATTTCTGAGTCCACGCCGTCGCGGCCGTTGAGCAGGGCCCACGCGCCGCTGCCGCCGAGGCCAGCTTGCTTTTCGTAAGGCCACTCACGCAGGGAGACGAGCGGGGAAATCGCGCAGTTGACGATGTATTCGCCCGGGCGGGAAAAGCGCGGGACGTCGAGCCAGCCGCCAGCGAAATCGACGCGCAAGGGCGCTTCGGTGGGGGCTTGGACCCAGCGGACGATGGAGCTGGTGGAGACGGGTTCGAAGCGCGGCGGGGTCTTGGCGAGAACCGTGTATTGCGCGCCGACTGCGGCGCAGAGCTCGCGTTTCACGTCGCCGTATTTGTCGTCCTCGGTGACGATCAGGAAGTCCGGGCGGATGCGGAGGAAGTCTTCCTCGAAGTCGAGACCTTCTTTGTGACCTTGGGTGACGATGACTTCGTCGATCATCCGCAAGCCTTGGAGTAGGGCACGTTTGTGGTCATCTGGGATGGAGGGTTTACGGCGCTTGTGGTGCCACAGCACTTCGGCGGAGGCGAATGAGACGATGAGATAGTCGCCCAGCGCGCGGGCCTCTTCGAAGAACTGGAGGTGGCCGGCATGAAGGATGTCATAGCAGCCGGAAACGAAGACTTTTTTCATGCTTTTATTCCTTGGAAACGGAAACGTGGTGGCCGTGGGACTTGAGCAGCGAGTGGCGGCGGGCGATGTCGAGATCGTGGGCGACCATCTCGGCGCACATTTCCTCTACGGTGATTTCGGGGACCCAGCCGAGTTTTTCCTTCGCCTTGGTGGGATCGCCGAGGAGGGTTTCCACTTCGGCGGGGCGGTAGTATCGGGGATCCACGCGGACGACGATGTCACCCACGGACACTGACGGGGCGAGGTCCTTATTCACTGCGGTGACGGTGGCGATTTCTTGTTCGCCCTCGCCGGAGAAAGCGAGCTCGATCCCGGCCTCGCGGGCGGACATGCGGACGAATTCTCGCACGGAAATTTGCTTGCCGGTGGCGATGACGAAATCGTCCGCAGCTTCTTGTTGGAGCATCATCCACTGCATGCGGACGTAGTCCTTGGCATGGCCCCAGTCGCGGAGAGAATCGATGTTACCGAGGAACAGGCAGGCTTCGAGACCTTGGGCGATGTTAGCGATGGCACGGGTGATTTTGCGGGTGACGAAGGTTTCGCCGCGGCGCGGGGACTCGTGGTTGAAGAGGATGCCGTTGCACGCATACATGCCATAGGCTTCGCGGTAATTCACGGTGATCCAGTAGGCATACATCTTGGCGACGGCGTAGGGCGAGCGCGGGTGGAAAGGGGTGGTTTCCTTCTGCGGAGTTTCTTGGACGAGGCCGTAGAGCTCGGAGGTGGAGGCTTGGTAGAAGCGGGTTTTCTTTTCGAGGCCGAGGAAGCGAATCGCCTCCAACAGGCGCAGTGTGCCGATGGCATCGACGTCTGCGGTGTATTCTGGAGCCTCGAACGAGACTGCGACGTGGGATTGCGCGCCGAGGTTGTAAACTTCGTCTGGCTGGACCTCGCTGATGATGCGGGTGAGGTTCGAAGCGTCCGCGAGATCCCCGTAATGCAGGCGAAAGCGGGAGTTCTCGACGTGAGGGTCCTCGTAAATGTGGTCGATCCGCTGGGTGTTGAAGAGCGAGGCGCGGCGCTTGATGCCGTGGACTTCGTAGCCTTTTTCGAGCAAGAACTCTGCGAGGTAGGATCCGTCTTGGCCGGTGATGCCGGTGATGAGTGCTTTTTTCATGAGAGGTGTGGGTGATTTTTCAAAGACGCGCAGCGCCAGTGGCTAGGGTGGCGAGGAAATCCTGGTAGGCGGCGGCGAGGCCTTCCGCGAAGGGGACTTGGGGCTGCCAGCCGGTGACTTGGATTTTTGAAATATCGAGTAGCTTGCGCGGGGTGCCGTCTGGTTTGCTGGGGTCGGTGAGGATTTGCCCTCTGAAGCCAGTGGTTTTAGCGACCAGAGTGGCGAGTTCGAGGATGGTCACGTCTGCGCCCACGCCGACGTTCACCCAGTCCGGCGGCGAGTCCAATGAAAGCAGGTGGAAGCAGGCGGTGGCTAGGTCGTGGACGTGGAGGAACTCGCGGCGCGGGGTGCCGGTGCCCCAAATGGTGACGCTGGCATCGCCGCGCTCTTTGGCTTCGTGGAAGCGGCGGATGAGCGCGGGGATGACGTGGGAATTCTCCGGGTGATAGTTGTCGCCGGGGCCGTAGAGGTTGGTGGGCATGGCGCTGTGATACATCAGTCCGTGCTGGGCGCGGTAGTGTTGGCACAGCTTGAGGCCTGCGATTTTGGCGATAGCGTAGGCTTCGTTGGTGACTTCCAGTGGTGAACTGAGCAGGCAGTCTTCGGGCATCGGCTGGGGTGCCATTTTCGGGTAGATGCAGGATGAGCCGAGGAACAGCGCGCGTGACACACCGGCGCGGCGACTGCCTTCGATGAGGTTTGAGGCGATGCAGAGGTTTTCGTAAATGAAGTCGGCCGGGTAAGTGGAGTTCGCGTGAATGCCGCCGACTTTAGCGGCGGCGATGATGACGACGTCCGGCTTTTCTGCGGCGAGGAAATCGAAGACCGCGCGTTGGTCGCAGAGGTCGAGCTGGTCGCGGGTGGCGGTGATGAGTTGGTAGTCGCCGAGTATCTTGGCCTGGCGGATGAGCGCGGAGCCGACCATGCCGCGATGGCCTGCGATGAAGAGTTTTGTCATAAATTTGTGCTGTATTTAAGAATGAGTTTGTCTGCCTCGGCGATGGCGATGTTGCGGATCAGAGCTTGCTGCGCTGGAAGGTCTCCAGTGATCCGTGATGGATAGCGATCAAGTCAGCATCAGCGAGAAGAGCGGTGACTTGAGGCCAGAGATGCAGCAGGAGGTTTTCTAAGTCTCGTTTTCGGATATTACCCAATCGGACCCAAATTACCTTGGGGGGAGGTCCATCGAGCATCAAGCGGTCAAAGAAGTCGGTATCCCGGGTGATAATCGTCGAATTCTTGGCGCGAGCATATTCCCAAATCTGGCG
This sequence comes from Verrucomicrobiota bacterium, assembly GCA_041179105.1. Classification (GTDB taxonomy): domain Bacteria; phylum Verrucomicrobiota; class Verrucomicrobiia; order Verrucomicrobiales; family Akkermansiaceae; genus Luteolibacter. Next base: position 6,198 of record JBEGUC010000061.1, on the reverse strand, counting down.
GTCCGTCGCTTGCTCGCCAAGATCGGTGGCATGAGAGCAGTCTAATGGGAGAACGGCGACGAGTGAGGCTGGCAGGTTTTCGTCAATGAGCAGGTGGTTCACGAAGCGAGTTGGATGGTCGAACGTGCGGAACTCAGACGACGGGCGTAGTCGATGCACGCGAGCACATCGTCTTTATGGAGGCTGGGGTGGGCTTGGAGGACATCTTCTACCGAGTCCCCCGCGCTCAAGTAGCCCAGGATCGTGTCCACGGTGATCCGGGTGCCTTGGATGATCGGTCGGCCGTTGCAAACTTCCGGGTTGAGTTCAATTCGATGTTTCATGAAAAAAGTTTAGGGACAGCTCAAAAGGCTGCAAGGGGTAAAATTCAGCGTGTTCCGTATTTGGAAATGAGTTTGTCTGCCTCGGCGATGGCCATGCCGGTGACTTGGTCCATGTTATAATAACGATAAGTGGCGAGGCGGCCGATGAAGCTGGTGTGCGGCTCGGCGGCGGCGAGCTCGGAGTAGCGGAGGAAGGCGGCGCGGGCTTCGGGCGCGGGGACTGGGTAGAACGGCTCTTCGTCGGGCGTCCAATCTTTGGGAAACTCGCGGACGATCGTCGTGGCGTCGATCTGCTGGCCGGTGGCGTGCTTGATCTCGACGATGCGGGTGAACGGGATTTCGGGCTCCGGGTAGTTCACTTGCATCGCGGGTTGCCAGAAGCCGGGTTTTCCGGAAATCGGCTCGCGGGCGCGCAATTCTTGGGCGGAAAATGATTCGTGCTCAAAGCGCAGCGAGCGGTAGGGCAGGGGACCGAAGCGGCGGCCGTAGAATGCATCGATCGCGCCGGTGAAGATGAGGTGTTTGTGGCTCCAGCGGGCGCGGGCTTCCGCGAAATCCACGCCGAGGTGGAGTTCGACGCCGGGTGAGGCATTGAGCATCGTTTCAAACAGGGCGGTGTAGCCGTTTTTGGGCAGGGCTTGGAAGGATTCGGAGAGGTAGCGGTCGTCGCGGTTGGTGCGGATGGGGATGCGGCCGCAGACAGAGGCGTCGAGTTCACGCGGGTGGCGCTTCCATTGTTTGAGCGTGTAGCCTTCGAAAAACAGCTCGTAGAGCTCGCGGCCGACTTGGGAAATGATGACGTCTTCGGAGTTTTGCGGATCTGCGATGAGGATTCGTTTTTGTTCGAGCCAAGCGGTGAATTCCTCGGTGGTGGCGGGCCGACCGCAGTATTCTTCGAAGGTGTTGAGATTGATCGGGAAGCTCCAGTAGCGGCCGCGGGCGTGACTTTTGATCGTGTAGTTCACTTGGTGCCACTCGGTGAAAGCCGATAAGTAATCGACGATGCGCGGCGAGTTGGAGCGGAAATAGTGCGGGCCGTAGTGATGAGTGAGGACACCGGCGGCGTCGATGCCGTCGTGGGCATTTCCCCCGAGGTGGTTGCGACGGTCCACGACGACGCATTTCCAGCCTGCGGCGGACAGGCGCTCGGCGATCACGAGGCCGGAAAATCCGGCACCGATGATCAAGAAGTCGGTGGATGAGTCAGGTTTCAAACGCGCGGAAACGATGGGTTTTTCAGGGAGTCGGACGTCTGGGGAGGAGGATTGAAAAGAGGTCCATATCAACTGCCTGCGGATTTCCGAGGAATTCGATGAGGATTTTCACCCGCTCGGTGGCAGAGGGGACGGAGATGACGGTGCCTTGCATCCCTTGGAACGGTCCGTGAGCGACTTCCACGTCATCGCCGATTTGGATGACCGGGCTGAGGGTGATGAGTTCGTGGTGCTCGGCTCCTTTTCGGTTGAGAATTTCGTGTTTGATCGCCTCGACGAACGACTCAGGGACGGGCGGGATTTCTGAGCCGAAACGGATGAGGCCGCGGATGCCTTGGCAGAATGTGACGGCGCGCTCCATCTCGGCCATGTCGAATTTCGCCAGCACGTAGCCGGGAAACATCGGCTCGACCCACCAGATTTTACCACGGCGCGTGGCTTTGCGGTAGCGGAGGCGCGGGCAGAAAACCTCGATGCCTTCCAGCTCACGGAGGTGGCCGGCGGCGATGTGTTCGCGTTTGGTCTGGCACCGGAGGCAGAACCATTCTGGAAAAGTTGGGGGTGCGGAGGTCATTGTCCGAGAAGTTTTTGGAGCACGGGAAGGACTCTGCCGCCGCTGCGCATCCAATTTTCGAGGCGCTCGACGCGTTCGCCAAGGAATTTCCGGCGCTCGGGGTCTTCGATTTCGCGGGCGCTTACGGCCAAGCGGTCGATCTTGGTTTTACCACTCTCCAGATGCGGGCGGATTTGCTCACGGATGAAGCCGCCGACTAGGCGCTTGAGCTCGATCGCCGGTTCGTAATAAGTGCGCCGATCGGGACCACCATCGGTTTCGCGGACCGCACCGAGGCTTTTGAGTGTGCGCAGTCCTTGGCTGGCGGAGCCTTTGCTGATGCCGAGGCGCTGGACGATGTCATCTAGGGACAGTCCTGTCTGAGAAACGAAGAGCAGGCCGTAGATTTCGCCGATTGAGCGGGGCAGGCCAAGCACGCGCACGCCATCGACAAACATGGCCACCACTTGGCGCTCCAAGGGGTCCATTTCGTATTGGTCTCCATTCGGCAGATCAGCCATGCGCTGGAATTTAAGGAGCTTCTCCAGAGAGTTCAAACTAAATTGAACAATCGGCAGTGGAAGGGAAGCGGATGTCTTATCAATCCTTCCTCGTCAGCTCCACGAAAACATCCTCCAGCGTGGCGACGTGGCGGAATAGCGAGCGGAGCGGCCAGCCGTATTGCGAGGCGAGCTGGGCGATGTGCTCGCGGGAATCGGTGCCGGAATCGACCCAAACGGTGTAGCGAGTCCAGTCGCCATCGAGCGGCTCGCGGGTGACTTTTTTGATTGGGTCGAGGCGCTTGATCGCTGCGGCGACGATTTCGGGGTCGGCCTGGATTTCCACCTGGATGCGACCGGCGGCGCGCATCTGGCCGACGAGGTTGGCGGGGGTGTCAGCGGCTTTGATTTTCCCGCCGTCGATGATGATGACGCGGTTGCAGGTCATTTCCACTTCCGAGAGGATGTGGGTGGAAATGAGGACGGTGTGGGTCTGGCCGAGGTGGCGGATGAGCTCGCGAATTTGCCGAATTTGGTTGGGGTCGAGGCCGTTGGTCGGCTCGTCGAGGATGAGCAGCTCGGGGTCGTGGACGAGCGCATCGGCCAAGCCGACGCGCTGGCGGTAGCCTTTCGAGAGGGTTTTAATCATCTTGCGGCGGACGTTGGTGAGGCCGCAGGTGTCGATGACGTCGCCGACGCGGCGGCGGCTGTCGCTGCCGCCGAGGCCCTTGAGCTGGGCGCGGAATTTGAGGTATTCCTTCACCCGCATGTCGTCGTAAAGCGGGACGTTTTCCGGCATGTAGCCTATTTTCCGGCGGGCTTGGATGGAATCGCGGAAGATGTCGTGGTTCGCGATGGTGGCGGTGCCGGAGGTGGGCGGCAGATAGCCGGTGAGCATGCGCAGGGTGGTGGTCTTGCCCGCGCCGTTCGGGCCGAGGAAGCCGACGATTTCCCCGCGTGAGACGGAAAAGCTGATGCCGCTGACCGCTTCGTGGCGGGCATAGCGCTTAGTAAGTTGATTCACTTCGATCATGATTTCGAGTCGGTGGATTGCCGGGAAATTCGTGCTTGCGCGGTTGACGCGGTGGGCTGCGCCCTTTAATGAAGCGCCGCGCGTGACGGGCCAAGCGGGAAATTCGCGGGCACGTCTCATTCATTTTACTCATTTCTCATGAACTCTTCGGTTTCGCCGCGACAGAACGCAGACTTGCTGGAATTAAAATACGCCGAATGGTGCCAAGACCCGAAGTCGGTCGATACGACTTGGGCAGCGTTTTTTGAAGGATTTGAACTGGGTTCTGCCCAGGTGAAACGCAAGGAGGAAGCCGCCGCTGGCGTGTCTGCCTCGCCTTCTGATGCCGATCAGGCGTTTTTCGGCAAGGTGGTGAGTCTCATTTATAATTACCGCACGCTCGGCCACACCCAGGCCGCGATCAATCCGCTGGACGCACCGGAGCAGAATCCACGCTTGATGCTCGATCAGTTCGGTCTGACGGCCACCGACCTCGACCGCGAGGTGTGGAATGCGTTTTTCCGCCACGGCGAGAAGATGAAGCTACGCGACATGGTGGCGGCGTTGGAAATGACTTACTCGGGCAAGATCGGCTTCGAGTTCATGCACATTCACAACACGACCGTCCGCCACTGGGTGCGCGAACGGATCGAAACCCACGCGCTGCGTTCCGAGGAAACTCCGGCGAAAAAGCTCAACTCACTCTCCTGGGTGCTGGAGGCCGAGGCGTTTGAAAATTTCCTCGGCAAGCGTTTCCTTGGTGAAAAGCGCTTCTCCAATGAAGGCGGCGAGGGCGCGATGATCCTGCTCAACGCCCTGCTCGAAGCCTGCCCTTCGCAGGGCGTGAAGGAAATTGAAATGGGCATGTCGCACCGCGGGCGCATGAATATTCTCGCGAATTTCGTCCGCAAATCCCTCACCACCGTCCTTTACGAATTCACTCCCACCTACGAGCCCGACCTCGTCGCCGGCGATGGCGACGTGAAATACCACCTCGGCTACGAAAGCATCCGCGAGCTGCCAGACGGTAAAGTCCGGGTCAGCCTCGCGGCAAATCCGAGTCACTTGGAGGCCGTCAATTCTCTCGTCGAGGGCAAGGCCCGCGCTCGTCAGCGAGTCCTCAGCGAAGGCTGCTGTGGCGAAATTGACCGTGGCCAGGTTCTACCGATTTTACTGCACGGCGACGCGGCATTTGCCGGCCAAGGCTCGGTCGCGGAGGTGCTCAATCTCTCTCAGCTCAAAGGCTACCGCACGGGCGGCACCATCCATCTAATTATCAACAATCAGATCGGCTTCACCACCGTGCCTGAGGATGCCCGCTCGTCCGCCTACGCGACTGACGTCGCAAAAATGATCGAGGCACCGATCCTCCACGTGAATGGCGAGGAGCCGATGGAACTTTACTGGGCCGCGCTTTTCGCCCTCGAATTTCGCCAGAAATTCGGCCGCGATATCGTCATCGACATGTATTGCTACCGTCGCCAAGGCCACAATGAGGCCGACCAAGCGGCGTTCACCCAGCCCATCGTCGCAAAGAAAATCGCCGATCGCCCGACCTTCGGGAAAGTTTATAAGCAACAACTCGTGGCCGAGGGAGTGATTTCCCAAGGCGATCTCAGCTCACTGGAACAAGCGATCTGGGATAAGCTGGAAACCGGCTATCAGAAAATGTTGGAGCTGCAAGAAGCGGGCGACCGCACGGCCTTCAGCGGCTCAACGGGCATCGTCCAGCCCGCGTATTCTCATGCGCCGGTGCCCACCGGGATTGATCGCGACACGCTCCAGCACATCGGCAAGGTGCTCACGACCGTCCCGGCTGATTTCAATTTGAACCCGACGCTAGAAAAGCGCTTCATCCCGCGCCGGGTTGAGGCACTGGCGAATGGCGGACCGATTGATTGGGCCTTCGCGGAGTCGCTCGCATTCGGCTCGCTGCTGATGGAGGGGACTCCCGTGCGTCTTTCAGGCCAGGATTGCCGCCGCGGCACCTTCTCACAGCGCCACGCGGTTTTCTACGACTATGAGACGCGGGAAAGATACATCCCACTCGAGCACCTTGATCCCGCCCAGTCGAAATTTTGTGTTCACAACTCCTTCCTCTCGGAGTTCGCCGTGCTCGGTTTCGACTACGGGTATTCGCTTTCCTATCCGAGCATGCTGACCTTGTGGGAGGCTCAATTCGGGGATTTTTCGAACGGCGCGCAGGTCATCATTGACCAATTCATTTCCTCCGCCGAGTCCAAGTGGCAGACACCGAGCGACTTGGTGATGCTGCTGCCGCACGGCTACGAAGGCATGGGACCGGAGCACTCGAGCGCCCGCCTCGAACGCTTCCTCCAGCTCTGCGCCGAGAAAAATTGGGTTGTTGGGAACTTCACCACGCCCGCCCAATACTTCCACGCGCTCCGCCGCCAAAAGCACCGGGATTTCCGCAAGCCGCTCGTCCTGATGACGCCCAAGAGCCTTCTCAGCCGTCCCGAAGCCGTGTCCCAAGAATCCGATTTCTTAGAGGGAACCTGCTTCCAAGAAATCCTCCCGGACACCAAATCCTTCGCCCGTCCGGCGAAAGTCACTCGCGTCATTTTCTGCAGCGGCA
>JBEGUC010000060.1:0-14882 GCA_041179105.1 Verrucomicrobiota bacterium | reverse complement strand
TTCCGGTTCTCGGCGCGGGAATGTTGCTGGGTTGGAAAGGGATTCATTTCCAGGAAGGACTGTTCTTCAGCAAGGCAGCGCTGGTCACCTTCGGCGGTGCCTACGCGGTGCTGCCATACGTCTCACAGATGGCGGTGGGGCATTTCGGTTGGCTCAGCCAGCGGCAAATGATGGCAGGGCTCGGCCTCGCGGAGACGACGCCGGGGCCACTGATCATGGTGCTCCAGTTCGTGGGATTTGTGGCGGCATGGCAGAATCCCGGCGACTTGCCGCCACTCGCCGCCGCGACGCTCGGTGCGCTGATCACGACGTGGGTGACATTTCTGCCGTGCTTCCTTTTCGTATTTCTCGGAGCGCCGTATGTTCAAGGTTTGCACGAACGACCGGCCTTGGCTTCCACACTAACTGCCATCACGGCGGCAGTCGTCGGGGTGATTCTCAATCTCGCGATCTGGTTCGCCTGGCACGCGCTGAGGCCGGATGGCGGAAGCTTAGATTACTTCGTCGCGGTCGTCGCCATAGGAGCTTGGCTGGCGATTGAGCGCTTTAAAATCGGCGTCATTCCGGTGCTCGGAGTGTGCGCGTTGCTCGGGGTGATCTGGAAATTAGTAGTTTGTCAGATTTAAAGTGGCGGATGAGAAGTTGGGACGCAAGGCACCGAACCAACGCGCCTCCACCGACATCATCCTCAACGAAAACCCCGTCCTGCACCCGCACCTGCATTCCTTGGGGAGACCTGATCGAGGGGGCAAGCTTGCGAGCCCGAGCCGTCAACGCATGACCCGCAGGCGCATGAACCGGGCCGAAGCTTGTGACATGGGAACGGTGTCGCGCACGATGACGAAATAGTCGCCACCTGGATATGATGGCGGCGGATGCGGGTAGATTTGGAAATTGGAAATCCAGCCGCCACCGCCCGATGACACATGGGGGTAAGAAACGTCCTGAATGAGGCCCAAGCCGGTAAAGGGGTTGCCTCCGCGTGAGGTAGCGATGGTGGTCCACGGCTCGACAAGATTGCCGGTTACTTGAACTTCATAGGTGAGATCGGTGGCCACGCTGACCCGTGAGAAGTAGAAAGTCAGGTAGGTTTCGCCGTCGCTGGCAGTCGCTGGATAGGGCGTCGGCGCAGCGACTCGACTGGTGGGATCAAGGCCCAGAGCGTATTTAAGAAGGTTGGGCACGCCATCGCCCGTCGGGTTGGCCAGGTCAGCATGATCGCCGGTGTCGTCGGTGGTGCCGAAGAAGTTCTGCCTCCACGCCTCCACGGGGGTGAGGGTGGTGAAGGTGGTATCACCGCCATAGTAAATATTCCCGTAGTTGTCCGCGAGTTTGAGGCGGTAGTGGTAAGTGGTTGAGGGGGCAATCCCGCGCAGATTGGCGTGGGCACTGCTCTGGCGGGCGACGTTCCAAATTGGGAAACGCTCATCTCCAGCGGAAAAGCCGTAGGCAGTGCTTGTCCCATATTCGAAAGACACCCAGTAGGTTGCCAAATGGGGATCGTAATTGCCATTGATTCTTGCCCAAGAGGAGCCGACATCGCTGGCAGGGCTGGTGCTCACATCGGGTAGTGCGGCTGTCGTGAAAGTCCCGTCGGCTCCCAACCCGGTGCCTTCGTTATTGGTGGCCTTGAATCGGTAGTGATAGGTGGTGTTAGGCGTGAGTCCAGTGACCCGAGCTAGTGCATAATCGCTATAAATGCTGCCGGCGACAGGTGTCGGGACGACGACTTGCAAGCCGTAGCTGGTGTCGATCCCGTATTCCACGGTGACGGTGGCGGCGGAACTGCCAGAGATGATGCTGGCTTTAAGGGTGGCACCTGTGGGAGCAACCGGAGTGTACTCACGAGGGTCGGCAGGCAATACAGTGGGAGGGGTGGCGGGTGCCGCAGTGGTGAAGGTGAAGTCGCTGCCAGAGAAAACAGGGCCGTAGTCACTTAGTCGAACCTTGATCCGGCAGTGGTAGAGCGTTGCAGGAAGGAGATTGTAAAGTCCGGCGGTGACCAGTTTGAGTCCTGGATGAGAAGGGTCGTTTTGGGTGCTGGCAGGACCACTGGATCTCGCCTCGTAATCGGTGCTGGTGCCGTATTCGAACCAGAAGGTGTAGGGGCTGTAGGCGCTGCCGACGTCCACGCTGGCGGCGACGGTGGCTCCGAGGTCAGTCACGTTCGTCGGGCATACAGAGGCGATGTCGGATTGCGTGGTGAAGACCTGATCAGGGCCGGGGACCGCATCAATTCCACTTGCAAACGCGATAACGCGGTAGTGATAAGTGGTGCCGGGTTGCAGGTAGCCGAATCGGGCGCTCACCGCGGTGATGCCAGGGCCATAAACGCTCTCCGGAGTCGCACCGGTTTGGCTACCGTATGAGGTGTTAGTGCCGTATTCAAAGCTGACCTGAAACACCTGTTCCATGGGATTCACCGTGCCGTTGAGCGTGGCGGCAAAGCTGGCGATGTTGGTCGCCACACCCGTGGTTAGGACCGGAGTTCTCATGGTGGTGAAACTCCGATCCGGGCTGTCGGTGCTCCCATGCGGATTGGTCAGTCTGAATCGCCAGTGATAGGTGGTGTTGGGCATCAGCCCGGCCACCCGAGTTGATGAGTAAGGCAGTGTCGTATTCACCGGAATCATGTCAGGGAAGACGTAAACGGAACCATAAGTCGTGTCTGTGCCGTATTCGACGGAGATGGTCGCGGCCGAACCGCCGCTGTTCGGATTGAAAACGGCGAAAGAAGCCGCAGTGTCACCGATAGTGTCGGCCCGGACGGATTCAAAGCTGGGCAACGTGGCGGGCGGGCCGGTGGTGAGGGTCATGTCATCGCCGAGATAGCTATCTCCCGAATACGACGTCATGACGACGCGGTAATGATAGGTGGTGTTTGGGAGAAGGCCCGGCGGATTTGCGGTGACTGCAATTGGCGTAGTGCCGATCACAGAGTAGAAATCAGCATTAACGGTTTGGCCGTAGCTGGTATCGGTGCCGAATTGAAAGACGCAGTAAGAAAAATCCGATTCGGAGTCCAGATTGACCATCCCGTGAAGAGTCGCGGTGATGTCCGTGACGCCGGTGGCCCCCTGCGTAGTGGCCGTCTGGGCTTTAGCTGCAATGGTAGCCAAGAAAAGTAGGCACAAAGCGCTTACGATGACACGGATAGGAACACCGACTGTCCCCCTGTGGGTGCGGCTGTCGCGCAAAGGCAAGTTTGACTTTGGATCGGTGGAGGGCATGAAATTTGAAGGCACTTTGGCGTAGGAGTTGCTGCAAGTTACGGGTTAATACGCCCGGAAGACGTTGTGAATTTGACACGATCAAGTAAACGCGTGGGATTAACCCCCTTTGCTATCCAGTTGGAAAGGATGATTCGCGGAGCTCTTCAAGTAGTTCCAACACAAGGGGGAGCCGGTGAAGGTAACGGCCGTTCATGTGAATCTGATCAATCCGTCGCACAGGTTTAGAGCCAATCCCAACTGTGGATTTTTTCCAGTTTCCACCCCGCAGGACGTAGGGGTGATTCTGCGAGACGCTCAAGGGTGACGCGGGCCAAGCATTCCGCGTCCAGATTGTCCGGCTTAATACTGGAAATTTTGATTCTCTGTTTCCTGTCAGGAGAAATGAATTCCAAGTGATCGTCATTGCCATCGATCGGCGCAAGATAGCCTCTCAGAGACACTTTCTTTCCGGTCGCGGTGTCGCGGAGATTTTCCCACCGGACTTCTCCGATCCCGAACAACGAATCGAGATCGAGGCGTGCGGTGTTTCCCCTGATTTCGATCCAGGCGGTCCGCGAGGGGTGATTGTCGAATTTGAGAGGAATTCCGATAAAGGATTGTTTGCGTTTTAAGTTCCCACCGGGCACGGGCGAGGCTTTGGAGAGCGTGGCAATGTCCTCACGGTATGCCTGATAGTTTTTTGCGAGGTCGGGATAGGGCCGGAGGGCAGCCAATTTCATAAGGTCGTGGGGGGCTGAAAAAAAGCCGCCGAGGCATTCGAGGGCAAGCTTGGCCTCTTCCTGCATCCGCTTCTCGTCTGCGGGTGCCGGAAGGGAGGGCAGGGATGCCGGAATCGTGCTAGAAACCTTCGCCGCAGGCCGCGACAGCAATGCCACAGACAGAGCGGAAACGACGAGCGCCAGTGTCAGGAAAATGCCCAAGCTCAGTGCGAGATTTCCTTTGTTTTTTTTGGGTGAACCTAGCCCATCCGTATCCCAAGGAACTTCGGATTTTCCCAAGTGGCGGAGCTTTCGGCGTCGTCGATAGCCATGGCGAGCGGGGGCTTTCGAAGCGAGTGGATTCATGGGGAAAAAGAGAACCGGGCACCTGAGGAACCCGGTTCTAAAGCGGTCAACCCAGCAGGGAAGGCTTTGGGGAAATCAGCGGCGGCGACGTGCGACAAGACCGAGGCCCGAGAGCAGGATGAGAAGCGAGCTGGAAGGCTCCGGGATGATGGTGACCGAGTAGGCGAGGAAATGCGCGTCGTTCACCACGCCGCTGTCTGTCGTGGCATCGACCGGGGAGACGATGTTCCCGCTGGCATCGAGCATTTTCACATTGGTGGATTGGAAGTCGTTGTCGTTGGCCACGAAGAGGAAATAGTCATTCGGGTCTGCGGTGGAAATGTCTGGCACCAGCGACATGCCTTCCCATTTTTCCGAGAACGTATTAGTGTCTTTGGCTGTGTTGTTGGTGTTGTAGCCGAATTTCGCGAGGTCGGTGCTGGCAATGAGATTGACGACCTCGGTGGAAGAAGCCGGAACAATCGCGCCAATCAGCACGCCGCCCGGGCTGATTTGATTGCCCGTGGCATCATACGTTCCAAGAATGTTGGTTGCTCCCGAGAAATCGACGAGCGAGACGGACTTGAAAACCGCAGGGCGGGTGTCTCCGTTGCCAAGGCCGTTGCCATCGCGCGCTAGCATGGTGAACTGGGTGTTGCTGATGGCGACAATTTCAGACTGAGCGGCGGTGCGGTCGATCGCTCCGCCAGTCCCGTCCCGGTCGATGGTGGGAAGCTGGACGGCGTATTCACCCACGATCGAGGGTGTTTCTTTGAGCGCCGGAGTCGAGATGTCGTAAACAAACAGACGGGTGTTGAGGCGGGTTTGTTGGCTGCTCGTGGCGTCCTGAACCAGCGCGCTTTGCATGAGGGCAAACAAGCGGGTTCCATCCGGAGAGACAGATAAGCCCTCAAGTCCTTGGTTCGCATTCCGACCGAGAGTGTTGGTCGCGCCGAAATTAGGAGCCGCACCGGGAAGCGCATTGGTGGGACGCGCCGACGCCGGAAGTTGGACGATGTTAGTGATCTGTTTCGAGGAATCAAAGCGGGCGATGTAGGTCCCGTATTCGTCCGACACATAGCCCGAACCGTCGGTGAAAAGATGGACGGCCTCGGCATCGAAGCTGATTAAATTCGTCGAGGCTCCGCTCGGGCCGTTGGCGGCCGTCACGGTTCCGAGGGTTTGGCCCAAGATCGTGCTGGTTCCGGTCGGGACCAGGCCGCTTGTGAACTTCGTGGAGGCACCGTCAAGATAAGTGAACTTCGTAGAGGATCCCGAGTAAGTCGGGACGATTTGCGTCTGGCCCACCTGGGCGGCTCCGGTGTAGGGAGTGAAGGTGAAGGCGACTTCATGAAGACGGGCGCCGTAGTTAGAAAAGAACGTGCCAGCATTGAATCCACGGTCGGGGAGGACGTTGAAGGTTCCCGAAAAATTGCTGCCGTTGTGGCTCCAGTTCGAGATGGAGAGGCCGGAGGCCGCGCCGAGCGTTTCCCCGAAAATATCGAGCGAGTTTCCGCTCAACCGGCCAGCGCCCACGAGGCCATGGTTGATGAAAGTGGTACCGTTGAGGGTGCCGCCCGCATCAATAGCGGTTTGGGGCGTCGTGTATTGGCCGTTGGCGACGCAGACTGCTGAGACAAAAATAAATGGAAGCGGAGAGATGGGGAATTTCATTGCTGCTCACTGCTACTCGCGATCACTCCTTCTCCGACATCGGATAATAGCGACGAAATCGTCACCTTTCTCGCGACTCCTTGAAAGGACGACCAAGTTATCCTTGAGGTGAGGTGCTCCGTGATGGAGGCGCTCTCCACACGACTTGTGGAATCCACCGTAGCGATCCCTAAGCAGGATTTACTCAAGTTTTCTTAAAGACCTGAATAGTTACCTTTTGGGATTGACCGGCAGGCCGCATGACTATTGGACGCACCCGCATTTCCACCTTACCCTCCCGTTCATTTTTCCCGCATGAAAATCCTCATTCTCTCGCGCAACGCGCAGCTCTACAGCACCGCCGCCCTTGTCACCGCCGCCGAGGCGCGGGGGCACGAGGTGCGAGTCGTGGACTACCTCCGCTGCTACATGAACATCACCTCGCGAAAGCCGCGGATTTACGTCGATGGCGAGGAATTGGTGGCGGATGCGGTCATTCCGCGGATCGCGGCGCGGCACACGTTCTACGGCAACGCCGTGGTCCGCCAGTTCGAGATGATGAATGTTTTTTCCCTCAATGACTCGGTGGCCATCGCCCGCTCGCGGGACAAACTGCGCTCGCTCCAGATCCTGGCGAAACGCGGCGTCGGCCTGCCGGTCACGGGCTTCGCCCACCACACGGAAGCGAGCGGCGAGCTGATCAAAATGTGCGGCGGCGCGCCGCTGGTCATCAAATTGCTAGAGGGCACCCAGGGCGTGGGCGTGGTGCTCGCGGAAACGGCAAACGCCGCAGAATCCGTGATCGAGGCCTTCAAAGGGCTCAACGCCAATATCTTGGTCCAGGAGTTCATCAAGGAAGCCGAGGGTGCCGACATCCGCTGCATCGTGGTGGGTGGAAAAGTCGTGGCGTCGATGAAACGGCAGGGCGCGCCCGGCGAGTTTCGCTCGAACCTCCATCGCGGCGGAACTTCTGAAAAAGTCAAAATTTCCGCACAAGAACGCGCCGTGGCGATCAGCGCCGCCAAAGCGATGGGCCTGAACGTGGCCGGCGTGGATCTGCTGCGTTCGAATCACGGCCCGGTGGTGATGGAGGTGAATTCCTCCCCGGGCCTTGAAGGCATCGAACAATCTTCAAAAAAGGACGTCGCCGGAATGATCATCGAGTTCATCGAGCGGACGGCGGTGAAGCCGTCCAAATCGACGGACAAGTGAAGAATCAGCCCTGGGCTTTGATGCGGCCGAGGACTTCCTGATAAGCTTCCATCACGCCGCCGAGGTCGCGGCGGAAGCGGTCCTTGTCCATCTTCTCGCCCGTCTTGAGATCCCACAGGCGGCAGCCGTCGGGGCTGATTTCGTCGGCGAGGACGATGATGGATGGATCGGAAGTCAAGCGGCCGAATTCGAGCTTGAAGTCGATGAGCTTGAGCCCGCATTTGGCGAAGAAATCGATGAGGATGTCATTCACTTGGAGGGCGGATTTGCGGAGGTGGGCGAGGTCTTCCGGCGTGGCGAGGCCCATTTCGCGGATGTAGTCGTCGTTGATGAGGGGGTCGCCGAGTTCGTCGCTCTTGTAGGAGAACTCGACGATCGGCCGGGAGAAGGCCCGGCCTTCCTCGATGCCGGTGCGCTTGCAGTAACTGCCAGCGGAGACGTTGCGGATGATGACCTCGACCATGAGGATATCGACTTTTTTGACCTCGACGTTGGTGTCGTCGATCTGGCGGACGAAGTGAGTCGGGACGCCGGCTTTTTCTAGCATGCCGTAGATGAGCGTGCTGATTTCGTTGTTGAGATGGCCTTTGTTTTCGAAACTGGCCTTCTTTTCGCCGTTGAAGGCGGTGGCGTCGTTCTTGAACTCCATGCGCAGGGTGTCTGGATTCTCGGTGGCCCAAAGGCGTTTGGCTTTTCCTTCGTAAAGTGGGGTCATTCGAGATTCCTAAAACCCATCCTCGCCTCGGTCAAGAGTGCTGAATTCAAATCATGAAATGACTGCAAAACCACCGCAACTTGAGAATTGAGGCCTTGCATCCGATCTGGCTTTTTTAAAATCTGCGGCAGCATCATGAACCCCGAAAAGCCTCCCGCCAGCCACTCGCTGCCGCCTGCCAAGGCGAGGTTTTTGCACGCCCGTTCGCTGCCATCGAGGCGGCCGTTCAACGTCGCGGTGTTCTCGTCGTTGCATGTATTGCGGCTCGGATTTCGACTTACTCAAGGCGCCATCGCGTCTTCGCGGGACCAAGGCCGGACGCGACTGCCGAGTGCGCTCGCGCCTCAGGACTCGGTGAGCTGGGCGTGGCGCTCAGCCATTGACCACGCCACTTCGGGGACCAATTCGTGCCAGCGGGCGTCATTGGAATGGATCATCCGGCAGACGTCGCGGCCGGTGTAATCGAGCAGCTGGCCGTCGTCACAGAAAATCCCCTCGATCCGTTTGTTCGCCAAAAAGTGCTGGTAAAGATGCGTGCTGTCCTCAGGAGCGAGGAAGGTTTCCGCCGTGACGAGTTCGCCCGTGCGGCGGTTTTTCCAAGGAAATACATAAAGGGTGACGCCTTTCTTGAACAAGCGTCCGAAGGATTCCAACAAGCCTCCCGCGAGGCTTTCCGACCACTTCGGTTTGAACAACTCGTTGAGCAAACCGATACTGAGAAGGATACCGATCGGCTTGCTGGTGTAGCGATTGAGAAACGCCGCGATCCGGTGGAACTCGGCGCAACGGGAGAGAAGCACGGTTTTCCCGAGTGACTGGAGCGCGTCCGCCCGGTCCAGGAAATCGACAGGATCCACCCCGCGACCGCGCAGCAGGTTGTGCATCGAAATTTCACAAAGTTCGATGGCCGAATCACAATCCGGCGCACTCACCGAGCGGCCGAAGCTCTCGCGGGCATTTTCCAGCATTTCCAGATGGACGTTCATCACCGGATCGAAGCTGCCGCGCAGCAGCAGCACCGGGCGACCGTAAAGCGCCTCCGCGGGCTGGACGACTTCGCCGTTAGGAAGGAACATCGTCGCATCGGTCAGGCCGCTTTCGACAAGTTGCAGAGCGCAGAGGCGGTTGTCGAAAAAGCCGTAACCATGGCCGGTGAATTTCAACAAATCCACCTCCACCCGCCCGGGGGCGAGATTATCCAACAGGGACTCGATGAACCTTTTCAAATGCCCGCGATGGCGGAATGCCGAGTGAATCAAATTCACGCCGATGATGCCGAGTGCTTCCATTTGGCCGATCGACCCGGCGTCCAACAGCCGAACATGCAGCGTGATATCTGACGGCGGATCACCCGGTTTCATCTGGAAGCGCAGGCCGAGCCAGCCATGGCACTCGCCGCTATCCTGCCAGCCACGGGCGCGCACTGTATTACAGAATGAGAAAAACGTCGTTTCATTACCACGCTTGGGCGCGAGGCGTTCGAGCAAGATCGAGTATTCATGATCCAGCATTGCTCCGAGCCGACTTGCTGAAACGTAGCGCTCGGTGCGGCCATAAATGGCGTCGCTCATGGTCATGTCGTAAGCAGAAATCGTCTTCGCCACGAGGCCCGCGCTGCCGGACGCTCGGAAAAACCAGTTGGCCGTTTCTTGGCCGGCGCCGATCTCCGCGAAGGTTCCGTAAACCATCGGGTCCAAATTTAGCTCCAGCGCCTTGTCGTAAGCCGTCGGCGTCATGGCGAATCCTCCTCCACCCAGCCTTCGGTAACGAAGCGCTCGATCTCCACCTGATTGTTGGAAGACGCCCCGAGAGGGAACTTCAGCGACAACATCAGGTTCATTTTTTTGGTGTCCCGATCGAGGTGGATTTTTTCGTTCATCACCGTGCCTCTCTCAACATAACCGTAAACCGCATATTCATGGTCGGGTGATTCCAAGCGGTAAGACTGCCATTTTTGATCATCGGTGAATTCGAAGTTATAGTAATCCACCGGAGCTAAAATGACGCGGAAGACGTGGCCGGTAGTCGGCTTGGTCGCCATGAACTCCTTCCATGAAATATCCGACCAGCCGACCCAGCTTTCCCAGTCGATTTTCAGACCTTGCGAGGTCTCGATGAAAGCGAGTGCTTTTTCCTCAAAATCGCGGGTTTTCACGGCGAGCGCGATCAACTTGTCTTTAATAGAAAGACCCGCCCCCGGTCCGAGCGGCTGCATGCCGAGAGGCTCGATTTTCCCGCCGGGATAAAACCCGCGCATGCGGGCTTCTGCCAGCTCGGGATTGCGGACGAGTGGAAGGAGTTCCTGCACCGTGGTGGCCTCCATGAATTTTCGCGCCAGGGGCTCCGCTTCGGACAGCAACGCCGCCACGCTGCGCTGGGCCGGCGGCGCAACGATCGCCTTGCCGGGATTCGTCACTTCGGCAGGCAACTCGGGAACTTGGCCCATCGAGCGGACAACCGGCTTAACTCCGCCGCTCATCGCAAAAAAACCTCCGAAGGAAACCAGCGCAAACACACCAATTCCGCCGACCCATAACAAGCCCGACAGTTGCTTCCCGGCGGCTCGCGCACGGGATGACTCCCGGTCTTTCTCCCATGCCAGATTTTCCGCGCTGCCAGGTTTCTTCCGGCGCTGGCTCTTGGCGCGACGTGATGGCTCCTCTCTAACGAATTCATCCGTCATCAGCCGTGCTGCGATCAATGGCGGTGGCGTGTCCAGCGACGTCGGAATCCTCAGCATCCGCCGGCAACTCGGACAGAGGATGCCCTTCCCGTCATGATCTCTCGGCACGCGAAAGACGAACCTGCAATCCGGGCAAACATAACCACTCCATCGGCGAGCGCTTTCCATGGTATTTGTCACGCCGCCACCCTGGGCTAGCAGGACGGCGGACTGCAAGCTTGCTGTCAGCAAAGAGTCGGGAGTTCGCGTTTCGTTTTAAATTTCGTGAACCGGCAGGCTAGAAACCTCTTCTCGAACTTTCTCGGCGAGCGCGGTCGAGAGGTAGCGCTCAGTTGACGAGCAACCAATGGTGACAATGCGTTTGCCTTTGAATTCAGGGCGTTTGGCGATTTGCATCGCGGCCCAGACATTCGCCCCGGTGGAAATGCCTGCAGGCAAACCTTCCAGCTGCGCAAGGGCTTGCGCGGTGGCGATGGCGTCCTCGTTGGAGACGAGAATCGTCTCGTCGATGATCGAAACATTCAGGTTTTTCGGAATGAATCCGGCACCGATGCCTTGGATCATGTGCGGACCCGGCGCACCGCCGGAGATCACAGGGCTGGCGGCTGGCTCGACTGCAAAAATTTTGGTGTTTCCGCGTGATTTTAAAACCTCGCCGACGCCGCTCAGTGTTCCGCCCGTGCCGACTCCGGCCACGAACGCATCCACTTGGCCGTCGGTATCACGCCAAATTTCCTCGGCGGTCGTCTCGCGGTGGACCTGCGGATTCGCCGGATTATCGAACTGCCCGGGTCCAAACGAACCTTCGCCGTGCTCTTCGAGAAGCTTCTTCGCCATCGCGATGGCACCGTTCATGCCGCGAGCACGAGGCGTGAGGACGATTTCTGCACCGAGCAAACGGAGCAAGACGCGACGCTCGATCGACATGCTTTCCGGCATGGTCAGGATGCAGCGGTAGCCTTTAGAACGAGCAATGAATGCGAGTGCGATACCCGTATTTCCTGAGGTGGGCTCGATGATCAGGCCACCGGGCTTGAGCGAGCCGTCCTTCTCGGCGGCTTCAATCATCGCCTTGCCGATGCGGTCCTTCACGCTGAAGAGCGGGTTAAAAAACTCAGCCTTCACACAGATCTCCGCATCAAGTCCGGCGGTGATGTGGTTGAGGCGGATGAGGGGAGTGTTGCCAACAGTGGCAACCATGTTTTCGGCGATGTTCATAGTGGTGGAGTTTTGGGGAAAGACAGTTCAAATCTGAAAATCAGGAGTGCCGGAGTCAAGATGAAGTCCGCATTCGTATTTCTCGCCGTTGAAGCGAGTGGATTCCGAATCGCCGTCCTCAGCGGGCCGCGTGCTGTGCCAGTCACCCATGGTCAGGTAGCCTTTCTCGGCAAGCGGATGGCGTGGAATTTCGTTCTGGTGGAAAAAAAGATCCACCTGCGCATCCGCCCAATCGAGAATCGGATAAGCTTTCACGGTCCGCTTCTGCTGCTCGACGAAGGGCCGGTCCACGCGTGTCTGCGACTGAGAGCGGCGGAGGCCACTGAGCCAGACGTCCGCCCCGGTTTCCCGAAGCGCGCGGTTCATCGGCTCGATTTTGGTGATCAGCCCGTAACGGTCCGCACCATCCTTACCATCATCCCATAGCTTTCCCCACAGCGCCTGCATCCGCGCGGCCGAGACCGTCGGATGGTAAGTCCGCAGGTCGAGGTCAAACATCGAGGTGAGCTTTTCCGCATATTGGTAAGTCTCGGGAAACAAGAATCCGGTGTCGATGAAGACAACCGGAATTTTGGGCGCATATTCGTGGATCAAGCGCAGCATCACTGCCGCTTGGAGGCCGAAGCTGGTCGATGCGACTAGGCGGTCGCCAAGTTGTTCGTATAGCAAACGCAACCGCTCCCCGGCACGCAGCGGCGCGAGGGCGGAGGAAAGCGCGACCGCATCAATGTCGGTAGAAACCAATGCGGGTGTTTTAAATTTCAAGACAGCCATGGTGAGTGAGTTGAATCAGGCCTTGGCGAATGCCTCGGGCTTGAGATTCTTGTGGAAGTCAGGGCCTTGGATCGTTTCTGCGACAAGGCCGGTGCGAATGCAGAAATCACCGAAGCGCTCGCTCTCTCTACGCTCCTTGGCATAGCTTTGGAAAATCGGCGCAAGCAGCGGCTTAATTTTCTCCGCCGAGACATTTTCCCGGTAGAGCTTTGACAAACGTTGGCCGGCGAAACCACCGCCGAGATAGACATTGTAGGCGGACGGGCCGCGACCGACGAAGCCGATCTCTGCGATGAACGGGCGGGCGCAACCATTCGGGCAACCGGTCATCCGGATGGTGATGGCGTCGTGGCGCAAGCCGTTTTCCTCAAGCGACTCTTCTAACTCGGTGATCAAATCCGGCAGATAGCGCTCGGCTTCCGCGAGCGAGAGCCCGCAAGTCGGGAGGGCGACGCAGGCCATCGAGTTCAAACGCAGCGCGCTCTTCAAGTGGCTGTCTTTGATGCCATATTCGGCCAGCAATCTCTCGATTTCAGGGCGCTTGGCGGGTGAAATATTCGCGATGATGAGGTTCTGATTCGCGGTGAGACGGAAGTCGCCGTCGTGGATTTTCGCAATCTCACGGAGACCGCTGCGCATCGGATAGCTCGGCGTGTCGAGCACTCGACCACCGGCGATGAAGAGCGTGAGATGGGAATTCCCATTCGCATCCTCTACCCAGCCGTAGCGGTCGCCATTGTCTTCGAATTTAAAATCGCGGACGGCCCCGAGTTCGTAGCCGAGATATTCGTTCACCTTAGCTAAAATCCAAGCTGGGCCGTAATCGTCCACGGTGTATTTGAAGCGCGAATGCTTGCGATCCGTGCGGTCGCCGAAATCGCGCTGCACGAGCACGACTTTTTCCGCTACGTCCACAACCTGCTCCGGTGTGCAAAAGCCGATGACGTCCGCGATCCGCGGATAAGTAGCCTCATTGCCATGCGTCGAACCCATGCCACCGCCGACGGCGACGTTGTAACCAACGAGTTCGCCGTCTTCGACAATGGCGATGAAGGAAAGGCAGTTGGCATAGATATCGACGTCATTGGACGGCGGCACTGCGATGGTGATTTTGAACTTCCGCGGTAGATAAGTCTTGCCGTAGATCGGCTCGAAATCTTCCTCGGTGGACTCCACCTTTTCGCCGTCCAGCCAGATTTCATGATAGGCGCGGGTCTGTGGCGTGAGATGGGCAGAAATTTCCTCCGCCGCTTTCAATGCCTGCGCATGGATGCTGGAAAGATGCGGATTCGGATTGCACATCACGTTGCGATTCACGTCACCGCAAGCGGCGATGGTATCCATGGCCGCTTGGTTGATCTCGGCGATGGTGCGCTTCAGATTGCTCTTGATGATGCCATGAAATTGGAACGCCTGACGCGTGGTCAGCTTGATCGTGCCATTCGCGAATTGCGTAGCTAGACGATCCGTTTCCAGCCACTGGTGCGGGCTGGCAACACCGCCCGGCACCCGGATGCGGATCATGAAGGAAAATGCTTTCTCCAGCTTGTGCTTGCGGCGGCCGGCGCGGATGTCGCGGTCATCCTGCTGGTAAGTACCGTGGAATTTCAGCAACTGCTGGTCGTCCTCGCACATCGAGCCAGTAGAAAGGTCGGCAAGCCCCTCGGTGATCGTGCCCCGAAGGTAGTTGCTGTCGATCTTGATATATTCGTTCGCGGAGAGTTTCTGGTCACTCATGATGATATAAATTTTGAGATTTAATAAACGTCGCGTTGATAGCGTTTGGTTTTCTTGAGGTTCTCAACGTAAGCCTCGGCGGCTTCTCGGGAAATGCCGGCTTGGCTTTCCACAATCGAGATTAAAGTTTCATGAACGTCGTGGGCCATGCGGGCGGCCTCGCCGCAGACGTAGAAGTGCGCGCCTTCTTCGAGCCATTGATAGAGATCCTTGGCTTGCTGGAGCATCCGGTGTTGGACATAAATTTTCTCCGGCTGGTCGCGAGAGAACGCGAGGTCCAGCCGAGTGAGCGTGCCTTCCTTGAGATGCTCTTGCCACTCCAGTTGATAGAGGAAGTCGTTGGTATAATGTTGGTCGCCGAAGAACAGCCAATTCTTGCCGGGGCTGCCGAGTGCGGCGCGATGCTCGACGAAGGCGCGGAAAGGCGCGATGCCTGTGCCGGGACCGACCATGATGACCGGGGTGGAGCCGTCGGCAGGTAGGCGGAAATTCTTGTTCGGCTGCACGAAGACCTGGGCAGAATCCCCCGTTTTCACAAGGTCTGCCAGATAGGTCGAGCAGACGCCATTCCGTTTACGACCGTGGGTTTCATAGCGGACAGCAGACACCGTGAG
>JBEGUC010000059.1:0-15063 GCA_041179105.1 Verrucomicrobiota bacterium | reverse complement strand
CCTCGAGTCCTTCACCGCCTTGGTTGGCGGGGAACAATGCGTCGATGGTGGTGGCCTTGAAGCCGTCTAAGTCGATTTCGCGGAGTCGAGCGAGCGCTTCGTTGTCGATGAGTGGGTTATCGAGACGTACCATGCGGCAGCTTTTTGGACCGGGAGCGAGCAGATTGCCCTCGGAGCCGAGGAAGGTTTCCGTGGAGGTGACGAGTTCCTCGCGGATGCAGTCGAGCGCCGGGTTGGTGACTTGGGCGAAGATCTGTTTGAAATATTGATAGAGGTGCTTCGGCTTGCTGGAAAGCACTGCGAGCGGAGTGTCGTTGCCCATCGAAGAGATCGGTTGGACGCCGGTCGAAGCCGTCGGCCCGAGCAGCATGCGAAGGTCTTCGTAGGTATAACCGAATGCGAGTTGACGCTCGAGGATACGCGCTTCCTCGATGGTTTTCGGGGATTTGGCGGCGGGAAGATCCTTGAGCGTGATCCGGTTGTCGGCGAGCCACTGTTTGTAAGGCTTGGCGGAATAGACGCGCTTTTTCACTTCCTCGTCGGGGACGATGCGGCCTTCCTTCATGTCCACGAGGAACATCTTGCCGGGGCGCAGGCGGCCTTTTTCGATGATGGTGTTGGGGTCGAGATCGGGCACGACGCCGACTTCGGAGGCCATGATGACAAGGTCGTCGTCGGTGACATAATAGCGGCTCGGGCGGAGGCCGTTGCGGTCGAGCACGGCACCGATTTGCTGGCCGTCGGAGAAGGTGATAGAAGCCGGGCCGTCCCACGGCTCCATCATGCAGGCGTGGAATTCGTAGAACGCTTTTTTGTCCTCATCCATCATGGTGTGGCGTTCCCATGGCTCGGGAATCATCATCATCATGGCATGGACGAGATCGTAGCCGCCGTAGTGCATGAATTCGAGCGCGTTATCGAAGCGTGCAGAGTCCGAGCCATCCTCGTTGATGACCGGGAAAATATTTTCGATTTCCGTGCCGAAAAGGTCCGACTGGCAGAGCGCCTGGCGGGCTTTCATGAAATTCGCATTTCCCATGACCGTGTTGATTTCGCCGTTGTGGGCGATGAAGCGGTTAGGATGCGCGCGGGACCAACTCGGGAAGGTGTTGGTCGAGAAACGGGTGTGCATCAGCGCCAACGCCGATTCGTAATCCGGGTCGAGAAGATCGGGGAAATAGGTGGAAAGCTGGCAGGGCGTGAGCATGCCCTTGTAAACCATGGTGCGGGCGGAAAGGCCGGTGACGTAGTGGTAGTCCGCGCCGGGGAAGGAGTTGCCCTTGTTGCCGTGGACGTCGCGGAACTGGTTCGGCACCTCGTTGTTGCGGATCCATGCGCCCACGCGCTTGCGAATCACGTAGAGCTTGCGCTCGAACTCCATCGGATCGGTGATATCCGCGCTTTTTCCGATGAAAATTTGTTTGATGACCGGCTCGTAACGGCCGGAGGTTTTGCCGAGAATTTCGCTCCGGACAGGCACCGTGCGCCAGCCGAGGAATTTTTGACCTTCCTCGCGGACGACGAGTTCAAACACCTGCATGGCGGCCTCGCGGACCGACGCTTCCGGGGAGAAAAACGCACAACCCGAGCCATAATCGCCTTCGGGTGGCAGTTCGACGCCTTTTTTCGCCATTTCCCGGCGGAGAAACTTATCCGGCATTTGGGTGAAAATTCCTGCGCCGTCGCCGGTCGCCGGATCTGAGCCACTTGCACCGCGGTGGTCCATTTGTTCGTTCATCGTGAGAGTTTTCACGATGATGTCATGCGAGCGCTTGCCTTTGAGATGGGCGA
Source organism: Verrucomicrobiota bacterium (assembly GCA_041179105.1). GTDB lineage: Bacteria > Verrucomicrobiota > Verrucomicrobiia > Verrucomicrobiales > Akkermansiaceae > Luteolibacter. The sequence continues at coordinate 13,272 of JBEGUC010000059.1, read as the reverse complement.
TGAAGCCGACTCCGCAGGCATCTTTTTCGCGCGACGGATGCCAAAGGCCTTGAGGTTCAGGCCAACCAAATGGGGATTTCTGCGATGAGGGCATGGAATTTAGTGAGGAAATGAGTCGAAATTGACGTGCCGCGAAGATTCATAAACTCCTCGAATTGGACGGAGCACTAGAAACCAGAAGCGAAACGGGCGGAAATCTGCTTTCCTGAGGAGGACCTGTCAAGGCCGGGGGTGTGAGATACGTTAAGTAAAGCTGAAATTACGAAATAAGAAGCTTTCATCGGAAAGTGGTCGGCCACATTTCTCACAAACGCGTTGCACCCTCGCCCGAATGGAACAGAATCCTGTCTGTATGACTCCAGATTTCATCCGCGAAGCCCTTCGCCAAGTCCGCTACCCCGGCTTTTCCCGGGACATCATCTCCTTCGGCCTCGTCAAGGACGTCAAGTGCGAGCCCGGCCTCGTCACCGTCCACCTCGAAATCACCACTCGCGACGCCAAAGTCCCCGAGCAGATTTTCCAAGATTGCCACGCGATTCTGGATTCCCTGCCCGACATCGGGACAGTGAAAATCGAGATCGACGTCAAGGACGCGCCCGCAGCGGCCGGCGGAGCTGGCGGCACGGTTGGTAAATCCTCAATTCCCGGAGTGAAGCGCATCATCGCCGTCGCCTCAGGAAAAGGCGGCGTGGGGAAATCCACCGTCGCCGCCAATCTCGCCGTCGCCCTCGCCGCCACCGGCGCGAAAGTCGGCCTCTGTGATTGCGATCTCTACGGCCCGTCCGTCGCCCAGATGTTCGGCGTCAACGAGCGCCCGATGGCCAACGAGCACGATGAAATCATCCCTCTCGAAGCCCACGGTCTCAAACTCATGTCGATGGGATTCCTGCTCGAAGACCGCTCGCCGGTGATCGTCCGCGGGCCGATGGCGACACGCTACACCCAGCAATTTCTCCGCCAGGTCGCGTGGGAAGACCTCGATTACCTCGTGCTCGACCTGCCGCCCGGCACTGGCGACATCCAGCTCACCATCGTCCAAACCGTGACGGTGGATGGCGTCATCATCGTCACCACGCCGCAGGAAGTCGCGTTGATTGACGCCCGCAAGGCGGTTTCCATGTTCGCCAAGGTGAACGTTCCGATCACCGGTCTCGTCGAAAACATGGCGTGGTTTGAGTGCGATGCTGGGAAGAAATATTACATTTTTGGCCAAGAAGGCGGCGTCCGCGAGGCGGCGGAGATGAACGTCCCGCTGCTCGGACAAATCCCAATCAACGTCGAGACCCGCGAGCGCGGCGACTCGGGCTCGCCGATCGCCCTTGTCCCGCCTGCAAGCCACAAGGTGTCCGCCGCGTTTCACGAAATTGCGGCCAAGGTGAGATCGAAGATACCATTGAGTTGACTTGCTGCGGAAGCATCAAACCAACCACTCTGCCAACCATGAAGGAGGAACCACCGAAGTCACCCGTCGTCGCAAAAGCCGACAAAGATCTAGCTGCTCACAATGGTATCATCCGGGCATCAACCGATCCGGAACACGCGGTCGTCAATGTGGACTTCGACCCGGCACTGCTGAGTAAAAATGAAGTGCGCTCGCTGCTCAAGGAACACATCGCCCAGATCGAATCCGCGATCCGCAAACATACGTTCCGCTTGGAAGGAAACGCCTGCGAGGCCTGCGCCCAGAAATTGGAGAAGCGAGTGGGTTGCATTCCGGGCGTGAGGCGCGCCAATGCGACCTATCTCGGCAGGGTCCTTTCAGTCACTTTCGATTCCGACATCGAACCGGAAGAACGCATGGCCGAGGATCTGAAAAAAACCGGCGCGGACATTAAGCCACTGGAACCCCGCCGCGCGGACACTTGCTCACTGATCCAAAAAATCCGCACCGGCGACTTGAACGAGGAGATTTCCTGCGGCCTCGGCTTGGTTTCTCTCATCGCCGGATTGTTTGTCGAAAAAACTGCGGGGATAGGCCCCGCCACCCATTCGCTCTACCTCGCAGCCTACCTTTTCGCCGGACAAAAAGGCGTCCGCTCGGCCATCGCCTCCCTCCGCGAAGGCGTGCTCGACGTGGACGTACTGATGGTCCTCGCCGCCATCGGTGCGGCTCTGATCGGTGCTCCGTTCGAGGGCGCACTTCTGCTTTTCCTCTTCAGTTTTTCCAACGTCCTCCAACGCCACGCCTTGGAGCGCACTCAGCGAGCCATCGAATCCCTTCTCAGCCTCAGACCCAGCGAAGCCTCGGTCAAACGCGCCGGCGGCACCATCAAGGTCCCGGTGGAGGATTTGGAGATCGGGGAAATCGTCATCGTCCGCCCGGGCGAACAGATCCCCGTGGACGGCGTCATTTCCGAAGGCAGCACCCATGTGGACGAATCCTCGCTCACCGGCGAGTCGATGCCCGTGTCCAAAGCCCTCGGCAGCACACTCTTCGCCGGCACCATCAACCAAAGCGGCGGTGTCGAAATCACCGTCACCAAGCGCTCGGAGGACTCCGCCCTCGCGCGGATGGTCAAGCTCGTCGCCGAGGCCCAAGCCGAGAAATCCGGCACCCAGCGCTTCCTCGAAAAAGCCGAGCAATACTACGCCATGGGCGTCATCGCCTTCACCATTCTGGTGTTTCTCGTCCCCTTCTGCTTCCAAGACGAGTCCTTCGGCGATGCGTTCTACCGCGCGATGACCATCATGGTCGTCGCCTCGCCCTGCGCCCTCATCATCAGCACGCCCGCCACCGTTCTATCCGCCATCGGCGGTGCCGCCCGCTGCGGCATTCTCATCAAAGGCGGCTCCCATTTGGAAACCGCCGCCAAGATCGACATCGTCGCCATCGACAAAACCGGCACCCTCACCGTCGGCAAGCCCTCGCTCACGGAAATTGTCACCGCCGAGGGCGTCCACGACATCGCCACTCCCCTCCCCGCTCCGGTCACCGCCCTGCTCCGGGCCGCCGCCGCGCTTGAAGCAAAATCCGAGCATCCCCTCGCCCATGCCATCGTCAAAAGCGCCGAAGCGCTGGGCATCAATCTCCCAGAAGCCACCGATTTCCAATCCACCCCCGGCAAGGGCGCGGAAGCCACCATCGAGACCACCCGCTATCTCGCCGGCAGCGAGCGGCTCTTCCGCGAACTCAACGCCAGCGGCGTCGCCTCGCTCGCCGAAATTTCCCAACCTCTCCAAGCGAAAGGGAAAACCTGCGTCTGGCTCGGCACCCGCGTGGGCGACCTCGTCACCGCCCAGGCCCTGCTCGTCATGGCCGACACCATCCGCCCCGCCGCCCGCCAGTTAGCCGACGAACTCCACCGCCTCGGCGTGAAAAAAGTCGTCATGCTCACCGGCGACCAACGGCTCGTGGCCGAAGCCATCGCCCAGGAAGCCAAGGTCGATGAAGTCCACGCCGAGCTCCTCCCCGAAGACAAACTCAATGTCATCCGCAAGCTCAAGTTAGAAGGCACCGTCATGATGATCGGCGACGGCGTGAACGACGCGCCCGCCCTCGCCATTTCCGACATCGGCGTGGCCATGGGAGCCGCCGGCACTGACGTGGCGATGGAAACCGCTGACGTGGTCCTGATGGGCGACCGCTTGGAAAACATCGCCGTCCTCCTAGCTCACGCCCGCCGGGCGAAGCGGGTGCTGCTTCAGAATTTAATTTTCGCCAGTGGAGTCATTGTCGTGCTGATCATTTCAGCACTCGGCTTATCACTGGCGTTACCGTTAGGCGTGGTCGGCCATGAGGGCAGCACCGTGCTGGTTTGCCTCAATGGCCTCCGCCTGCTGCTCGTTCATCAGGCCGGGAAGTGACAAAGATCCTTTTACGCGAGCTGGCCACGCCGCCTCGCCCGCGACTCCGATCATGATTTTGAGTCCCGGACGACACTCGTCGTTTCCCCGTCCGCAAACTTGGTGCGCATGATTTCACCGGGTTTTAAGGTGACTGCCGAGGTGACGATTTTCCCATCCGGTCCCAGCGTGATCGAGAATCCGCGCTGGAATGCGGACTCCGGACCGAGCGCCCGCAGCACCCCACGCAAGCGGACAAGCTGCTCGCCACCGGAAATCAGATTCTCCCTGCCCGCCCGCTCGAAGCGCTGACGCAGGCCGGCCACCGCGTCCATCCGCCGCTCCAGCACCATCGCCGGGTGATGCGCCTTGTGCCGGGCACGGGCCTCGTTCAGGTGGGTGGATAGAGCATCGAGCGCGTTTCGGCTGGATCGAAACAACTGGGTGCGCGCGGAGTCCAGCCGCATGACTGACTCGCGCAGGAGCTTCTCCCCGTCGCGCTGTAAGGCACCGCGTTTGAGGGAATCTACCGCGAGTTGGGAACTCAGCAGCCGCTCGCGGGTGACTCGCACCATCCGTCGGCGGATTTGCGCCAGCCGCGCTAACAATTCAGCCCCGTCCGCCACGGCAAGCTCGGCGGCGGCGCTTGGCGTGGGGGCCCGCAAGTCCGCGACGAAGTCCGCGATGGTGAAATCAATCTCATGACCCACCGCTGAAATGATTGGAATCGGGCAAGCGGCGATGGCCCGCGCGACGACTTCTTCATTGAAATTCCACAAATCCTCGATCGAGCCCCCGCCGCGGCCGACGATGAGCACATCGCAGCGCGGATAACCGAATTTCTCCGGTTCGCCCATCTTCGCGATGGCTTGGGCGATTTCCATCTCCGCGCCCCGGCCCTGCACGCGGACCGGGAAAAGCACCGGCTGCACCCACGGCGCGCGGCGCGTGAGCACGTTGAGCATGTCCTGCAGCGCGGCCCCGGTCCCAGAAGTGATCAGCCCGATGGTCCGCGGGAAAGGCGGGATCGCCTGCTTGCGCTCCGCGTCAAAAAGCCCCTCCGCGTGCAACTTGCGTTTCAGCGCTTCGAACTTTGCCTGCAAATCGCCCGCCCCCGCCAACTCGGCTTTCTGCACGATAATCTGCAATTGCCCCCGCGCTTCATACACACTCGCCTCCGCGAAAACCCGGACCTTCGCGCCGTCTTCCAAAGCGTCCGATCCCTCACGTTTCCTGGCGCCGAACATCGCGCATGAAATTTGTGCGCCCGCATCTTTCAGCGAGAAATACCAGTGTCCGCTGGCTTGTTTCCGCAAATTGGAAACCTCGCCCTCCACCCACATCTCGCCGATCTGCACTTCCAGCAGATTTTTCATCCGCCGCAGCAACTGCGTCACGGAAAGCGCTTTTTCTTCCGGGGTCTTGGGTTTCGAAAACAAATCCACGCCGCAAGCTGGCAAGCGCGGGAAATTTTTCGAGCGCGAAAAACAGGCCATGTGTTTTAGCGCGAGAGCCCGAAGCGCCACAGCCAAACAAAGGTCAACAGGATCGCAGCGAGGCCGACGTGCAGCACCTGCACCCATGAATAAATGTGAACCTGCGCCATCACCACGCCGAGGAGCATCTGCGCGAGCACGATTCCTAGCACCACCCGCTCGACCACGCCCGTGCCGCCGATCCGGTGACGCTTGGCCAGCACGAAGGCGAGCAAAGTGCCGGCGAGCACCACCCAGGAAAAACTCCGGTGAAACAAATATTTCCACGAGCCTTCGAGCTCCGCCGTCCAGGTGGCTCTTGGCGCGTTGAGATGCAGCTTCGCCAGTTCATCGGTCATTTCGCGCACCTGCGCGCCGATGATCCCCTCCGCGAGAATCACGACTAGCAGAACCGTCACCACCACCCGGAGTTTCGCCAGCGGTGCGGCTTCCATCCGGACCCGCCACGGCGTGTCGGTGCCGCGCCACGCGCAATAGGCCAGCGTGCCGAGCAGTCCCATCGCGAGCGCGAGATGGGTTGTTAAAATCCCAGGGCTCAAGCCGCTGTAAACCACCCGCGCGCCCATCCAGGCATTGATGAGCACCATCGCCAGCGAAGTGAACGCCATCCAGAAAACCAGCGGTCGCTTCTCGCGCTGCCAGAAGGCTGCGATGAAGGTCGCCAGCGAAAAAAAGCCGACCGGCAAGCTAGTCATCCGGTTGAGAAACTCCGTCCAGACATGGCGCGGATTGAACTCCCGGCGCAGGCTTTCCTCCGTGATCGTCGCCGGATCGCGGCCCATCCGCTCCGCTTTTTGTTGGAAGCGCTTGATCGGCAGTTTCGAGAAATCCACCTCCTCCACCTTCATCGGCGGGATCAGGCAACCCCAGCAAGTCGGCCAGTCCGGGCAGCCCATTCCCGCCCCGGTCACCCGCACGATCGCGCCCACGAACATCAAAACCAGCACAGAAACCAAAGCCCCGGTGGCCAGTTTTTGAAAGCGCGTCATCCCCATGCGCCGACCATGCGCGGGCGGTCCCGGATTTCCAGCGCAAATCAACCCAAGGCAATTCGACAGATGCAAGTTTCTTGCAAGTCTCAAAAAGTGGGGGCAAATTCGCGGCGTGCGCGGCTCGCCTCTCATTCGATTCATCCTCCTCGCCCTCGCCCTCGCGGTGACGGGCGCGGGCTTGGCACGGGTGACGGCCACGCCAAACCCTGCCAGTCCGCCGCCGGTTGCCACGACTGGAACGCCAGCCATTCCCGGAAATCAAGTGCCTTTCCGCCTCTTACTTTCAGACCCAGCCGCCGTGGTGGAAATCGACACGGGCAAACTCATCCGCCCACCGGCGGACTCAGCCACCCTCTCCGGAACGCTTGAGCTAGACCCGAAGAACCCGCGCGTCGGCCTGCTCGTCCGTTGGAAAAACGCCGCCGCCCCCGGCGAGCATCGTTTCGCGAAGCTCACGCTGGAAGCTCCCGGACAAGCCACTTTCATCCACGTCTTCGATGCCAGTGGCGACATCGATGATTTCCTGGAACTCCCCTTCCCCGCTGCCCCATGAGCGAAATCCATCATGATTGCTGCGCCCACCACGGGCATCACCACGAGCTGGTGATCGAAAATCTGACAGTCAGTTACCGCCGCGTGCTGGCCCTGGAAAACGTCTCGCTCGCCACGTCCTGCGGGAATCGCGTGGCCTTGATCGGGCCGAACGGCGCGGGCAAGAGCACGCTGCTCAAGGCCATCGCCGGGCTGGTGCCGCGGGACAGCGGCACGATCCGCTGGCGCGGCACGGCGGTGAGAAAATGGTCGAGCGAGTTCGCCTATTTGCCGCAGCGCGAGGAAGTGGATTGGTCATTCCCCATCACCGTGCGCGGGTTGGTGGAAATGGGCCGCTACCCGCAAACTGGCTGGTGGCGGAAATTCTCACCCGCCGACACTGCGGCCGTGGACCGCGCGCTGGAATCGCTGGCTCTCATGGATTTGCAAAACCGCCAGATCCGCGAACTTTCCGGCGGGCAGCAGCAACGGACCTTCCTCGCCCGTGCGCTCGCGCAGGAGGCGCACGTCCTTTTGCTCGACGAGCCGTTCACCGGGCTGGACCGCAACGCCTCGCAACTGCTCGGCGATTTATTAGCCAAGCTCGCCCACGAGGGGCGGCTGGTCATCGCCTCGCATCACGATCTCAACACCGTGCCGCGGCTTTTCGACGAGGCGCTGGTGCTCGCCACCCGCCCGCTGGCCTTCGGCCCTGTGGCGGAAATTCTCACGCCTGAGCTCATCGAGCGCACCTTCCACGAGCCCGCCGCCCGCGCATGACCTATGGACTTTGAACTTCTCACCAACCCGTTCTATCAGCGTGCGCTCGCCACTGCGGGCTTCATCGGCTTTGCCAACGGCTTCTTTAGCGGCTTCGTGGTGCTGCGGCGTAACGCGCTCTCTGTCTCCGCCCTGTCGCATACGATGCTGCCCGGCATCGCGCTGGGCATTTTCCTGACAGGCGCGCTGGGCCAGTGGAATGCATTTCTCGGAGCCATGTTCGCCGCGCTGCTCGTCGGACTGGGCTCAGTGGCCGTCGCTCGTGGAAACCGGGTGGAACAAGGCACCGCGCTGGCCGTCCTTTACACCGCCGCCTTCGCCGCCGGGATCGCGCTCTTGCCAAAGCTCGACACCCGCCAGGAGCTGGAACACTGGCTCTTCGGCGACATCATCGCCGTGGGAAATGCGGACATCTGGATCGCCTTCGGGATCGGTGCATTCACACTGCTCATCACGAATCTGCTGATGCGACCGATCCTACTTACCTTGTTCGAGCCGAACGTGGCGGCGGCGCAGGGCGTGCCGGTCCGCTCGATGCAATATCTCGTCTTCACCTTGTTAGTCCTCGCCTTGGTCTCGTCCTTGCAAGCCGTGGGCTGCGTGCTTTCCGTCGGCTTGCTGGTCACCCCGGCGGCGACAGTTTCGCTACTCACCGACAGGACCTCCGCGCTGTTCTGGGGCGGCGGTTTGATCGGCGGGATCGGCTCGGTGGTCGCCGTGCTGTTGTCCGGGAAATTCGGAATCGCGCCGGGTCCGGCGATCGTGATCGTGCTCGGGCTGTTATTCATCGCAGCGTATCTCTTCAGCCCGAAATACGGCTTGCTGGCACCACGGCGTTGATAAGAAGCCGTGCATCAGAATTTGTGAACTAGGGAGGAGAGACCTTACTGTCCCTCTCCTCCTCGTTTCCCAGAGAAGAGAAGGGAATGGATGTCCTTTGGGCGGACTGGGACTGGAAGTCACAGCCACATTGGAGCTGATGAAGTTTCTTAATCTTGAGATTGAAGGTCGTGCTGGACGATTTCGCCGGGACGCGTGGTGGTGTGGGGCCAGAGTTTGCGGCCCGGATAGATGGAGGTGTTGATGCCAGTGTGGACGCCGTCGCCGATGATGGTGCCGAACTTGCGGCGTCCGGTATCGACGAGCACGCCGCCGACCATGGAGCGGTGGTTTTTCCCGTCGTGGCGGAGGTTGGAGGTGGTGGTGCCAGCTCCGAGGTTGACCTTCTCGCCGAGCACGGAGTCGCCGATGTAGGAGAGGTGGCCGACGTTGGTGTGGGAGAGAATGAGGCAGTTCTTGATCTCGACGGATTGGCCGATGTGGCAGTGGTCGCCGATGCTGGTGTTGCCGCGGATGTAGCAATTTGGGCCGATCTTGCAATTCGCGCCGATGACGACATTTCCCTCGATGAAGACGCCGGGGAGGATGCGGGTGCCGGGGCCGATGTGGACGATGCCTTCGATGACGGCGGAGGGGTGAATTTCGCCTTGGATGAGGTTTTCCGTGAGGGAGGAAACGTAGAGTTCGTTCGCGCGGAGTAGGTCCCACGGGTAGCGGACGGCGAGGTCGGGAGGAAGCCAACTCGTGGGCGAGACGCCCACGCTCCTTGAGTGCTCGGCGAGCGGAATGTTTCCGATCGGGAAATCCTCGATCTTCCGGGTGAGCGAGAGCGAGCAGGGATAGGTCGGTGCGTCAGACATGGTTCAACCGATTTCCTCGTGGATGGCCTTCGAGAATTTAGTGACCCACGAGGTGACTTCCGCCAGTTCGCGGTGTTCCACGAGAACGCGAATTTTATTTTCGGTGCCCGAGTATCGGATCAGATGGCGGCCGTTTTCGCCGAACTCGGCGGTGGCTTCGTTCATGAGTTTTTGCAGCTTATGCAGGGAATCCAGCGGCGGCTTGGACGGCACCGGCAGGTTGGCGAGCTGCGTAGGATACTCGTGCATCACGTTGGCGAGTTGGGCGAGCGTGGCCTTGCGCCCGATCATCATTCTCAGCACTTGCAGCGCGCTTAGAATGCCGTCGCCGGTGGTGACGTGCTCGCCGAATATGAGGTGCCCAGAATTTTCACCGCCGAAGGAATAGCCGTTTTTCCGCATGCATTCGATGACACTGCGGTCGCCGACGGCGGTGGTTTCCACCCGGATGCCCTGCTGTTTCATCGCTTCGATCAGACCGAGATTGCTCATGACGGTGGCGACGAGCGTGTCGTGCTTGAGCTTCCCCTGCTCTTTCAGGCCGATGGCGCAAAGCCCGAGAATGCGGTCGCCGCTGACGATTTGGCCGGTCGCATCGGTGAAAATGACGCGGTCGGCGTCGCCGTCGAAGGAAATGCCGATGTCGGCGTTGTGCTTGCGGACGAGTTCGCCTGCGGCCTCGGGATGGAGCGCGCCGCAGCCTTCGTTGATGTTGAGGCCATCCGGTTCGTTGCAGACGGTGATCACTTCCGCGCCGAGTTCTTTGAAAATGAGCGGACCGATAAAATAGGCGGCACCATTTCCGCAATCGACGACGATTTTCAGCCCATGCAGCGAGATGTTGTCGGCAGTGTGCTTGGCAAACTCGATGTAGCGACCGCGGGCGTCGTCGATCCGGTGGGCCTTACCGATTTGTGCGGGCGGCAACGGCGCAGCCTCCGGCTCGTCTCCCATGATGTGGCGCTCGATGAGGCTCTCGATGTCGTCGGAAAGCTTGTAACCGTCCGGCCCGAAGATTTTCATCCCATTGTCCTCATACGGGTTGTGGGAAGCGGTGATCATGATCCCGGCGGCGGCTCCCATGGATTTGGTCAAATGCGCGACAGCCGGCGTCGGCATCGGGCCGACGAGATAGACGTCCATTCCCATCGAGACGAGGCCGCTGGTGAGCGCGGTTTCGAGCATGTAGCCGGAAATCCGGGTGTCCTTGCCGATGAGCACGCGATTGCGCCGCGGGCCGGAGGAACGCAGCACGTTGGCAACCGCCTTGCCCATCCGCAGGGCAACTTCGGCAGTGATTGGGAATTCGTTGACCCGGCCTCGGATGCCGTCGGTTCCAAATAATTTCATGGGATGTTTCAATGGGTGCGAAAGAACCGGACTGTTCAAAAAAATCTGAACGAATCAAGACAAAACCCAGCGGCTCCGGGAGTCGTCAGCCCGGCCCAGCTTGGAAAAACGCGCGGATGACGGCTTGGTAAACCGCGCTTCGGGGCACCTTGATTCGGTGCAGGAGCGCTTCCCAAGTCGCATCCCGGAGCGGCTCGAGCGTCTTCCGGGCGATCCGCGCCGGCAGCACGGTGGCCGCCCGCAAGCGCCGGGATTGCAGCAATTTCGCATAACCTTCCCCCTCGCCGATCCACGCTTCCGCCCGGACCAGCCACCTCGCGTGGCAGGCGAGAAGCGCCGCAGGATCGCGCGGATCGGCGACCGGCAAATAGCAACGGCCGGTCGCCAGGTCCGCCGCGAAATCTCGCAGGATATTCACGAGCTGGAGCCCTTTTCCGTAAGCAATTCCTTGCGCCAACAAGTCCGCCTCAGGCGCTTTTGAAAACCGGTCGCCCAAGGTGAGAAATCCAAGTTTCGTCCAAAAAGCACCGACGCATCCCGCCACCCGCCATGAGTAATCTTCCAGCGCGGCATCGTCCGCGAGCACCGCCGGATTTTCACCACTGGCATCGCCGAAGCGCTTCAAATCCAGCATTTGCCCGCTGATAATCGTCGCCAGCACCTCGCGCACCAGATCCGCTTCGGTGTCGGGAAGCCTTCGCAGCCAGGTGAAAATCTCAGCCGAGCATTCGAGCAAATGCCGCTCTTTGGAATCCGCAGTCGCGTTCAGGATCGAGGCAGGCCAACGCGGTGCTTCCGATTTCGCGGCCACAGCGCGGCTGAATTGCTCGAGGCATTGCAGCCGGGCATCCACGGGGGCCGCCGTGGAATCCGCGAGCGTGTCGCTGGTCCGGGCGAGGAGATAGCCGAGACTGGCCGCGCCGCGCATCGGTCCGGGGAGCAGCCGCAGCGTCAAATAAAACGACCGCGAAACCCCCTTGAGCACCTGCTTTTCCAATTCACCGATCATCCGCTCCAAGCAAGGTCTGCCAACCGCAAATGTCAACCCGCCACCGCGACCCTCACTTGTAAATCCCAGAGAAATCCGGTTGCGATCCGAGGGAAAAACCGTCATCTTACTAACGGAATGAATGAAGACCCACGGAGTTCGGCAGATAAGGACCAAATCAAACTCGAACGTCTGGAACTCGCGCTGCGGGCGTCGAATGAAGGAATTTGGGACTGGCAGACCGACCAAAAGAAAATCTACTACTCACGCCGGATTCTTGAGTTCCTCGAATGCGGAAAGGACCGCGCGCCGAATCTTTTCCTGCCTCCATTCGACAGCATTTCCCCCGAGGACCAGCACGCCTTCACTCTCGCCGTGACTCAGGCGCTGCAGGACAGCGGGCCAGAAACCCTCGCCGTGGACGCGCGAGTGCACGCCGGCGGCGGCGATTGGCGCTGGCTCAAAATCCGCGGTACCGTCGTCCGCAACCGCGACGGCAAGGCCGTTCGCATCGCCGGCTCCATGATCGACATCAGCCAGCGAAAAGCGGCGGAAGCCCAGGTGGAGGAAGAAAGATTCCTGCTCAGGCAACTGATCGACCACGTCCCGTTGCAGATTTATTTTAAAGACAGCCAGTCGAACTTCATCATGGCGAACCAACGGATGGCCGAGTGGATGGGATTTGCCCATGAAACTGAATTAGTCCAAAAACACGATCGGGATTTCTTCGATTACGAGCATTGGAAATCCGCCGAAGACGACGAAAAACACATCGTCAAATCCGGCGACGCCATCATCGACCAGCTCGAGCATGAAACCTGGCGAAAAGGCTCCGAAACCTGGGTCATCACCTCCAAATTCCCGTGGCGCGACCGTCACGGCAACATCAAAGGCACCTTCGGCGTCTCCAGCGATGTCACCAAACTCGTCAAAGCCGAGCGCCAAGCCACCGAACTCGCCCAACAGCTCCAGTTACAGAACCAAGCCTATGAGGAGGAACTCCTGCTCGCCCGAGAAATCCAACAGGCGCTCGCCAACGAGGGATTCCCTGCATCCAGCCCAGGCCAGCACGGCCACCTCACCTTCGGCGCACGCTATATCCCGATTTCCGGGCTCGCCGGTGACTTCTTCGAGGTCGTCCAAGTGAATGAAAACTGCTTCAGCGTCCTGATCTGCGACGTCATGGGCCACGGCGTCCGCTCCGCCCTCATCGTCGCCATGCTCCGCGGACTGTTGGAGAAACAACGCGCCCAGTCCAACGAACCCGGACTGTTTCTCCAAGGCCTCAACGACGGACTCGCTGCCATCCTCGAACGCGCCGGCACCACCATGTTTGCCACCGCCTTCTTCGGCCTGCTCGATCTATCCGTGGGCACCTTCAAATACGCCTGCGCCGGCCACCCCGGCCCCGTCATCGCCGGCCGCAACGGCGTCCGCCAGATCGCCCGCGACCGCTCCCAAAAAGGCCCCGGACTCGGCCTGCTCAAGGGTGCCTCCTTCCCCACCCACGAAATCGAACTCGCAGAAATCGACCGGATCATCCTCTTCACTGACGGCGTCCTCGAAGCCGAGAACCAGAGCGGCGAACCGTTTTTCGAAAACCGGCTCATGGAAATCATCAACCGCGAATCCGCCGCGCCCTTGGAAAGCCT
>JBEGUC010000058.1:0-15171 GCA_041179105.1 Verrucomicrobiota bacterium | reverse complement strand
TAGCGGCATCCATGCCGTCTTTGCGGGCGGCGCGGAGGCGGACTTTCGCTTCTTCCGCGAGTTGTTTGATCATTTTGACCATGTCTCTCCGGCGCTCCTCGGAGAGCTCGGGGATGGGCACGCGGATCGAGCGGTCGGCGGCGGAGGGATTGAGGCCTAACTTGCACTCACGGATGGCGCGCTCGATGTCGCGGGTGGTGGCGGGGTCGAAGGGTTGCACCATGAGCATCCTCGGTTCGGGCGAGCTGATGACGGCGATGCTTTTGAGCTTGGAAATGGCACCGTAGGCTTGGACGTGGACGTCGAGGTTCTCGATCAAGGCCGGGCTGGCCTTGCCGGTGCGCACGCCTGCGAACTCGTGGACTAGGTAATCGGCGCATTTGGTCATTGCGTCTTCGACATCGAAAATAGCTTGTTCTGGGTCCATGGGGATTTGAGATTTAAAATTGCAGATTTGAGATTTATTCGCCGTGGACGAGCGTGCCGATGGGGAGGCCGCGGAGAGCGTGTGAGAGATTGCCGTGGGGTGCGAGATCGAAGACAATGATCGGCACGTCGTTGTCCATGCAGAGGCTGAAGGCGGTGGCGTCCATCACGTTGAGGCGCTGGGAAAGGCAATTCTGGAAGGTGACGGTTTCGTAGCGGACGGCGTCCGGATTGAGGCGTGGGTCGGAGTCATAAACGCCGTCCACTTGGGTCGCCTTGAGGATCACGTCGGCACCCATTTCACTGGCGCGGAGGGCGGCGGTGGTGTCGGTGGAGAAGAATGGATTGCCGGTGCCGGCGGCGAAAATGACCACTTTGCCTTCGTCGAGTTGGCGCTCGGCTTTGCGGCGGATGAAGGTTTCTGCGACGTTTTTCATCTCGATGGCGGACTGGACGACGCAGGAGACGCCGTGGTGTTCGAGTGCGCCTTCGAGGGCGAGCGCGTTCATGACGGTGGCGAGCATGCCGACGTAATCGGCGGTGGCACGGTCCATCCCACGGGCGGAGGCACTTGCGCCGCGCCAGAAATTTCCGCCGCCGACGACGATGCCGAGCTGGAGTCCGCTCGCGACCGCCTCGCGGATTTCCAAGGCGATGCGGTCCACGATTTCCGGGGAAATATTGTCGCGGGAGTCCGGTCCGCGGAGGGCTTCCCCGCTGAGTTTGAGAATGGCGCGTTTGAAAGGACGTGGATCGGTTGGGGCGTTGCTCATGCGTGATTGGGGCTGCGGGATGAAAGCTGAATCCCACCCCTGTTGGAAAGGGAAAACACGGAATCAATTCGCGTGGATTCGGGGTTGCATCCGGATGGTGGTTGAAAAACGATGAGTGCGAACCCCATAAAAAATGATTTCAGGAAAAGTATTCATCGCCGTGGATTTAGGTGCAGGCAGTGGTCGCGTGATCGCCGCGAAGACGGATTTCGCCAAGCTCGAGCTTGAGGAAATCCACCGTTTCGACAATCCGGGCACGGATTTGCCGGGTGGCTCGTTTTGGAACATCGTCGGGCTTTACCGCGAGATTCTCGAAGGCTTGCGCCGGGCGGTGGAGCGGCATGGCGAGAATATCGTGTCGATCGGCATCGATACTTGGGGCTGTGATTTCGGGCTGGTGGATGCAAACGGCGAGCTTCTCGGAATGCCGCACCAATACCGCGACCCTCGCTTCGAGGGGATGGCGGAGGCGATGCATGCGATTTTACCCGAGGCGGAAATTTACGCGCAGACCGGATTAAAAACGAATTTTTACAACAGCTCGCTGCATTTGCTGGCGGAGGCTCGGAAGAAAAGTCCGGCCCTGCTGCATGCGGAGCGCCTGCTTTTCGTGCCGGACTTGCTGGCGTATTGGCTGACGGGCAGGCAGGCGGTCGAGCGGACGGTGGCCTCGACCTCGCAACTGATCGACCCGCGCACGGGCGATTGGGCGTGGGGTGTGATCGACGCGCTGGGCTTGCCACGCAAGATCTTCGGGGAAGTGGTCGTGCCGGGCACGGTGCTCGGGCCGATCCGGGAAGAAGTGGCGGCATTCATCGGCCGGGCGGGGATTCCGGTGGTGGCCACGGCTTGTCACGACACGGCATCTGCGGTGGCGGGCATCCCGATGACCGGCTGCGGAAATCTTTGGTTGTCCTCGGGCACTTGGTCGATCATGGGCGTGGAGGCGGCTGAGGCGATCACCACGCGGGAGGCGTTCGAACTCGGATTTTGCAACGAACTCGGAGTGGATGGTAGCGTCCGGTTTTTGAAAAACATCGCTGGCCTGTGGCTCATCCAAGAGTGCAAACGCCAGTGGGAACTCGACGGTGAGAACTTCAGCTACGCAGAAATGGCGCAGATGGCGAATGACGCGGAGCCCTTCACCGCCTTCATCGATCCAGACGACGCGAGCTTCGCGACCCCCGGCGAAATGCCGGCCAAAATCCGCGCTTACTGTCAGAAAACCGGCCAACCCGTCCCCGCCGACCATGGCCAGATCCTGCGGGTGGCCAGCGAATCGCTGGCTCTCAAATACCGCGTCGTTTACGACCGCGTTCGCAAACTCACGAGCCGCGAATTCACCCGCCTGCACGCAGGCGGCGGCGGTATTCAAAACGAGCTTCTCAGCCAAGCGACCGCGAATGCGCTTGGCATCGAGGTCGTCGCCGGCCCGGTGGAAGCCACGTCTTGCGGTAATGTCATCACCCAGATGGTGGGCACCGGTCATTTGCCGGACATCAAGACTGGGCGGGATTTGATCCGGCGCTCGTTCGAGTTCCGAATCTTCGCGCCGAGTGATTCCGCCGCGTGGGAAGCGGCGTTCGTGCGCTTCAAGGCGGTGATCGGCCTGGATTGAGGCTCAGGAAAATCGGCACGATCGGCGAAAAGGAGGCGGCATCGGATAAAATCACGCCAAAAGCCATTGCGCTTACCATTGCCGTTGACCCGCCGCCGTTCACTGGCAAGGGTGCGCCCATGTTTATCGATCACATCCGCATTTTCGGAAAAGCCGGCGATGGCGGCAACGGCGTTGTCTCATGGAAGCGCGAAAAATTTGTCCCCCGCGGTGGCCCGGACGGCGGCGACGGCGGCAAGGGTGGTGACATCGTCCTCGTCGTGGACAACTCCGTGGATAACCTCCGCGCCTATCATTACGATCCCAAGCTCATCGCGGAGGATGGTAAAAATGGCGCGGGTGGGCGAAAAACCGGCAAGAGCGGCAAGATCGTCATCGGCAAGGTGCCACCCGGCACCGTGGTTTTCCGAAGCAACGCGGTCACCGTCCAGGAAGCCGTGGAATTCGAGCGCAGCGCCGAGGGCATCGACCTGGATCCCATCGCCGACCTCACCGAGATCGGTCAGGAATTCGTCCTCTGCAAAGGCGGCGATCCCGGCAAGGGCAACTGGAATTTCAAAACCGCCACCAACCGCACCCCGGTCGAGCACACCCTCGGCACTCCGGGCGAGGTTTCGGTTTTCTACCTCGAACTCCGCCGCATCGCGGATGCCGGCCTCGTCGGATTCCCCAATGCCGGGAAATCGACGCTGCTCGGCAAGCTTTCCGCCGCCAAGCCGAAGGTCGCATCTTATCCGTTCACCACGCTCCAGCCGGTCGTCGGCGTCGTCGAGTTTCCGAGTTACCGCCGCTGCACCATCGCAGACATTCCCGGCCTGATCGAGGGCGCGCATGAAAACCGTGGTCTCGGTCACGAGTTTCTCCGCCACATCACTCGTTGCCGGGTGCTGCTTTTCGTCATCGACATGGCGGGCAGCGAGGGGCGCGATCCGATTTCCGACCTAGAAATCCTCCGCCGCGAAATCAAGGAATACGATGACGAACTCGCCCGCTTCCCGTGGAAAATCATTGCCAATAAGATGGATCTCGAAGGAGCCGCCGAGAACTTGGAAATCTTCCGCGCACGCTTTCCCAAAATCGACATCATCCCGATCTCCGCAGAAGGTGAAATTGGTTTGGATGATCTCAAGCAAGCG
Organism: Verrucomicrobiota bacterium; assembly: GCA_041179105.1. Lineage (GTDB taxonomy): Bacteria > Verrucomicrobiota > Verrucomicrobiia > Verrucomicrobiales > Akkermansiaceae > Luteolibacter. The sequence goes on along the minus strand of JBEGUC010000058.1, from coordinate 11,218 downwards.
CTCGACAACGAGATCGGTCACCGCAGCGATAAATAAGCGCCCGCGCGATTTATGGACACGTCCTCTCAACGAGTATTCGTTTACGGCACGCTCCGCCGGGGTGGCTCGGACCATTTCCGGATGGCCGGCGCGGAGTTTATTTCTAGCGGCACCATCTGCGGCCGGATGTATCGCATCGACTGGTATCCGGGGCTGGTCCTCGACCCTGCGGGCGATGAAATTCACGGCGAGGTTTACGCGGTCGGGTCTGAATTACTCTCGGTGCTCGACGTCTTTGAAGGCGTTTCGGCGGGCGAGCCCGAGGGCAGTGAGTATCGCCGCGTGGAGACCACGGTGATGAAACAAGACAGCCAGACGTTGAGCGCCTGGATTTGGGAATGGCGCGGTCCCGTCGATGACAGCCAGCGCGTGTCCGGCGGCGACTGGCTGAAAGAAGAATTGTAGCCGACGGTTAGCTTTGAAAGGAAGATGATTAACTACGGATTTTAAGAGGGTGTGGTGGAAACCCTGTCTCTATCGGGGTGTGGGAAAGTTTCACCGGTTGGCTCATGGGGCAAAGGTTGCCAAAGGCTACCCGTGGTCAAGCAGAGCAGTGAGGATTTTCGTGGGCTTGCGGTGGCGGGCGGGTGCGCTAGGCTTCGGGAAATGAGTCGCCGATCGAGAAAACGGAGTGGGGCGGGCGGGCGCCGGTGGCTGGGCAAGGCGGCGGTCTGGTTGCTGGTCATCGGATTGATCGGCGTTGGCGCGGGCTACGGACTGCTGCGGCGCTACCTGCACAGCGATGCGTTCCGGAGGTTTTTATCCGTCGAGGCGGGCGAGGCGGCGGGCGTGACCGGTGAGTTTGCGGCTTTCGATTGGCAAGGCTTGGCGGTGGATACGGAATCCTACGAGGCGCGGGGCGCTGGCCCGATCACCGAGTTGCGGGCAGACGGCTTGCACACGGAGGTGGGGCTCGGCGGTGTGCGGCGAGGAGTTTGGGAAATCCTCGGCTCCAACGTGCGGCGGTTGGAAGTTTCCGTGGATACGACGAAGCGGTCGGATGAAACCCCGCCGCAGCGGATTGAGCAGGGCGTCGCACGGAAATCGAAACCCGCCGGGTGGTTTCCCCAGAAGGCGGAACTTCAGGGGATCGAGGTGCGGGAGTTGGTGGTGAAGGCGATTCTCAGCGAAGGTCTGGCCACCGCTAGCGGCATGAATGTCCGCGCCGAGCCGGCCGGGGCGAAGGATGCTTACCGCGCGGAGATCCAAGGCGGTGCCGTCCGCCTGCCGTTCGCAGGAGTCCCGGAACTGCGGCTGGATCGCGCTCGGCTGCGTTATCAGGACGGGCGGGTTTTCCTCACCGAGGCGACGCTCGCCGCGTGGGACAGCGGCCGCATCCAAGGCACCGGCGAGTGGGATAGGGCGTCTCGGCAGTTTTTCATCGAGGGCGACCTCACCGGCGCAAAGTGCGAAAACGTCCTCAATGCGGATTGGTCGAAGCGGCTGACGGGTGACGTGACTTCAAGTTTCGCGTTGGACAACCGGCCTGGATTTCCGCAGGCGGAAGGAAAACTCACGATTCAAAATGGGGTGCTCACCGCCTTGCCGATGCTCGACGCGCTCGCTGCGTATGCCGACACGCGGCGCTTCCGGGTGCTGACGCTCAATGAGGCGCGCACCGGGTGGCGGTGGAAAAAGGGCGAGTTCGTCCTGACGGATCTGGTGCTTGCCAGCGAGGGACTCATGCGAATCGAGGGTGGCATGACCCTTCGCGGGCGGGAAATGGACGGAGTTTTCCGGCTCGGGCTGGCACCCGGCACGCTGACCTCCATTCCCGGCGCGGAGACCGACGTTTTCGCGCCCGGCGAGCGCGGTTTGCTGTGGACCACGCTGCGCATCACCGGCACTTTGGATGACCCAAAGGAGGATTTGACCAACCGACTGATCGCTGCGGCGGGCTTGCGGATGTTCGAGCAACTTCCGGAAACCGGCGAGCAGGCGCTCAAGTTCACCCGCTCGTTGCTCGGTGATTCCTCTCCCAAGGCGATCGAAAAGAGCGAGAAAATCATCCAGAAAACCCGCAAGACCGTGCGCGAAATCAGCGGGATTCTCGATGGAATCCTCGGCGGAAAATCCGAGGAGCCGAAGACGGAAGACGAATCGCAGTGATGAATGTTGGGGGAAATAGGGGGGAGGGGAGTTCAACCTAGAAGGGAAAATGGAGGAAAGAATTTTTGACTACGGATTTCACGGATTTCACGGATTTGAAGAGAGATATGAAATCTCAAAAGCGAAATCGGCATTCACCTTTTGAGTGAGGCTACAAATTTTGATAAGCCTCTTAAAATCTGTGGAATCCGTGAAATCCGTAGTTAATCCTAAAGAGGAAAATAGGGACCACTGATTTCACTGATTGAACTGATTTTTAAGAAGTTTGTGCAAAGCTCTTACTCACCCAAAAGGTGACGGCTAATTCGGCCAGTTGAGGTGCGCAACTCTCTTAAAATCTGTGAAATCAGTGAAATCTGTGGTTAAATCTCCCCTTCATTTTCCCATTTAGGTTAATCATCTTCCTTTCAAAGTTCAATTCCTGCGCCGATGACAACGACACACGGCGGGCAGGAGATTGACACAAGCCGCGAGTTGCGCTTCAACGATGACTGTGCCAATCTGTCGCGCCTGTTCGGAATCCGGGAAGGTATAAAGGACCCATAAAACGTCGCTCATGGCTATTCCTGAACACCGGAAACCCAAAACAAGCAACTCCAAGGTGAAATCCGGCTTTCTCGAAAAGCTGGTCGCCCGACTGGATCGCGTCGTCCCCGGCGACGTCCAGCAAATCGTCACTCGCTTGATTCGCGAGAAGGGATTCCTGGAAAAAGTCTTCGAGGCGCTGCACGAGGGCGTGATCATCCTCGACCCGAAAGGCGTGATCGGCTTCCTCAACCACGCGGCGTGTCAGTTCTTCGGGCTCGATCCGGAACAAGCGACCGGCGAGTTCATTTCCAATCAGATTCGCGGGCTTGACTGGACGGTTCTGGGCAAACCCGGCCGCACGATCAGCCGTGACCTGGAGGTTTTCTATCCAGAGAATCGCTACCTGAATTTCTATCTCGCGCCGATCGATGGCGCGGAGGACGACCTCCAACCGCTCGGCTACGTGATGCTCGTCCGCGACCTAACCAGCACCCGCGCGGAGGCGGAGGAAACGCTGGAATCCGAGCGTCTCAACGCGCTCACTCTGCTCGCCGCCGGAGTCGCTCATGAAATCGGTAACCCACTCAACTCGCTCGACATCCACCTCCAACTACTCGGCCGCAAGCTGCGCAAACTGCCGCCCGGCGACCGCGGCCCGCTGGAAGAGAACCTCACCACCGCCCGCGCGGAAATCCAACGGCTGGATCTCATCCTCAAGCAATTCCTCAACGCCGTTCGTCCGACCGCGCCGCTCCGCGAGAAGCAGGACTTGCACGCGATTTTACACGAAACCCTGCGCCTGCTAGAGCCAGAGCTCGCCTCGCGGAAAATCGCCGTGCAGCTCGATCTCGCGGATTCGCTGCCACCCGCGTTCATCGATCCGGGCCAGTTCCAGCAAGTTTTTTACAACCTCATCCGCAACGCGTTCCAAGCGATTTCCTCCGACCACGGCCACATCACCATCCGCACGCGGATGAACGATTTCGAAACCATCATCTCCATCGAGGACAACGGCACCGGCATTTCCCCGGAGCACATGGGCGCGCTGTTCGAGCCTTACCGCACCACGAAATCCTCCGGCTCCGGGCTTGGCCTGCTCATCGTCCGCCGCATCATCCGCGAGCACGGCGGCGCGATCGCCATTGAGAGCGAGGAAAACCAAGGGACTCGCGTGCTGATCCATTTCCCTCACAAGGAGCGGCCCGTGCGGCTGCTCGCCGCCCCCGAACCGGACCCGGTCATCGACCTTTGAAATTTCACGCCCATGCTTCCCACCCTACTGATAGTCGAAGACGAACGCGCCACCCGCGAGGGGTTGCGCAGCGCGCTGGAAGAAGAATTCGACGTTTACACCGCGTCCAGCGCGAGCGAGGCACTCGCGATTTTGAAATCCGAGCCGATTAAAATCCTGCTCACCGATCTCCGGCTCGGAGGGGATTCCGGCATGGACTTGCTAGACGCAGTGCTCGTCCTGCCCGAGCCGCCGGTCGCCATCATGATGACCGCTTACGGCTCGGTGGACACGGCCGTGGAAGCGATGCGCCGGGGCGCGTGGCACTTCGTCACCAAACCGCTCAATCTCGACGAAGTGGAAATGCTGCTCAAGCGCGCGCTCCGCAACCGGACGCTCGAAACCGAAAACCAACAACTCGTCGCGCAGGTCAAAAAATCCCACAAACTCGACCGCCTGATCGGCAAATCCGCCGCCATCGGTCGAGTTTCCGAGCTCGTCCAACAAGTCGCGCCGACGCGGGCCACCGTGCTGATCGAGGGCGAGTCCGGCACCGGCAAGGAAGTCGTCGCGCACACGCTGCACCATCTTTCCGGCAGGCCGGCGGCGAAAATGGTCATCGTCCACTGCGCCGCGCTCTCGCCGCAGTTGTTGGAAAGCGAGCTTTTCGGCCATGAAAAAGGCTCGTTCACGGGGGCCTCGCAACGTCGGATCGGCCGTTTCGAACAGGCGGACGGCGGCACGCTTTTCCTCGACGAAATCGGCGAGATCGACGCCTCCACCCAGGTGAAATTGCTGCGCGTGCTGTCCGAGCGGACCTTGGAACGCGTGGGCTCGAACTCACCGATCAAGGTCGATGTCCGGGTCATCGCCGCGACCAACAAAAACCTCAAGGAGCTGGTGGAAAAAGGAACTTTCCGCGAGGATCTCTATTTCCGCCTCAACGTGGTGAAAGTCGAGATGCCGCCGCTGCGCGACCGCCGGGAGGACATCGTCTTGCTGGCGGGAAGTTTCCTCCAAGAATTCGCCAAGGAAAACGACCGCCCGGTCAAGCCGCTGGCGGACGACGCACTGCAGCTCCTGCAGGCTTATTCGTGGCCGGGCAACGTCCGCGAACTCCGCACCGCCATCGAGCACGGCGTGGTCATGAGCAACGAAGCGGTCATCGAGGCCCGGCACCTGCCGCAATTCCTGCTTTCTCCCGGCGCAGCCATCGGGATTTCCTCCCCTCCGACCAAAAACGCCCTTGCCGCTCCGGCGGAATTCAACTTGCATGCGCTCGAAACCAATACGATCCGAGCCGCACTCTCCCTCGCCGGAGGAAACCGGACCCATGCGGCGGATTTGCTTGGAGTCAGCCGCAGAACCCTCCAACGCAAACTGAAGGATCTCGGCATTTGAATTTACCGCCTGTTTTTATCCCCATTTTTCATGAGCATCACTTCCTCTCAGTTTGACACCGGCATCATCATCCGCCGGAGTCTGTTTTTCCTCATTTTAATTATCCTGACTCTGGGGAACCTCTTCGTCCTGTTCCGCGGCTTGAACTCGCCGCAGGCGATGGACCAAGCGCAGATTTCCCGGGAAATCGCCCGCGGCAACGGTTTCACCACCAAACTGATCCGCCCAGTCGCTTATTATCAGGCGCAAAAATCGCAAAACACCTCAATTTCTCTCATCGGCTTCCAAGATACCTATCACTCCCCGCTCAACCCGCTGGTCAACGCCGCCGTCCTCAAACTCATCGGCGCGGACGATCCGGATGCCTGGCAGATGGGCGAAAACGAGATGGTCTTCCCGCTCGACCGGGTGATCGCCACGGTCTCCACCCTCTTCTTTCTGATGGCCATCGGGGTGAATTACTTGCTGATTTCACGCATCTTTGACGCGAAAATCGCCGGCGTCTGCGCGATCCTGATGCTGTTTTGCGAAACTTTTTGGAACTATTCGTTGAGCGGACTGCCGCAAATGTTGATGCTGCTGCTGTTCTCCTGCGCCATTTATTTCGTCTATCGCGCCGTCGAGGCCACCGCAGAAGGCCGGATTTCCATGAGCCCGGCCATCATCGCCGGTGTGTTTTTCACCCTGCTGGCGCTCACTCACTGGATGACGGTCTGGATCGCGCTGGGATACATCATTTTCGCGGCGATCGCCTTCCGCCCCCGCGGTATCATCGGACTTTCCGTGCTGGCGCTGCTTCTCTTCGCCGCCATCGGCCCGATGCTGCGCAATGAAAGCATCACGGATTCGCCCTTCGGCACCGCGTTTCTCACGCTTTACGGTGGCCTCGGCAGCGGCTCCGAATCGGCCGTGATGCGCACCATCGACCTCGAAGCCGAGCCTCTCGTGCTCGACGGACTCATCTCGAAAATCCTCCGCACCACCCTGCTGCAAGCCACCGATATCATTCCCTTTCTCGGCGGCATCATCATCGCGCCGTTGTTTTTCATCTCACTGCTGCACCCGTTCAAGCGCGCCGCCATCGCCAATTTTCGCTGGGCCATCCTCTTGATGTGGGTGAGCGCCGCCTTCGGACTGGCCTTCTTCGGGATCACCAAAAGCGAACTCGACCCCAATCAACTCCACCTGCTCTTCGCGCCGATCATGATGGCTTACGGCCTCGCGTTCATTTCAATCCTCTGGAGTCGTCTCGATTTCGTCGCGACCACGCCGATTCTCCGCAACGTCCACCACTTCGTGATCATCGGGATTTGCGCGTTGCCGCTGGTGCTCGCCCTGCCGCTGAAAGTGCGGGTCGGGATGCAGATGAACAACCGTGGAGGCGTGCCGCATTGGCCGCCTTACTACGCCCCCGCCCTCAACAGCAAACAATCCGGCCTCAAGGGCTGGATCACCGACAAGCAAATCACCTTCTCCGACCAGCCGTGGGCCGTCGCTTGGTATGCAGATCGCGTGAGCGTCTGGCTGCCACCGACTTATGCCGGCTTTGAAAAAATCGAATCCATCGCTGCCGACCTCCAGACCCCCTGCGCCGGCGTGCTGATCTCGCCGCTCTCGCACGGCTCCGGCTCACTGAGCGAAATCGCTGCCCAATACAAGGATTTCACCTTCATGGTCCTCGATGGCAGAACCTTCTTCAGCAACTACCCGTCCGGAGTCTCACTCTTCGACAAGGATCCCAAGATTCAAGGCGTGGCCAAACGCTACCCTTACCGCCAGCCGCTCGTGGGTATGGACATGGTCTATTATAGCGACCGCCCCATCCGCACCACCAGGGGGAACTAACCGCCATGCCTCGCCGCAAATCCAGCATTGAAGAAGACGACTCGCCGCAACCGACGTTCGAGGAAGCCATCACCGGCCTCGAAACGATCGTCGAGGAGATGGAGCACGAACGCCTCGCGCTCGAAGATCTCGTGGCGCATTACGAAAAAGGCTCCGTGCTGCTAAGCCGCTGCGAGTCGATCCTCCAGTCCGCCCGCGAACGGATCGAACTCATCACTCTCCGCAACCAGAACGAAATCCCACTGGATGCGCCGAACAAAATTTTGAATGCCGCCGAACCTGCGGACGATTCTGACGACGATAATGACATCCGCCTCTTCTAAGCCCCCGGCCCTCGGCCTTCTACTTTCCACGATTCATTCACCCTGCGATGTCAAAAAACTCGCCGACGAGGATTTGCCAAAACTCGCCGAGGAAATCCGCCACACGCTGATTGATTCGCTCTCGAAAACCGGCGGCCATCTCGGCCCCAATCTCGGTGTCGTCGAGTTGAGCGTGGCCATGCACCGCGTGTTCTCCACGCCCCGCGACAAGTTCGTATTCGACGTTTCCCACCAGGGCTACGTCCACAAAATGCTCACCGGTCGCGCTGCACAGATTCACACCATCCGCACCTATAAGGGACTCAACGGCTTCCTCCTCCGCAGCGAGTCCGAGCACGATTCCTACGGCGCGGGCCACGCCGGCACCGCCCTCTCCGCCGCCCTCGGCATGGCCGCCGCCCGCGACCTATCCGGCGGGGACAACCACATCGTCGCCGTCGCCGGTGACGCCGCTTTCACCTGCGGACCCACGCTCGAAGCGCTCAACAACATCGCGGAAACAACCAGGAAATTCATCGTCGTCCTCAACGACAACGAATGGTCGATCGATAAAAACGTCGGTGCCATCGCCCGTTATTTCAACGCGCTCCAGACACACCACACCTATGCCGCCGTCCGCCGCCAAGCTGCGGACTTCGTCGAAAAAATCGCGGGCAAGGCCGTCCGCACGCTCGCCCACAAAGTCGAGGAGGGCGCTAAAAACCTGCTGTTCCAAAACGTCTTGTTCGAGAAATTCGGCATGCGTTACTTCGGCCCCATCGACGGTCATGACCTGCCGTTGCTCGTCCGCACCTTCGAGCACCTGAAAACGCTTCACGAACCGGTCGTCCTCCACATCATCACCGAAAAAGGCCGCGGCTATCAGCCCGCCCTCGACAATCCCGGTAAATTTCACGGCCTCGGCACCTACAAAATCGACGACGGCTCGACCGACGCCACCCTCACCCCCACCTGCTCGGACATCTTCGGCCGAGCGGTCACAGACTTCGCGAAAAAAGACCCGAAAATCGTCGCCATCACCGCCGCCATGCCCGGCGGGACTAAGCTGGAAATTTTCAAAAACGAACTGCCAGACCGTTATTTCGATGTCGGCATCGCCGAGGAACACGCCGCGCTATTCGCCTGCGGCCTCGCGACAGAAGGCTTCCGCCCGTTTCTCGCCATCTACTCGACTTTCATGCAGCGAGCCTACGACATGATCATTCATGACATGGCGCTCCAAGGACTCCCCGTCCGCCTTTGCATGGACCGCGGCGGACTGTCAGGCGATGACGGACCCACGCATCACGGGCTTTTCGACATCGGCTACCTCCGCCATGTCCCCGGCATTATCCACATGCAGCCCAAGGACGAGGACGAGTTCGTGGACATGCTCCACACCATGGCGCAATACGACGCCGGTCCCTCCGCCATCCGCTATCCGCGCGGCGTCATCAAGGGCACGCCGATCAAACCCACACCTCAACTGATCGAAATCGGTAAGGCCGAGGTGGTCGCGGACGGCACCGACGTCGCACTTATCGGCCTCGGCACGATGTTCGAGATGGCCGAACGCGCCAAATCGCAACTCGAAGCGAAAGGCCTGTCCGTGGCGCTCATCAACCCGCGCTTCATCAAGCCGCTCGATGCCGCCGTGCTCCAAGAATACGGCCGGAAATGCAAAGTCATCTGCACCTTTGAAGACCATGTCCTCCTCAACGGCTTCGGCGCTTCCGTCATTGAGAACCTTCACGACGCGGGTATCCACACCCCGATCGAACGCATCGGCTGGCCGGATGAGTTCATCGAGCACGGTAAACCGGAAACCCTCCGCGAACTCCACGGCCTGACTGCGGAAGCGGCGGTGCAACGAGTGCTCCAGCATTTTGCCTGATCAAAATAGGCTCCACCCCAACGAGTGCAGCGTGCCCGAGCAACCACGGGCGACTTTGATCGGCCACCATTGATTCGATGGCCGGACCGTGGTTGGCGCTTGAGCGACTCTATTCGAAAAACCGTTTTAAAGAACGCTGCTCGGCGGGATCAAGCGCGTCGCGCCAGACGCGGTCGCCGCCCTTGCCGGTGGCCTCAGTGGTTCCGCCTTGAGAAATTTCTAAGGGGGATTGATCCACCTCGTGCTCGCCGTCCTGCAGTTCTAGTAAATCGCCGGGGGTGGCCTGCGAAAGATCTTTGGCTTCGAGGGCGGTGAGTTCACCGGTTTCGAGCGGGTCCTTTTCCTTGCCGAGCACTCCGGGTGAGTGACCGGGGCCGCGATCGACGCCGCCTTTGCCCGGACCTTCGCCTTCTTCACCGGCGAGCAATTCGTCCGACCAAGCCTCGCCTTCACCCTCGCCGTTTTTCATGACCTCGGAGTGTTTCTTTAAATTTTCGCGAAGTTGTTGGACCTGCTCGGGCGTGAGCTTGGCCATGTTTTTTAAATCGAGCTGTCTCATCTGTTCGAGCAGCGCGGGGTTCGGCTTCATCGCGCCGTTTTGAAGTCCTTGGAGCGCCTGGTCGAATTCTTCCATCAGCCGATTTTTCTCAGCTTGGTTCGATGGGGCCGCGTTTTTTTCGAGATTGGCGAGCGCCTTTTCCGCGCGGCCGAGTTCGCGTTCGATGCGCTCGGTCTCGGCGCGGTGGGATTTCTTCAGCGAGTCGGTGGCTTCAAGCGACGAGTGGCTGAACCACTGTTCCTCTTCCTGGGATTTTAGCACGTCGAGTTTTTTGCGCGTATCTTCGAGATATTTCTCATCGACGACTTCCTCTTTGGTGAGTTGGTCGAGCTCGGTGGCGAGTTGTTTCCAGGCCTGGGGCTGTTCCGCCACGGTCGGAGGATGGAGGCTGCGGGCGGTGATGGGAATGAACATCCCCGCAGCTAACAGCACGAGCGCGCTGAGCGGTGGCACGAGCAGGCGCGGCCATTGCCACGCCAGCCCGGCATCGATGCCGGCCATCGGTGCTGGCCACGGAGAGACGCCGGCGTTGGCGGCGGAGAGTGAATATCTCAAACGCATGGCGGCCTCGATTCTCACCAGCGACTGGCCGGGGAGTTCGAATTTGCGAGAGGCCCATGCCCTGCAGCCGAGTGCCAGCGCGGCGATGATTCCGCCGACGGTAGCCGCCAATATCCAAGGCTCGATGTTTGGAAAGCAGCGCCTCACGACCAGCAGCGCCACGGCACCGCTAACGGCGGCGGCGAGCAGAGGAGCTGAGAAGGTTTCGAGCCACCAGGCGAAATTCACTTGGCGGGACACCCGCTTGGCGGTGGCGAGCCAGTGATCGCGGTTAGGATTTACCGACCCGGAATTCATGTCCCAGACGTTAGTGGGATTTGGCGGGAAAAAACCTCCTCCGCCGGGTGGGCGCAAGGAGGTTTGAGGATGTCGGGCTGAATTAAGGTTTCGCCGGCTCCGGCTTCTTCACATAGACCGAGCACCAGCCAGCTTCGGTGACCAATTTGCCTCCGAAGGCGGCGCAAGGGCCGGTTTTGTCACCCGCTTTCAGCTGATAGAGCGCGCAGTTGACGCACTTCTGTTCGGGCTTGTGCTGCGGGTATTTCACGGCGTTCACCTTGGTGGTGTCTTCCTTGTAGCCGAGCGCCGTCGCGACGGGATCGCTCTCCTCAAGCTTGACCGGAGGCGGCGGAGTTTGGCCGAAGGCACGGCCGCACAAGAGGGCGGGTATTCCGGCGGTGGCAACGAGATTAGTTAGGAAACTGCGGCGGGTGTTCATCTGGATTGAATGGGTGGTTTAGCGGACAACG
>JBEGUC010000057.1:0-15222 GCA_041179105.1 Verrucomicrobiota bacterium | reverse complement strand
CACTTGGATCGATGACAGAGGGGTCAATTTTGATCGAAAGCACGTCGCCCGCGCAAGTGGCGATGACGTGGACCTTGCCGCCACCGACGGTGGCCTCGACGGTCTGGATGGCGAGTTCTTCCTGCTTCGCGGCGAGCCCGGCTTGCATCTGCTGGGCTTGTTTCATGAGTTTGGCGATGTTCATATTTTTTGGATGAGTGGTGGAAATTATTGTCGGCGCAAGCCGTAAGCGGGGTTGCGTTTATGATGCCGGAGGACAAAGACACGTATTCCATCTGGTTTGATACGGTAGAGCAAGTGATAGGGGAAACGGTCCAGATTAACGCGCCGGATGCCTTGCCTGAAAAATGGAAATTGCTCCGAATTACTTCGAACTTGATGAATCTTGGTTGTCAGTTGATTGAAAAACTCATCCGCAAGTGTGCAACTTTCCTCTTTTTCGTAAAATGATAGGATTTCCCCAAGGTCGCGGGAAACTCTTGTATTGAAACTTATCGGAAGGCTCATCTTCCGACCGAGCGCTTTAATTCCTCGAAGGTGATACACATGGATGGGTCTGCTTCCATCTCGGCTTCCCTGCGCAACGCCTCGGCCAAGCCATCGTCATCCTCGTCTATGTAAACTGGGGGGAGAGATTGAAGAATGAAGGAAGCAAGGTTTGCACGTGCTCCATCTGGCAAGGTCATGATCTGGGCTTGGAGGCTTGATAATGTTTCCATGTGTGTATTTTAGCGTAAATTGAGCGAGATTCCAGCGTTCTCTTGCTTCGTAAATCGAACAGGCGGATGAATCAGCTCAACACTTTGCCTTCGAATTTGATGAGCGCTGCTTGGATGAGTGGGTCGTTGTGGAAGGTATCGTCGATGATGGCGGCGGCGACGGGCGCGGGTTCCTGTGCTTTGATTTCGGCAGCGGGCTTATCGCTTTTCCACGGCGGTGTCTCGACTTGGGCTGGAATTTCGCTAACTTCCGGGGCATCTGCGATCATGGAATCGAAAGCGGAAATACCTGCGGCGGGGCGGGGAGCTGGGGTGGCTGCGACCGGGGGCCGTTGGACGGTGACGGGCTCTGGCTCGATCTCGCGGACGGGTGTTGGCGCGGGTTCGGCGGCGATTGTAGCGGGAGTGCTAACCGTGCTGGAGGAGATGAAATCCGCGCCGCGGGTGAGGACTTTGATGACGTCGGTGATGCGGACTTCGCCGAGGGATTGGATGGCTTTGATGACGCCGAGCTCGAAATGGAGGCGCTTGTTTGTCGCCCATTTCATCCGGCCTTCGGTCTCGGCGAAGACGTCGATGGCGGAGAGGATGCGGTCCGGCGGGTATTCGGCGGCGGCTTGTAGCAGGGCGGTCCAGAGGTGGGGGGGGATGCCTTCTCCGTCGGCGGAAGGGTCGAGCTTGGCGACGAGCAGGGCGCGTAGGCAGCCGATGAGTTCGCCGAGGAGCTGGGAGAGTTCGCGGCCGCTTTCGGCTTCTTTTTGGATGAGTGAGAGGGCGGCGGGATTGTCGCGTGAGAGCAGGGTTTGCGTGAGCGCGGCGACTTTTTCACGGGAGGTGAAACCGAAGACGTCGAGCACATTGGCCTCGTTGATGGAGTCGCCGCAGAAGGAGACGAGCTGGTCGAGCATCGACTGGGCGTCGCGCATGCCGCCGTCCGCGCCTTTGGCGATGGCCCAGGCGGCGGTGTCTTCGAGGGCGATGTTTTCGAGGTGGGCGATGTGGAGCAGGTGCTGCGCGATCGTCTCGGTGGGGATCGGGCGGAGGTCGAAGCGCTGGCAGCGGGAGAGGATGGTGGGAAGAATCTTGTTTGCCTCGGTGGTGGCGAAGATGAATTTCACATGCGGCGGCGGTTCCTCGAGTGTCTTGAGGAGCGCGTTGAAGGCGGCGTTCGAGAGCATGTGGACCTCGTCGATGTAGAAAATTTTGAACTGCCCGCGGGCGGGGGCGAAGCGGACGGATTCGCGGAGGTCGCGGACTTGTTCGACGCCGTTGTTTGAGGCTCCGTCGATCTCAAGCACGTCGAGCGAGCGGCCTTCGGCGATCTCGATGCAGACGTCTTCGTCGGGGTCGAAGTCGGCTTTTGGCCCAGCGGTGCAGTTGAGTGCCTTGGCGAGAATCCGCGCGGTGGACGTCTTGCCGGTGCCCCGCGGGCCGACGAAAAGATAGGCGTGGGCCAGGCGTTTTTGGGCGATGGCGTTGCGAAGTGTCCTCACGACGTGGTCCTGTCCGAGGACGTCGTCGAAGGTTTTGGGGCGGTATTTGCGGGCGAAGACCTGATAACTCACGGCGGTGAGTGTAGGGATGGCGGCGGGTTTGTCATGGCCGAGTTTGGGGAAAACGGGAAAAGTTTATGGGACGAGGATTGAATGATGCCGGGAAATCGGCAAAGTCTGTGAAATGGATGGCGCAAACGACAAGATCAACCGCCGGAAAAAGGGCTTTCAGTGGTTCGGGAAACGAGATCTGTTTTACCTGACGATCATGGCGCTCGGGCTGTTTGCGAGTGGTAATCTCGGCAAATTGAAGCGTGGCGTGCAGGAAATTTTCGCGCCCCGACCGGCGATCGTCTCCCCGGACAAAAAGGACATTTTCCGCCAAGCGGAGGCGCAAATCCGGGCCGAGCTGGAGGAGAAATACGAGCGCGACATCGCCGCGCTCAAGAAATCCCTGGAGGACGCGGAAAAGCAAAGCAATGAAGCCGTGCCTGCTCCGGAGCCTGATTTGGGCACCATCACGGATGTCAGGAAACTTCGCTCGGGTATTCCATTTAAGACGGCGGTGAAGATTGAAAACGGCGGCATCGCCTCCAAGGAACGCGTGGACCATGCGAGCTACACCGCCACTTACGAGCTTTCACTGCGCCTTCCCACGCCCGCAAAAACGATGGGCGACATCGAGAAATCCAGCCCTCAGCTTTCCAAAATGCTTCCGGGAATTTCGCCTCTCGTCGAGAAAGCCGAGGTTTCGAAGTGGTTCGGCAAGCTCTATGAGAATAAGGCCGGTCGCGTCCGCCGCGATGCCAATTCGCTCAACGAGCTGCTGACCAAGCACAATATTTACGACTGCGAGACCATCCTCCACCTCAAGTCGGCAAGCGGCCGCAAGGTGTTTTTCATGCAGGCGGAAATGGACGTGGTCTCGGACGGCTCGGACGGCGATCGCTTGCCGGAAATGCCTGCTGAAATCGTCGATTCCCCGAATTACCAGCCTTTCACCAGCTACGGCTGGCTTAAAAAGTCGCAGGTGGCCAATCCAATGGTTGCCGGTTGGGAGCGGAGGATTGGCCTTGCCCAGAAAGAACTTGCGGCACCGGCGACCACCGCCGCCCGCAAGACATGGCTGCGAGAGCGGATCAAGTTTCTTCAGCGCGGCATCGACGATCTGAAAGCCCGCAGTTTCCTCATCGCCGACTACGATCCATTTATCGTCATCCCGGTGGATATTCTGACCTCCAATGACGCGTTTGCGCCAAACGTCGGCGACTACGCGGTGGTGATTCATGAGGGGAAAATTTATCCATCCATCGTCGGCGACGGCGGCCCGACCTTCAAAGTCGGGGAAGGCTCGCTGCGCTTGGCCCGCGAGCTCAACCCGAAAGCCTCATCCTACAGCCGTCCGGTTTCTGATTTGAAAGTCAGCTACCTCGTCTTCCCCGGCAGCCGCGAGGCCGAGCGAGGGCCGCCGGATTATGAAAAATGGCGTCAGCGTTGCCACGAGCTGCTGGGGGAAATCGGCGGACTCGGCGAGGGTTACGCGCTTCACCAGTGGCAGGATACGTTGCCGAAACCGCTGCCCCCTGCTCCCGCGCTCATTCCTCCGTCTCCAACATCCGGCGCAGTCGCTCCCGCGAAAGCGCTCGAATAACCTTCACTAGAAGTAGCAGGCAGATCAGCGTCACTCCGGTTTCCAGTAGCGGAGCTGGTCCGCGCGGTCGCTCGCCGGCCATAAATTTCGCCAGATCCGGCAAGTTTCCGACGCCTCGCGCCGCGCCGAGCAGGGCGAGCACGCCCGCGCCGATGATGCCGTGCCAATGCATTTTGATCGAAAAAATCCCGCAGATGACGATGCCGCCGCCGAGCGTGAGCGCGCCTTGGAGGAAGCCGGGGGCTTGGGATTTATCCAGCACCGAGAGCGCAGCCACGCCCATCCCCAAAATTGCCAAGCCGCAAACGAACATGTAAAACCGCATGGCCGGACTTGAAGCGATCTTTTGGCCGCAAGCAAGCTTGCCGCGTGGTGTCAAAGCCCGGCTTCCGCCAGGCGCTCGTCCATTTCGGTTTTTTGGAGTTCGTTGGTGAACTCGGTGAGATCGCCGGCGATGGTGGCGGCGAGGTTGTGGGAGGTGAAGCCGATGCGGTGGTCGGTGATGCGGCTTTGGGGGAAATTGTAGGTGCGGATTTTTTCCGAGCGGTCGCCGGAGCCGATGAGCGCACGGCGGTTCTCGGAGTATTCCGCTTGCTGCTCCTGCAATTTTTTCTCGTAGAGGCGGGTGCGCATGATCTTGAGCGCCATTTCCTTGTTTTTGATTTGCGAGCGGCCGTGTTCGCAGCGGACGTAGAGTCCGGTGGGGAGGTGGAAAATCTGGACGGCGGAGTCGGTGGTGTTGACGTGCTGTCCGCCCGCGCCGCCGGAGCGGCAGACTTCGATACGGAGGTCTTCTTGCCTGAGTTCGACATCGACCTCTTCGGCTTCCGGGAGGACGGCGACGGTGACGGTGGAGGTGTGGACGCGGCCTTGGGTCTCGGTGGCGGGCACGCGCTGGACGCGGTGGACGCCGGACTCGTATTTCAAATAACGGAAGACTTCTTGGCCGGTGATTTTCAGGATGACCTCCTTGAATCCACCGACTTCGGAGGGCGAGCTTTCGAGGTGTTCTGATTTCCAGCCGCGGAGGTCGGCGTAGCGTTGATACATGCGCATCAGCTCGGCGGCGAAGAGCGAGGCCTCATCGCCACCGGCACCGGCGCGGATTTCGATGAGGGCATCGCGGTCCTCGCCGGGATCGGCTGGGAGCAGCGCGTATTGGAGCTCGCTGCCGAGCTTTTCGATCTCCTTTTCGAGTGCGGGGATTTCCTCGGCGGCCATGGCGGAGAAGTCGGGGTCGTCGGATTTGGCGAGTTCTTGGTTGTCGGCGAGGTGGCGTTTATTGGCTTGGAGTTGGTCCCAGAGTGCGAGGGTTTGCTTGAGTTTGCCATGCTCGCGGAGGATTTCTGTGGCGCGCTTGGGATCGGCGAAAAGCTCGGGATCGCCCACGGCTTCTTCGAGTTCGGAGAAGCGGTCGCGGCGTTTGCTGATGAGGGATGAGTAATCCACGAAAACGGGTGATTGGTGGAGCGTGCCCGCCTGAGGTAGGCGGGCACGCTCCATACGGTGACTTTAAGAATTTTTAACCACAGATGAACACAGATGGACGCAGATGAAGAACACGGATGAAGAGTGATCTTTCGGGTGTCAGTTCTGGTCGATGGTTTTCTCGGTGGCGGCGTCGATGATGAGGAATTTCTCGCGGTTCATGGACGGGTCTGAGCGGAAGATGAGGCGGCCGGAATGGGAGCGCTCGAGTTCCATCAAGAGCTTGGCGTCATCGCTTTTGAAGCGGTTGAGGACGTCGCTGTTCACGATGACGATGATGTCGCCGACGCTGTCGTGGCGCTTCTGGATGACGGTGTGCAGGCGGCGCTGGATCTCGATGGACATGGTCATGGGGGTTTTGACGCGGGCGCGGCCTTGGCAATAGGGGCAGGGCTCATACATCGAATCCCGCAGTGATTCGTTGAGCCGCTGGCGGGTCATTTCCATGAGGCCGACGGGGGAAATCTGGAGGACTTGAGTTTTGGCTTTGTCCTTTTTGAGGCGCTCTTTGATGGCTTTGTAAACCGTTTGCTGGTCCTTGCGGTGGCGCATGTCGATGAGGTCGATGACGACTAGGCCGCCGATATTGCGGAGGCGGAGTTGGCGAGCGACTTCGACGGCGGCTTCGACGTTGGTTTCGAGGATCATTTTGTCCACGTCTTTGGAGCCGCGGTTGCGGCCGGTGTTGACGTCGATGGCGATGAGGGCCTCGGTTTCATCGATGACGATGTAGCCGCCGCAGGGGAGCCAGACTTGGCGGGAGAATGCTTCGTCGATTTGTTTTTGAATATTGATGCGCTCGAAGATGGGCTGGCCGGCGGCGGAGGGCATGTAGTGGATGCGGCGTTTGGCGCGGCGGGAGATTTTCCCGGCGATTTCGCGGATCATCTCGGTGGTCTCGGCATCGTCGCACATGACTTGGTCGATTTCCTCAGTGAGGAAATCACGGGCGGTGCGCTCGATGAGGCCGGGCTCTTGGAAGATACAGGCGGGGGCGGGGTTGTTGGCGCGGCGGGCTTCGATCTCGTCCCACTGCTCAAGGAGCATGTGGAGATCCCGGACGAGGTGGCGGCGGCGGATACCGCTGGCGGCGGTGCGCATGATGATGCCCATGCCCTCGGGGACTTGGAGTTTCTGGGTGATGATGCGGAGGCGCTGGCGCTCCTTGGGGTCTTCGATCTTGCGGGAGATGCCGAATTGCTCGGTGAAGGGCATGAGGACGAGGTAGCGTCCGGCGAGGGAGATGTTGGTGGTGACGCGGGGGCCTTTGGTGCCGATGGGGCCTTTGGAAACTTGGATGACGATTTCTGAGCCGATCGGGTAAATGTCGGGGATGTCCTTGGAGGTGATTTTTTTCTGTTGCTTCCGTTTGCCTTCGCGCTGGATTTCTTCCAGCCCGGCATCGAGTGCGGCGGGGATGGCGTCCCAGAAGTGGAGAAAGGCATTTTTGTCGAGTCCGATGTCCACGAACATTGCTTTGAGGCCGCCTTCGATATTTTTGACGCGGCCCTTGAAGATGCCGCCGACGATGTTTTGGTCGCCCTCGCGCTCGACGGTGTATTCTTCGAGTACGCCGTCTTCGAGGAGTGCGACGCGGCGTTCGAGTTTCTCGACGTTGACGATGATGCTGTTGCCTCGTGCAGGGTTGGGTTTGCCGATGCCGAGGAGTCTTTTGAGCTGTTGGATCATATGAATGGGAGTGTGTTGGTTAGAGAATTTGTATTGGGTGTGTGTGGAAAAAATCAGGGGTCCGTGACGGGGATGGCTTTGGGGATCACCGAGCCTTCGGCATCCACCTCGGGGGTGATGGTGGGGGTGGGGGTGACGGCGGTGGAGGGAGGGGTGTGGGTGCCGGAGGCGACTTCGCCGGCTTCTTCGCCGGTCTCGCCGGCGGGTTCTTCGGTGACGGGCGGAGTTTCTGCGGCAGCGATGGGGAGTGGTGCGGTGGCGATTTCTCCGGCTTCCACGGCGGCGATGGTTTCTGGGGAGATTTCGATGGTTTTCTCGATGCGGTCGGTGTTTCCGAGGGCCTTGGTCATGGGCTTGAGCGGGAGTTTCACCCCTTTGTCGCGAGCGAAAAGGCCGCGGAAGACGAGGTTGGCGAGTGGGCCGCAAACGCCGCCGCCGGAGCCGCCATTCTGGACGAGGATGCAAATGGCGTATTTCGGATTCTCGTAGGGGGCGAAGCTCATGATCCAGGAGTTGTTGGATTTTTTGCCGTTGTCGGTCGTCTGGGCGGTGCCGCTTTTGGAGGCGATGACAATGTCGGTGAGTTTGGCTTTTCCCGAGGTTCCTCCGGGGTCGTTGGTGGACATGCGCATGCCTTTACGAATGAGCTCGATGTCGCTCGCTTTGATCCCTGACTGGCTGAGATCGACGTCAAGCTTGGGGGCGTCTGGGATGACGATTTTTCCGTCCTCGCTGACCGCCTGTTTGACGATCCGGGGTTTGTAGTATTTGCCGCCGTTAGCGACGCAGGCGGCGACGGCGCACATTTGGAGCGGGGTGGCTAACGAGTCGCCCTGGCCGATGGAGAGGAAGGCGTTGAGGGCGGGAGTCATGGTGAGGGAAGGGTTGGCGGCGCGCCATGCGCGGCTGCCGGGCAGGATGCCGGCGTCTTCCTTGGGTAGCTCGATGCCGGTGCGCTTGCCGATGCCGACGAGCTGGCAGCCTTCGACCATCGTCTTCCAGCCGATGGTGTTGGCGAGCTTGTTGAAGTAGGGGTTGCAGGAGTGCTGGATGGCTTCGGATAGATCTTGGTTTCCGTGGCTGCCTTTGTGCAGGTTCCAGATCCAGCAGCCGACTTTCTTGTTGCCGTAGGTGACGTAGCCGTCGCAGGAGTAACTGCGGGTGGCGTTGCCTGCTAAGGCACCCGCGATAGCCGTCGGAATCTTCATGGTCGAGCCGGGGGTGAACTCGGAAATGGCCCGGTTCGTGAACGGGGCGAGCTGCATGTTGGCGCGGTAGGCGTCCCAGTTTTTTTGGGAAATGCTGGGGATGAAGTCGTTCGGGTTGTAGTCGGGCACGGAGGCCATGGCGAGGACTTCGCCGGTGTTGACGTCCATGACGACGCCGGCGGCGCGACCGGCGAGGCGCAGTGTATTTTCTAAAAGATACTGGGCGCGGGCGTCGATGGTGAGTTGGAGTTTGGCTCCGGTGCCGGGCTTGGTGTAGTCGGACATGCGGATGGTCCGGCCTTTTTCGTCCTTGACGATGGTCTTCTGTCCTTCCAGCCCGCGGAGGGTTTCGTCCATGGAGGCTTCCACGCCGGCGATGCCTTTTTCGTCGCCAATATAGTGGTTGAATTTGCGGGTGGCGCTGTCTGGGACGTCGCCTTTTTCCCACTGTTTCAAATAGCCGAGGACGTGGCTGGCGAGCGAGCCGTAAGGGTAGTGCCGCTGAGGGCGGATGCTCGGATAGACTCCTGGCAATTCGAGGTTGTGCTCGGCGAATTTGGAGAATTCTTCGTAAGTGAGGTCGGAGCGATAGCTGAAGGGGATGAGGCCGCCGTGGGTGAGGAAGTGGGTGCGAAGGTCACCGGCTTTGTAGGGGCGGGCGAGGTTGAGGCTCGGGTCGCCGAGCACGCGGATGGGGCCATCCCGGACGATGGCGACGATGTCTTTCTCCGAGCGCTTGCGGGGTAGGCCGTTTTCTTGGATCAGGCGCTGGAGGGAGGGGTCCTCGATGTGTTGGGATAGATAGGCTTGGCGGATTTCATCGAGGTTGAAGGAGACCTCGTAGTTGCGGAGGTTGCGGGCGAGGGTGATGCCGTTGCGGTCGGTGATTTCGCCGCGAATGCCGGGTTCGCGGACGGTGACGGTGCGGTTGCCGGGCACTTGTTGGAGGAACTCATCGCGGCGGACGATTTGAAATTCGTAAAGGCGGGTAAGCAGCGCACCGAAGCCGACGAGCACGAGGGCCGTGAGCAGATAGAGTCGGAATCGGTAGCTGGTTTCCATGGCTCTCAGTAGGAGTGGCGGCGTTTGCGGCCGGCGTCAGGATTGATCGAGTGGTCGCAGGATTTCGCGATGCGGAAGAGCAGCCAGAAAACGAAGGGGGAAAATAGCATGGTCATCAGCGAGGTGAAAACCATTTGCATGACGGTGGCCTCGGAGAGTCTGAAATCTCCGCGGACGAAGTTGATGATGGCGTATTCGGCGGTCAGATAGAGAAAGATGGCGATGCCGGATAGAAAGGCGGAGAACTGCCATTTTCCCTGTTTGAAGAGCGGCTGGATTCCTTGCATCAGGAAGCCCATCGCGCCGAAGAGCAGGATCGAGTAACCGAAGCGCAGGGACTCGACTTGTTGGGTGTAGACTTCTGGGTCACCGCCGTGTGGGCCGAGCGCGCAGTGGGCGTCCCAGAAGAATCCGCCGATGAAGGCGAGCAGCAGCATGGTGGGTGGGCCGACGGTGACGGCGGCGCAGAGGAACACCAGCTGGATGAGCATGATGCGCGACTGGTGGATGCCGGTGAACGCGGGCAGGAACTGCTGCACCACGAAGGAGGCGAGCAGGAGCAAAATCGTAATGAACGAGTAGCGGATCACGGACGGGTCAGGGAGCGGCGGAGAGCACGACGAAAACCGTGCTGAGATCCGCGAAGTTCACCGAGGGCCGGACGAGAGCTTCGGAATCCAGCGCGCCTTTTTCGACGGAATCGATGGTTCCAAGTAGAATATTCGGCTGGAAGATGCCTCCCCGGCCGGTGGTGAAGACGCGTAGCCCGGGACGGAGCGCGGCATCTGTGGATAGAAATCTGAGGCGCAGCAGCGGGTTGCCGTCGAAGCGGCCGCGCTGGCCGCTGAGGATGCCGACTTCCGGCGAGCCCTCGACGCGGGCGGAGACTTGGCATTTCTCATCGGTGAGCAGAAGCACGGACGAGCGGTTTTGGTCCTTGTAAATGCGGTCGATCTTGCCGACGAGCCCTTCGTTGGAAAGGACTGCGAGTTGGGTGCCGATGCCGCGCTCTTGGCCGGCGTCGATGTCCACGGTCTGCCACCAGGTGCTCGGCTGGCGGCGGATGACTTGGGCTGGGACCACGTCGAAGTGGCTGGCCTTTTTGTAGTCGAGGGCGTGCCGGAAGCGCTCGTTTTCGAGTTCGAGTTCGCGGTAGCGCGACTCGATGATCCGCAGGCGTCCGAGCTCGCTGTGGACGGTTTCTAGCTCGACTTCGAGCTCTTTTGAATGCCGAGTTTCCTGAAGAAATGCGCGGGCCTGGGTTTCCATTTTCGAGCCGGATTTCAAAAATGGCGACATTGCCGAAAAGTAGAGATCTTGGACTTCGCGCACGGCGCGGTCGCTTTGGGTAAATGCCCAGACGGCTCCTCCGAGGAAGAGCAGCAGCGCGATGAGGTTGAGCGGCTTCATGGCCGGAATGGGTCAGGGAAAGTCCGATTACCGGTCCATGCTGGCGACCCGCTTCAGGAGTGGAAGCTCTTGAAGTGCCTTGCCCGTGCCTTCGGCCACCGCGCTGAGGGGGTCCTCGGCGATGTGGACGGGCAGCCCGGTTTCCTCGCGTAAGAGGCGGTCGAGCCCCTTGAGCAGGGCTCCGCCGCCGGCCAGCACGATGCCTCGATCGACGAGGTCGGCGGCGAGTTCCGGCGGGCAGCGTTCGAGAGTGGTGCGGACGGCGTCCACGATGGTGCTGAGTGGGTCTGCCATGGCCTCGCGAATTTCCTGCGAGGTGATGGTGATGGTTTTGGGAAGACCGGCGACGAGGTCGCGCCCTTTCACTTCCATGGTCATTTCCTTGGGCAGCGGTGCGGCCGAGCCGAGGCGGATTTTGATGTCTTCCGAGGTGCGCTCGCCGATCATCAGGTTGTAGGCGCGCTTCATGTATTGGATGATCGCCTCGTCCAATTCATCGCCGGCGGTGCGGACGCTGCGGGCGTAAACGATGCCGGAGAGGGAAATGAGCGCCACCTCGGTGGTGCCACCGCCGATATCGACGATCATATTTCCGGCGGCTTCCTGCACGGGAAGTCCGACGCCGATCGCGGCGGCCATGGGCTCCTCGATCAGGTAAACTTCGCGGGCTCCGGCCTGTTCGGCGGATTCGCGGACGGCACGGCGCTCGACTTCGGTGATCCCGGAAGGGATGGCGATGAGCACTCGCGGGTTCGAGCGGCGACCTTTATTTACCTTGCGGATGAAGTGGCGGAGCATCGCCTCGGTGACTTCGAAATCGGCGATGACGCCGTCTTTCAAGGGGCGGATCGCGATGATATTGCCCGGCGTGCGGCCGAGCATGCGTTTTGCATCGTCCCCGACGGCGAGCACCTCGTTGGTGCCCGCTTTGACTGCGACGACCGACGGTTCGCGTAAAACGATGCCGTGGTCTTTGACGTTGATCAGGGTGTTTGCAGTGCCTAGGTCGATGCCGATATCATTAGAAAACAAGTTTCCAAAAAGCTTTTTGAACATGGATGTTGTTGAAAATAAAAGAGTAAGTTGTGAAAATGGATGGCTTCCGGTGTCCGGACGTCGCGTGATCTCAGCTGGCAGCTTGAAGAAAAAACGTTGCGGGAGGAGGAACTCCTTGAGGACAATGGGGGAAGCTCAACACTCGCCGCCCGGAGGTCAAGCGGGAATCCGTGTTCCTCGCCGCGCCGTCGGATGTTCCACGCGCTGGAAAGCCGCGCCTTGCGGGCAGGGGGGACGGCGGGAAAGTCAGCTGCTGGGGTGCTCGTTTGGATGGGCGGCCATTTGATCGATCTTGGCAGCCAAGCGAAGGATCGTTTCGTCCGAGTGCGCGGCGGAGATGCTGATCCGCAGGCGGGCGGTGCCGCGGGGGACGGTGGGGTAGCGGATGGCGGGGACGAGGAAGCTGGCTTGTTCAAGATCTGCTGCGGCGGCGAGGGCGGCTTCATTGCTACCGAGCACTTTAGGGATGATGGGCGTGGATTGTGGCGCGAGGCGGCGGATATTTTCCTGAAGTTTCGCGCGGAGGGATTTGCCTTCGGCGGAACGAATGAGGGCGAGGGAGGCGATGGCGGCTTGGGCGAGCGCGGGCGGCGGCGCGGTGGAGTAAATGAAGGAGCGGGCGCGGTTGGTGAGGAGGTCGATCCAGTCGCGGGAGGCGGCGAGGTAGCCGCCGGATAGGCCGGCGGCTTTGCTGAGCGTGCCCATTTGGAAGGTGATGCGCTGTTGGAGGTTTTCCTGCTCGGCGAGGCCCATGCCGTGCTCGCCGAGGACGCCGAAGCCGTGCGCTTCATCAAGCAGGAGCAGGGCATCGTGGGCTTCTGTCAGGTTGAGAATTTCGCGGAGCGGGCAGAGGTCGCCGTCCATGCTGAAGACGGATTCGGTGGTGACGAGGATGCGGGCGGCGGGTGCTTTGGCGCGGGTGGAAATGAGCAGGCGTTCTAGTTTCCGGAGATCGTTGTGGGGAAAGATGCGGAGGGTGGCACCGGAAAGGCGGGCGGCATCGACGAGGCAGGCGTGGGAAAGTTTATCGAGGATGACGAAGTCGGCTTTTCCGACGACGGCGGGGATGACGCCGAGCGCGGTGGCGAAGCCGGAGGAAAAGGTGAGGGCGGCTTCGGATTGTTTGGCCTCGGCGAGTGCTTCTTCGAGCAGGCGGTGTGGTGGTAGGGTGCCGCAAACGAGCCGGGACGCGGCGGCTCCGGCACCGAAGCGGTGCACGCCTTCGACGAGGGCGGCTTCGATTTCCGGGTGGCGGGCAAGGCCGAGGTAGTCGTTGGAGGCGAAGTTCCAAAGCGAGCGGCCGTCGCGGAGGACTTGGGTGCCGGTGGGGGAATCAAGCGGACGCTGGCCGCGCAGCAAGCCCTCGGCGGCAAGTTGGCGGAGGGACTCGGCGGGGCTGGGCATGCGGGGCAGGAGAGTCCGCTTAGGAGCCGGAAGCGGGACGTTCGAGCGCCCAGGCGAGCAGTTTGCTGGAGTCTTTCCAGACGTTCGGCGTGGTGGATTTCAGGACGACGACGATGACGGAGCGGCCATTGAGCGAGCCGCTGCAAACGAGGCAGCGGCCGGCGGCGTTGGTGGTGCCGGTTTTCAGGCCGTCGCAGTAGGGGACGGTTTTGAGGAGGCGGTTGGTGTTTTCGATGAAGCGCGTGCGGCCGTCGTTGAAGTGAAAGGTGAAGGACTTGGTGGCGGTGAAGGAACGAATGAGCGGGCTACGGTAGGCGGCGCGGGCGGCGATGGCCATGTCGCGGGCGGTCGAATACTGGCCGGGGTTGGGCAGTCCGTTCGGGTTGATGAAATTTGAGTTTCTCATGCCGAGCGAGGCGGCCTTTTGGTTCATGAGGATGGCGAAAGATTCCTGACTGCCGCCGACGTCGCGGGCTAGGGCGCGGGCGACGTCGTTGGCGCTTTTCACCATGAGCACCTTGGTCAATTCGCGGCGGGGATAAACTTCGCCGGGCTTGAGGTTGAGATTGGTCGGCTCGCAGGCGCCGTCGATGGGCTGAATGGTGACGGGTTTGTCGATGTCTCCGGCATCCAGGACACAGAGGGCTGTGACGATTTTCTGGGTGCTGGCGACGGCGCGGGGCGCGTCGGCGTTTTTCGCATAAAGGACGCGGCCGCTGACGACGTCGATGACGATGGCGCTCTCTGCGGCGACCGGGGGCGGGGCGTTTTTGGGAATGGCGGCGACGTGGACGGCTTGTCCGTCCCCGGCGGCGGCGGGAAGAGCTCTGGGGGGGCGGGGCGGGGGATTTCCACCGCAGGAAGTGATCAGCGCACCGGTGAAGGCGAGTGCGAGAAGGCGGGCGCAAAGAAATCGTGACATGCGGGGCATCATTCTCATCAGTGCGCGGGCTTCAAGCCGGGAATGAGGTGTTCGCAGGAATCCATGAATCACGGGGTTTTCGGCGGCAAGAGGCTGCCGTCGGTTTCACCACCGGGCAGTGGCAGGGTGGGCTCGGTGAAGTCCACGGGGCCGTTGAAGAACCAGAAACCGCGCTTGCGGGTGTTCTCGAAGGCGAGGGCCTTTTCATGGCCAGTCGGCAGTTTTTTGAGATCCTTTTCACGCACTTCGACCACCTTGACGCCGGGCGGGTTGATCGTGTTGACGGCCATTTCCGAGAGTTTCGAAACCTTGCTGGTGGTGGCGGAGGTGGTCTTCTGCACGAAGGCGAGTGACCCTTGGCTGGCTTGCTTGACGGTGGCGCAGGAGGTCAGCGCGAAGCCGGCAAATAAGGAGAAATGGAGCACTCGTTTCATGACTTTTGCCCGTTGTGGACGGTTTTATCCATATCACTCGGGATTAGGCTGTCCAACTTTCCTTTCGAGACGAATGAGTCACTTGGCGACGAGCACGAGGAAATTGCGGACCGGGCGATTCCATGAGGAGCGCCGAAGGACGGGACCGCCGGAGATGGTTTCGGAAATCCAAAGATCCGAGGAACGGCCGCCGTCGAGATTGAGTGCGTGGCGGCTTGGCCAAGCGGCCAGTGCGTGGCCGAGCGCTGCCAGCGTGCAAGGCGAGCTGCGGCCGATCCACCAGCGCGTGCCGCCGTCCCACAAGATGAGCGTGCGGACACTGGATTTGGTGGCTTCGAGTCCGCTGACGGCGTGGCTGTTTTCGACCAGCAACGGGCCGGCTTGGATGAGCTCGCGCATGGCGGATGCCTCGGCGCGGTTGATAACTCCTCGGCGGGCGATGGCGGTGTTTCCGGAGCTGTTTTCAAACCATACGCCGCTGCCGAGCGAGGAGGCGGTGTTCCATGATCCGGAAATTTTTCCCGCCGCGACGACAAGTCCGAGCGGATCGCCTTCCGGGGTGAAGAAGCCGGCGTTCACGGCGGCGATTCCGCCAGCGGCTCGTGCGGCGGCGGCGGAGTCCGCGAACTTGGAGCCGGGGCCGCTCGCTTGGTCGGCGACGACGAGGCGGT
This sequence comes from Verrucomicrobiota bacterium, assembly GCA_041179105.1. Classification (GTDB taxonomy): domain Bacteria; phylum Verrucomicrobiota; class Verrucomicrobiia; order Verrucomicrobiales; family Akkermansiaceae; genus Luteolibacter. The sequence continues at coordinate 15 of JBEGUC010000057.1, read as the reverse complement.
GCTCGCGGGAATCGA
>JBEGUC010000056.1:0-15314 GCA_041179105.1 Verrucomicrobiota bacterium | reverse complement strand
CAGCGGGCTTGGTGGGTGCTGCTTTTATTTCCGGTGCCGGAGTGCCTTTGATATATGCTTCGATCTGTTGGGGAAACATAGCGAAGAGCACCACGGTCTCATTATCGGTGGGCAGGCTCTTTTCCGCGCATTGCTTGCGGTAGCCTTCGAGGCTGGGTTGGAGCAAGTCGGCGGGGCGCTCGGTGATGGCTTTGCGGCCTGTTTGCTTTTCGACAAGGGCGAGAATCTCTGGATTGATCGGGCCGGGGGCTTTTCCATATTTGCCGAGGGCGATGTCCTGCGCGGGCTGGCAGATCATTTTCCAACGGCCGAACTTGATGTTCATCATCGCTTGTGTGCCGACGATCTGTGAGGTGGGAGTGACAAGGGGAATCCAGCCGAGTGCTTCGCGGACGACCGGGATTTCGCGGACAACTTCGTCGAACTTGTCGGCCATGCCTTGTTCTGCGAGTTGGTTGCGGAAGTTCGAGAGCATGCCGCCGGGGACTTGGAAGACGAGGATGTCCGAGTCCACGCGCTCGTTGGCGGGGCTGGTGAATTTCGAGAGCTGCTGATAGACTTCCTCGAAGTGCAAGCGGAGTTCTTGGAGTTTCGCAGGATCAAAGTCCGGGCGGCGGGGATTTCCTTCAAGCAGGGCGAGCATACGCACGGTGTCTGGCTGGCCGGTGCCGTTGGCGAAGGGAGCTATAGATGTTTCCACGGTGTCCACGCCGGCTTCGATGGCGGCAAGGTAGGCGGCGGCACCGAGGCCCGCGGTGTCGTGGGTGTGAAGAGTGATAGGCAGCCCGACTTTGCGCTTGAGCTCCTTGACGAGATCGTAAGCGATTTTGGGCGTCATGATACCGGACATATCTTTGATGCCGATGGAGTTGCAGCCCATTTCTCCCAATTCGATTCCCATTTTCACGAAGGCTTCGATGGTGTGAACCGGGCTGGTGGTGTAACAGATTTCTCCGCGGGCATGCTTTTTGCAATCGAGCACCGTATCGATACAGGTCTTGAGGTTGCGGGTGTCGTTGAGCGCGTCGAAAATCCGGAACACATCTTGCCCGGCGTCGGCGTCGGCGCGGACAAAGGCTTGGACGACATCATCCGGGAAGCTCGTGTATTGGACGATGTTTTGGCCGCGCAAGAGCATGATTTGCGGCGTTTTCGGTGCGGCTTTCTTGAGGGCGCGGAGGCGGTCGAAGGGGTTTTCATTCAAGTAGCGCAGGCAGGAATCGATGGTGGCACCGCCCCAGGTTTCAAGTCCGCTGAAGCCCATCTCGTCGAGAATGGGAGCCGCAGGGAGCATCTGAGCGGTGGTCATGCGGGTGGCGGCGAGAGATTGGTGACCGTCCCGGAGGACTGTGTTGTTGAAGGTGACTGGTTTCATGGTGGGATTGCTTATGGTTAGGTTGGTTAATTTTTTGGATGAGGGCTTTTGAAGGATTCCATGATGCGTCTAGCGGCGGTGGCGGCGGGGAGGGTTTGGTCGGCGACTTGTTTTTCAATTTCTGGTAGAAGTTGTTTGACGCGCTCGTCGCGGAAAAATCGCTGTTGGAGTTCTTCACGGATCATGGCGTGCATCCACTCTGTGGACTGATGTCTGCGGCGCGCGGCGAAGGCGCCAGACTCGCGGGTAGCGGTGTTGAATTTTCTAATAGTTTCCCATAGCATGGCGAGCGATTCGGGAATCAGCGCCGAGCAAGTGGTGCCGTGGGTTTGCCAGCCTGGCGTGGCGGGTTGGAGGATGTGGAGAACTCGGCTGTATTCGGCACAGGCGAGTTTGGCGCGTGCGATGTTGTCTCCATCTGCTTTGTTCACGGCGAGTAGGTCGGCAATTTCGATGACGCCTTTTTTCATACCTTGGAGCTCGTCGCCCGCGCCCGCCAGCATCACGAGTAGGAAGAAGTCCACCATCGAGCGGACGGTGATTTCACTCTGGCCGATGCCGACGGTTTCGACGATGATGACATCATAGCCGGCGGCTTCGCAGAGCAGCATGGTTTCGCGGCTTTTCCGGCCCACTCCGCCGAGTGAGCCGCTGGAGGGCGAGGGGCGGATGTAAGCGTTAGGCTGGTGAACGAGGTTCTGCATCCGGGTCTTATCCCCGAGGATGCTGCCGCCGGTGATGCTGCTGCTCGGGTCCACGGCGAGGATCGCGACGCGATGGCCCATCTCGCAGAGTTGGCAGCCGAGCGACTCGATGAGTGTGCTTTTTCCCACACCGGGCACGCCAGTGATGCCTACGCGGATTGAGTTTCCGGTCCTCGGTAGAAGGCGGGTGAGTAGCTCTTGGGCAAGTGCCTCATGCGCGGGAAGACTGCTCTCTACCAGCGTAATCGCCCGCGAGAGGATGGCGACATCCGCCGCGAGGACGCCTCGCTCGTATTCGTCAAGCGTGAGAATGCGGCGTTTGACGGGTTGTTTTTTAACATTTTCGGATTCGAGTGAATCGCCACCCGGCATGCCTGAAGAAGACGCATGTGAACCGTGGGCCACGCCGGGGATCTTGGTATTTTCGGAAGCGCTGCTCATGGAAACAAATGCTGGATTTTGATACTCGAAATCGTCGGTAATTGACCACCGATATCCGCTGATCCACTGGGCTTCGATTGTTGTGGGCGGATTGAAACAGCGCACTGGCGCTGATACGGGTGGATTTTTTCTCCGCCGCCCCCCAATCCAACCTGTTCGCGCAGTTCACCGACTTGTGTTGTGTTGCGGGATTAGTAACATTCGCCCGCAGCCCTACTTACAATGACAGCCACCCATCCCAACAGCATCGCTCTGCTCATCGACGCCGACAACGCTCCCGCCGCCAAAATCGACTTCATTCTCTCAGAACTCGCCTCCCACGGCGTGGTCAACATCCGCCGGGCTTACGGCAACTGGACGAAAGCGGACCTCGGCGGCTGGATCAAGGTGCTGCATGATAACTCGATCCAGCCGATGCAGTCGTTCGACCTGATCAAAGGCAAGAACGCGACCGACATGGCACTCGTGATTGGTGCGATGGACCTCCTCTACACGAAAAATGTGAGCACTTTTTGCCTCGTTTCGTCGGACTGCGATTTCACGCCACTCATTCAGCGCTTGCGCGAGGATGGGAAGGAGGTCTTCGGCTTTGGAGAGCAGAAGACGCCGGAACCCTTCATCGCCGCCTGCACCCGCTTTATCTATTTGGAGCAACCGAAACCTGTGGAACATAAGACCACGACGAAGGGAAAACCCGACCAGCCCAAAGCTGATACCGATCTCCAGACGGGCCAGAACTTAAAGAATAATGCCAAGTTGATTAAAACGCTTCGCAGCGCCGTAAGCGCCTCCGCCGATGAAGAAGGCTGGGCAAATCTCTCCAATATCACTAACCGTATCAACAACGAGAGTCCGCTCGACCATCGGACCTATGGTTTTAAGAAACTCGTGAATCTCTTCGAAGCCATTGATCTCTTCGAAGTAAAACGATCCAACTCGACCATCCTTGTCCGCATCGCCAAAGTCGGGGGCAAGAAGGTGGTGGCGAAAAAGGTGATGATGACCGTCTATGAAGAAGACGATATCGATATTCCGTTTTGAGGTTTCAAGTTGAAGGCGTGATTGGAATAGGAATTAGCACGCCTGACCGAATCGCAACAGGTGTGTAGATATCAATTTCTTGCCCGTGCAGCGTGAAGGATACGATAAGCGAGTAACGGGTTTCGTTATTATATTTTTCCCAAGCGATATTGTTCGCGCCATCACCCGACCTGCACTTGGCTGTTTATGAGCATGGGGAGCAGCCAGTCTCGGGGGTGGTGAGTTCTTGATTTTAGCGCATGAGATGAGTTGTAGCGGCGGTCTGCGACCGTCGAGGTGAATGAGGTGTCAGAATGGAAGAGAGCTTCGCGCGGGGCTTTGGCATCGACGCTCATAGAGCGACGCTACAAGGCTTTTCTTTGGCTCACTGCACCCGCACTTGCCTGTTCATGAGGACGGGGAGCGGCCAATGGCCGGAAATCAGTGCTCAATCTCAGTCTGCTATATGCTCGAGCAATAACTTGAGGAGCTTGCGGGCGGAATCTGGGATGACGGTGCCGGGGCCGAAGATGGCGGCGGCTCCGTTTTGATAGAGGAAATCGTAGTCCTGCGCGGGGATGACGCCGCCGCAGACGATCATGATGTCATCGCGGCCGAGTTTTTTGAGTTCGGCGATGAGCTGGGGGAGTAGGGTCTTATGGCCGGCGGCGAGGGAGCTCATGGCGACGATGTGGACGTCGTTTTCCACGGCTTGTCTCGCAGTTTCGGCCGGGGTTTGGAAGAGCGGGCCGATATCGACGTCGAAGCCCATGTCGGCGTAGGCGGTGGAGACGACTTTGGCACCGCGGTCGTGGCCGTCTTGGCCCATTTTCGCGACCATGATGCGCGGGCGGCGGCCTTCTGCGGCTTCGAATTGTGCGATGAGATCGGGGATGTCTTTCATGTCGCCTTGGTTGTTGAATTCCTTGCCATAGACGCCGGAAATAGAGCGGATGACGGCTTTGTAGCGGCCGAAGTGGACTTCCATGGCGTCTGAAATTTCACCGAGCGAGGCGCGGGCTTGGGCGCACTCGATGGCGAGGGCGAGTAAATTTCCCTCGCGGCCGCCTGCGTAATCGGTGAGGGCTTTGAGGGTGGCTCGGCATTTCGTTTCGTCGCGCTCGGCACGGAGTTTTTTGAGTCGCTCGATCTGTGAGAGGCGGACGGCGGTGTTGTCCACGTCGAGAATGTCGATGGGATCTTCTTTGGTTAGGCGATATTTGTTCACGCCGACGATGGTTTCCTGGCCGGAGTCGATGCGCGCTTGGCGGCGGGCGGAGGCTTCTTCGATGCGCATTTTGGGGATGCCGGCTTCGACGGCTTTGGACATGCCTCCGTATTCTGCGGCTTCCATGATGTGTGCCCAGGCGCGGTGGATGAGCTCGTGGGTGAGGGATTCGAGGTAATAAGAGCCACCCCAGGGGTCGATGACGCGGCAGATCGAGGTTTCGTCTTGGAGGAAGATCTGGGTGTTGCGGGCGATGCGGGCGGAGAAATCGGTGGGCAGGGCGATGGCTTCGTCGAGCGCGTTGGTGTGGAGCGACTGGGTGTGGCCGAGGGTGGCAGCCATGGCCTCGATGCAGGTGCGGGAGATGTTATTGTAGGGATCTTGCTCGGTGAGGCTCCAGCCGGAGGTCTGCGAGTGGGTGCGGAGGGCGAGTGATTTTGGATTTTTGGGGTTGAAGGTTTTGACGATCTTGGCCCAGAGGACGCGGGCGGCGCGCATTTTTGCGACTTCCATGAAGTGGTTTTTCCCTTGTGCCCAGAAGAAGGATAGCCGTGGGGCGAAGGCGTCGATGTCTATGCCTGCGGCGATGCCGGTGCGGAGGTATTCCCAGCCGTCGGCGAGGGTGTAGGCCATTTCGAGGTCGGCGGTGGCACCGGCTTCTTGCATGTGGTAGCCGGAGATGGAAATGGAGTTGAATTTCGGCATCTTCTGCGAGGTGAATTCGAAGATGTCGGCGATGATTTTCATCGAGGGCTCCGGCGGATAGATATAGGTATTCCGGACCATGTATTCTTTAAGAATGTCGTTTTGGATGGTGCCGGCGAGCTGGTCGAGGGTCGTGCCTTGTTCGAGTGCGGTGACGATGTAGAAGGCGAGGATGGGTAGCACCGCGCCGTTCATGGTCATGGAGACGGAGACTTTATCGAGCGGGATGCTGTCGAAAAGCACCTTCATATCGAGGATGGAGTCGATGGCGACGCCTGCCTTGCCGACGTCGCCCACGACGCGCTCGTGGTCGGAGTCGTAGCCGCGGTGTGTGGCGAGGTCGAAGGCGACGGAGAGGCCTTTTTGCCCGGCGGCGAGATTTCTCCTGTAGAATGCGTTGGATTCTTCTGCGGTGGAGAATCCGGCGTATTGGCGGATGGTCCATGGCTGGAAGCAATACATGGTGGCGTAGGGGCCTCGGAGGAAGGGAGCGATGCCGGCCTGATATTTCAGGTGCTCCATGCCAGCGATGTCGTCTTCTGTGTAGAGGGGTTTGACGGGGATTTTCTCCATGGTGTCCCAGACGATTTGTCCGGCGGGTTTGCCATGTTCTTTTTCGAGTGATGCGCACCATCGTTCATAACCTGATGGGGATGAGGTGGCGGTGTAGGGGATTTCCGCGAAGGATGGACGGCTCATGGGATCAATGGGAGGCGGTTGTAGAGTGAGTGATTGCCGTTACAGGACTCCGGCTATCTTCAGAAGGTGTAGGTTTAGCTCGTAGTTGTTGCTGCGGACGTTGACGAAGTCATCGACACCGGCGGCGCGCCATGCGGGTTCGTTGTCACCGGGAGCTCCGGCGACGAGCAGGGTGACGCTGGGGCGGGCGGCTTTCACGGCGGCGGCGAGCGGGGCGACGGTTTCCAGATAGGTGGCGTCGTCTGAGGTGATCACTGCGATTTCCGTTTTAGTGGCGGCGAGTGCTGCGACGGCTTCTTCAATGGTTGTGAAGTCCCGGGTGCCATCGATGATAAATCCGGCGGACTCGAAAAACGAGGCGGTCCAGTCGGCACGGAGGCGGTAGTTTCGGGAGGGGCCGATGTTCAATTGTAGGATCAGCGGTGGTGCGCCGGTTCTATGAGCAAAGGCGGTGGAGGCGTCGCGGAGGGCTTCATATTCCTCCGCGGCGCGACGTGGGGTGAGGGGCGAAATTTTCAAGCGGGTGGAGATGGCGGTTAGTCCGGTGGCGGCGGCAATCTGCGGGGCGGTGGCGCCTGCGAGGGCGGCGGCGATCGCTTGCTCGATCATGGAAGAGTCGGCGGCGAGTGGGATCGAGAGATGCGGAGCGGGCTCGGCGGAAGGTTTTTTCTGGCAGCCTGTAGCGGACTTGGTGGTGAGTTTTTTGCCTTTGAGGTCGGGATACATGTTGCTGCCGATGATCCGGTCCTTGCGGGTGCGGATGTTTTTGAATTTTTCCTGGCAGACGGCTTCGACCGCTTGCTGGACTGAGCCGTTTTCGAGGCAGGCGAGCATGCCGCCTTGTTGCTCGATGCTTTGGAAAATTCCCCAGCTTTTGGCGGCGATTTGATCGGTGAGCCACTCGATGTAGGTCGAGCCGCCGGCGGGGTCGATGACGTGGTCCAGTCCGCATTCCTCGCGGAGAATGATGTGGACGTTGCGGGCGATGCGGCGGGAGAATTCGTCGGTGTGTCCGGAAATTTCGTCGTAGGGACCGATGTGCAGGCTGTCCACGCCGGCGACGACTGCGGCGAAGGATTCGGCGGTGACGCGCAGCATGTTGGTGTGGGCGTCGTAGCAGGTTTTATTCCACTTGGAGGTGCTGGCATGGATGTGGACGGGGGCGTCTGCGACGTCATAAGCGGCGGCGACCTTGCTCCACAGCCAGCGGGCAGCGCGGATTTTGGCGATTTCCATGAAATAGTCTGAACCGACGGCGAGGCAAAGGCGGACGCGCGGCAGGACGGATGCTGGGGAGAGTCCGCGGGCTTTCATTTCCTCCAGGTAGTGGACTAGGGTCGAGATGACATAGGCGAGTTCCTGGGTGGCGGAGGCACCTGCGTTGTGATAGACATCGCCTTGGACGGTGAGGGTGCGGACACCCGGCGCGTGCTTGGAAGCGAAGTCGGTGAGGGCGGCGGCATGATCGAAGCGGGTGCTGAGTTCGTGGCAGAGGTGGCCGTGGGTAACGAGTTCGGAGAGGGGATCGTTGTCAAAGCAGGCGCGGAGTGCGGCTGTCGGCAGGCCGCGTTGGCGGGCGGTGGCGAAGAATAGCGCGGCAAGTGGCACGCTGCTGGCACCTGAGCGCCAGTAGGTGGAAATCGCCTCGATGGCGACGCCGTCGAGCGCGGTTTGCAGATCTGCGGCGGTGAGGACTTGCAGGCCGGAGCAGGCGTTTTGGGTTTGGCCGCCCATGAGGTCGCCCACGGCGATGTTGAGCTCGCTCTGTCCGCCGTGGAGTCCTTCGTGGGCGACGCGATTGAGCTTTTCTGGGGAGCAGGCTTTGAGTTCTTGTGAAATTTCCCAACCCTCTTTCAAGAATCCGCTGGGATGGCTGCCGCGGACGAGTGAGTCGGCACCGGGGAAATGCTGGATGTGGCTGAGGTCGGCGATGTCCTCGCGACGATAAATCGGCTGAATCGTGATGTCTTCGTAGGTATGACTAACGAGGCGTTTTTCAAAAGGAGCACCCTTGAGCAGGAGTTCCGCAGCGGCGTGCCATTGTTCGTAGGTGTGCTCCGGGAATTCTGTGAGGAGTTGTTCCGCTTGGGCTGGTGTGGTCATGGCAGTTGAGAGATCGAGGTGTGAGGCGGCGACCAGTGATCGCCGCTACGCTTAGAACTTGGCGTTCCGCATGTCGCCGGTTTCTAGGAAGCATTCATGAAAGGCGAAGGCGGAGCGGAAGGATTGTGGAGTGTGGCCTTGCTCGGTGAGTTTGAAGTATTTCCAGAGGAGGTCGCGGTAGGAGGGATCGACGCAATGGGTGATGACGGCTTCGGCGCGTTCTCGCGGGTCTTTACCGCGGAAGTCCGCGACGCCGTGCTCGGTGACGAGGACTTGGACGGAGTGCTCGCTGTGGTCCATGTGTGAGCACATGGGCACGATGGCGGAGATGCTTCCGCCCTTAGCGGTGGAGGGGCAGGTGAAGATGGAGATGTAGGCGTTGCGGGTGAAATCCCCGGAGCCGCCGATGCCGTTCATCATTTTCTGGCCGAGGACGTGGGTGCTGTTGATGTTCCCGAAGATGTCGGCTTCGAGTGCGGTGTTGATTGAAATGATGCCGAGGCGGCGGACGACTTCCGGGTTGTTTGCGATTTCTTGAGGGCGGAGAAGCAAGCGGCCTCGATAGTTTTCGAGGTTATCGTAAACGTCTTGGAGGACCGGGTCGGTGAGGGTGAGGGAAACTCCGCTGACGAAACTGCAGCGGTCGTTTTTGATCAGTTCGATGACGGAGTCTTGGATGACTTCCGAATACATCTGGAAGCGCGGGATGTCTGGGTGCTCTCCCATGGCACCGAGCACGGCGTTGGCGACATTTCCGACCCCGGACTGGATGGGTAGGAAGCCTTTTGGGATGTGGCCTTTCTTGAGCTCCGCGGCGAGGAACTCGGCGACGTTGAGGCCGATGCGGGTGGTGACGTCGGTGACGGGCATGAAGTCGCGGACTTCGTCCTTACGGTCGGTTTCGACGATGCCGGCGATTTTCTTGGGATCGACCCAGACGCGTTGGGTGCCTATGCGATCTTCCGCGCTGCAGATCGAGATCGGGCGGCGGTTTGGCGGCGAGTTCGGTTCGTAAATGTCGTGGAAGCCGAGGAGTTCCTTGGGATGACGTGTGTTGACCTCGATGAGGATTTTCTTGGCTTGTGTTAAAAATGTAGGGGATGCGCCGACGCTGGTGGTGAGTAGGATTTTCCCGTCATCGGAGACGTCGGCGGCTTCGACGATGGCCCAGTCCAGCTCGCCGAGGAATCCGTAGCGCACGTATTGCGGCAGCAGGGAGAGATGCATGTCGAAAAAGTGCGTCTTCCCGGCGTTGATGCTGTCTCGTAGATCCTTGTCTGACTGAAAGGGAGTGCGAAATTTAATCGCATCGGCCTTGGCCAGTTCGCCGTCGAGCGATGGGCCGGTCGATGCGCCGGTGATGACGCCGATTTTAAATTCTCGATTTGCTTCGTGCTCAGTGCGCGCCTTGCTTGCGATGGCGGTGGGAATGACTTTGGCGGCTCCTGCTGGGGTGAATCCACTGAATCCGATCACCTCGTTGTGGTTGACCAAAGAGGCGGCTTCGTCAGCGGTGAGTATGGGGAATGCGCTTTTCATGAATGAGTGGAAATGAAAGGGGGGAATGGGTAATTTCAAGCGATTGAGTAGAGGATTTGCCCTTCTTCTACCGCGTCACCGACTTTGACATGCATCGCTTTGATCGTGCCCGTGGTGGGTGCGTTGATGGTAGTATACATTTTCATGGCTTCCAAGGTGAGGACCAGTTCTCCTTCATGGATTGGGGAACCTGCGGTTCGTTCGATCGATTGGACGATGCCGGCCAGAGGACTGGGGACGTCTCCGTCGCTCATGGGGATTTTAGCGAGAGCGGGCATCGGCGTGTTTGGCTGCGATGCCTGCGCCGGAGGGGTGGCGCGCGAGACGGGTGTCGGGATGATTGGAGCGTTAGATTCGTCGCTGCCGACTTTTTCAACGACAACGTCATAGGCTTTGCCTGCAACAGTGATACGAAAATGTTCCATAGTTTTTTGAGATTTTAGCGGATTCGATGAGAAGTGAGAACGGATTGGCGGCCTACTTTTTCCCAAGTGTTACTCTGATACTTGATGGAGACGACGCGGTGGGTGGAGTCGGTGAAAGCGGCAACTGCGGCAGCGATGATTGCGACGATTTCTGGAGTGATGGCTTGATCGCTGGCGGCGGTGATCGGCACCGCTTGGATGGCGGGGGCTTGTGCCGGGAGCGGTATGGCTGATGGCGCGGAAGTGGCAGGTGAAGCAGGCAGAGGGGGGCTGACTGGCTTCGTGATGAGGGATTTAACCCCCTTGAAGAATGCGTGAATAATCGCAGCAATTCCGATGAGTCGGAGCATTTCGTCGAAGGCCGAAGCACTCGAAACTGCCAACAGGGCGAGGATGGAAGTCAGGTATATCATGGGATCAGAGCGGAATGTTGCCGTGTTTTTTAGGAGGGCGCGTTTCGGATTTCCCCATAATGCCGCGGAAGGCGAGGGCCAGCGTGCTGCGGGAGGCGGCGGGGTCGATGACATCAGTGATCATGCCGTTGCTGGCGGCTTGATAGGGCGAGGCGAATTTCTCGGTGTAAGCGGCGAGCAGTTCCTTTTCGAGAGCGACGGGGTCCTGCGCTTCCTCGAGTTCCTTTTTATAGAGCACCTTCAGCGCGCCTTGGGCACCCATGACTGCGATCTCGGCGGTGGGCCAAGCGAAGACGAAGTCCGCGCCCATGTCGCTGGAGCACATCGCGAGGTAGGCTCCGCCGTAGGCTTTGCGACAAATGAGGGTGATTTTAGGGATCGTCCCGGAGGCCCAGGCGAAGAGCATTTTTGCACCGTGGCGGATGATGCCGCCACGCTCTTGGGCGAGTCCAGGCATGAAGCCAGGCACATCCACCAGCGAGAGAACTGGGATGGAGTAGATATTACAAACTCGGATGAAGCGCGCGGCCTTGTCTGAGCTGTCGATATCGATGCAGCCTGCTTTTACCATCGGTTGGTTGGCGACGATGCCAATGACGAGCCCTTCGATTTTTGCAAATCCGACGAGCATACTGGGAGCGAAGTCGGGTTGGATTTCAAACCAGCTGCCGGGGTCCATCAGGCGCTGGATGACTTTTTGCATGTCGAGCGGCGACTTGGGGTCCGCAGGGATGAGGTCGTAAATGCCGGGATCGGGGGTGAGCGCGATCTCATCGTTCATTTTGTGAGGCGGATTGCTCAGATTGTTCGACGGCAGGTAGTCGAGAAGCTTTTTGGCGAGCTCGATAGCGTGTGCGTCGTCCTCCGCGATGAGGTGGATATTGCCGCTGACCCGGGCATGGGCCTCGGCGCTCGCGAATTGGTCGAGCGAGGCGGTCTGGCCGGTGGCGGCGCGGATGACGTTGGGCCCACAGATGAACATGTTGGAATTGTGCCGCGTCATGATGATGAAGTCGGTCAGCGCTGGCGAGTAGGCGGCACCGCCGGCGCAGGGGCCTGCGATGATCGAAATTTGAGGGACGACTCCCGAGAGCAGGACATTACGGAAAAAAATTTGACCGTAGCCGGAAAGTGCGTCGATGCCTTCTTGAATGCGCGCGCCACCCGAGTCGTTGATGCCGACGACGGGCATTCCGGCCTTCACGGCGAAGTCCAGCAAATCGCAGATTTTCTTAGCGTGTATGCGGCCTACTGCGCCACCGCCGACAGTGAAATCTTGGGCAAATGCAGCGACTTGGCGCCCATCCACCACGCCTGTCGCGCAGATGACGCCGTCGCCGGGCATTTTGCGCTTTTCCAGCCCGAAGTTGATGCACGAGTGATGCGCGTGCATGCCGAACTCGATGAAGTCGCCGCCGTCAAAAAATAGCGCCAAGCGTTCGCGGGCAGTGAGAATGCCTTTTTCGTGACGTTTCTCAATGCGATCGATGCCGCCTCCTTTGAGGGCTTCGTCCCTGCGCTGTTTGAGTCCTTCCAGTAGTGTCGTGTCGATGGCCATGATGGTGTCGGTTTCGGGAAATGAGGGAGATTCAATGAGATGGCTGGCAGAATTCCGTTAACACGCCGAAGGTTGATTTCGGGTGCAGAAAGGCGACGAGCTTGCCGGCAGCTCCGTCGAACGGGACCTCGTGGATGAGACGAGTGCCTTGGTCCTTGGCCTTGGCGAGTTGGCCGGTGATGTCGTCCGTGGCGAAGGCGATGTGGTGGATGCCGGGGCCATTTTTTTCGAGAAATTTGGCGATCGGGCTTTCGTCGGACGTGGGTTCGAGAAGTTCGATGTGGACATCCCCAGCAGCGAAAAATGCCGTGCGGACTTTTTGGGATTCGACCTCTTCGCGGCCTTCGCAAACCAGTCCGAGCGTGTTTTCATAATAGGCGATAGCCTCATCCAGTGACTTTACTGCGATTCCCAAGTGGTCGATTTTCGTGATCATTGCGTCGTTGAGTTCTTGCTGAGATCACGAAATCGGAAAACCGCGCGCCTTACACCGCAGGAAGCCGTTTATTTTCCGCATATTTCATCCTAGGAGGGATTGAGTTACTGAGGCGGTCATTGTTGTGTCGCTCTGAGGAGAATCGAAAAAAATCAATTCTCTCGTGGCGGATTAGCACTTGCGCGATCCGGAATGCGGGGTGAAAGCTTCGGAAGATGATGACATCCGTATTGACTCACCCGCTTTTCATTTTTTTGTTAGGTGTGATCGCAGCTTTGATTGCGGTTTTTTTATTGTTGGGTTTCTGCGCATATCCGAATCGCACTGCCGAGGACGTGGCGGCCTATCGAAGTCGGATGGAGAAGGTCTCGGTTAGCGGATTCGAAGCCAATGGCCCCGGAGAAAAGGCGGCTCTTGGCCGTTTTAATTCGTTTCTTCAAGGCATCGGCGATGTGAAATACATCCGCGAAAATACCCTCAAGGTCTATGCTGCGGATGCCTATCTGGACGATACACTGGCGCTTCATCACGGCGCGGCTGAGATCGAGGCGTATTTTATCAAGACCAGCGAGACGATGACGAGCTATCAGGTGACGATCGACGACGTCGCTCGCTCCGCCGATGATTACTATGTGCGCTGGACGATGATCTTCGCCGCTCCTGCGCTGAGCAGCGGGAAGCCGGTGCACTCGGTCGGCATCAGTCAAATACGCTTCAATCGTGAGGGAAAAGTGGTCTTTCATCAGGACTTCTGGGACTCAGGAAAGAATTTTTATGCTCATCTTCCAGTGGTTGGGGGAGTGATTGGATTTGTCCGTAAACGCTTAGAGTCGAACTGAACAAGAATCTCCCGATGAATTCCGATAGCCCGTTGTCCTGCCGGCAGAAGACAAATCCCTGGAGCGTTTTCGTCTTAACCGTTTTTCGCTGGCTTGACTCCGATTATCGCCGCGAGGATCTACCAGATCCTTCGCTGCTTCCTGCAAAAGTGAATTGGCAGCGCACTCTGCCATTCATTTTTTTACACCTCGGTTGCCTTGCGGTCTTCTGGGTGGGCATCAGTCCGGTGGCGGTGGGTGCGTGCGTCTTTCTCTATCTCATCCGGATGTTCGCAATCACTGGTTTTTACCACCGCTATTTTTCCCATAAGACCTTCAAGACTTCACGGATCGTTCAGTTCGCATTTGCGGTATTAGGAAATAGTTCCATGCAGCGTGGACCGCTTTGGTGGGCGGCCACCCACCGTCACCACCACAAGCATTCGGATCATGAGGAGGACATTCATTCGCCAGTTGTAAGTGGGTTTCTCTGGTCACACATTGGCTGGTTGACTTCGATGAAAAATTTCCCAACGGCCTACAAGAGCGTTCCTGACCTCAGTAAGTATCCAGAGCTGGTTTTCCTAAACCGCTACGATCAGACGGTGCCATTCGTTTACGGGTTGCTGATGTTAGCGATAGGTTGGGTATTGGAGAGTTTTTTCCCGATGCTTGGCGTGACGGTTGGGCAGTTTTTTATCTGGAGCTTTTTTATCAGCACAACTGTTCTGCTTCATGGCACACTTTTTATCAATTCACTGGCGCACGTGTGGGGTCGCCGCCGCTATGAGACGGATGACGATAGCCGTAACAGTTGGTTACTGACATTCATCACTCTTGGAGAAGGGTGGCATAATAACCATCACCGCTACCCACACTCCGTGAGACAAGGGTTCCGTTGGTGGGAGTTGGACATGACTTACTATGGGTTGAAAATTTTATCATGGACTGGCCTGATCTGGGACTTGCGACCAGTTCCCAAGGCGGTGATTGAAGAGAGTGCCTCTTTCCAACATCACAACTGATGAGCAGAGAACGCATCGCCATCATCGGAACGGGAATCTCTGGAATGTCTTCCGCTTGGTTTCTTGGCCGGACGCACGATGTAACCCTGTTTGAAAAAGACGACCGTGTGGGCGGTCACTCACACACGGTGATGGTGGAGGAGGGCCAGAGCCAAATTCCGGTGGACACTGGGTTCATGGTTTATAACGAGGTGACTTACCCGCTATTGACGCGCTTGTTTCGTGAATTGGATGTCATGACCAAGCCAACATCCATGTCCTTCAGTGTCCAGCATGTAGGTGACGGGCTGGAGTTCAATGGTGGTAGCTTGAACCTGTTATTCGGCCAGCGGCGGAATCTTTTAAATTTACGTTATTGGCGCATGTTAGCCCAGATCGCGCGCTTCAATCGCGAGACCGTGGATGAACTGGCAAATCCGGCTTATGGAAACATATCGCTCTCTGACTATGTGAAAGCACGTGGCTACGGGGAGGATTTTCTCCGCTGGTATTTGTCGCCGATGGCTGCGGCGGTGTGGTCCAGTCCACCTGAGCGTATCGACGAGTTTCCCGCTCGGACGTTGATGCGGTTTTGGCACAATCACGGATTTCTCGGTCTTGATACCCAGCATCCATGGCGCACGGTCGTAGGCGGATCGAGGTGCTATGTCGAAAAATTGATAAAGCCATTCGAGCAAAATATCCATCGTGGTGCAGGCGTGCGCGCCGTGAGTCAATTATCCCATGGAGTCCGATTGACATTGAATGACGGCAGCCATCATGAATTCGACCGGGTGGTCATCGCTACACATAGCGATCAAGCGTTGGGAATGATCGCCGATCCGA
>JBEGUC010000055.1:0-16481 GCA_041179105.1 Verrucomicrobiota bacterium | reverse complement strand
CGAGGGTCACGACGACGTGATCGGTTGCCCCCTCGTTGGTGATGGCCACATTATTGGCACCCTCCAGCAGAATATTAATCGGCTCCCAGCCTGAAAGATCGTCGCCGTATTCGACGATCTGAGTGGTGGCGGGAGGCCGCGAGGCGACGCTGCGGTCGTAGGAGAAAGTCCAATTTCCGCCTGTGACGGGAGCTTGGCTGGGAAGCTTGGATTGCGATGAGATCATGGGAGCATCGCCGAGGGCGAACTCCATCAGGTTTGTGATGCCGTCGTGATCCGGGTCATCCATGGGATCGTCGTTGACGTCGGCGGTGAGACCTTGTGCGGGGTTGGCAGCCCAGCTTTCGAAGGGTGTTAGGGTCACGGGCGGAGGCAGCAACGACATCATCGCCAAGCCCATGCTTTCACCGATGTTGAAATAACTCTCGCCGTTCCAGTTCCAGTGGAAGCCCTCGCTGCTGGTGCCGAGTTGGATTCCATAATCGAAGGGGCGCGTATCCACAGAGACCACGGTACCGGCGAACTCGGGGTGCAGCGCGGGATTGCCGACATTCAATTGCGCCTGCAGGATTGTGCCACACGCACTGTTGGCCATGCCGGTGATGCCGATGGAAACCGGCATATTTGGCACTCCGAACTCGGTGCGGACGTCCTTGATGAGATCGGCCAAGTTGTCTTCATAGATCGAAGTCGCCTGCCCCTGATCATTCCACCCTTGGTGCCAACCGAAGCCGGCGATTTCGTAGCCGCCGCCGGTGTAGCCCGGAAACTCGGTGGCGAGGTTGTTGAGCACATAATGTACCCGGTCGATCATCTGAGTGTAATACGGCCCCAGCACCCCGCCGCGCTTGGCGACTGCGCCGGGTGGCCGGAAATCCACCAGCAGCGACTTGCCACCCCATGCCACTTTGATCAAAAGCACTGGGTCGCCTAACTGACTGCCGGTCACCAGCCCGAAGCCATATTCGGGGCCGATGAGTCCCTGCCCGCCCGTGTTGCCGAAATTGGTATCGAGGATGCCCTTGCGCGGGACGGCAGGTTCACCGGAGTAGTTCACCCACACATCGCTGCGTTTCATAAAGCCGGGATTTCCTTGGGCGGTGGGATTCGCAGGATCTGCCAGATAGCCGTATTTCTGCGGGTCGCGGTTGAGCATGTTGCGCAGGCTGCCGAGTCCGCCGACCAGATTGGTGACGGCGGCGTTGTTCGGATCGCGGCCGAATTCGACCTGGCCCTTACCCACCATGTTCGATTGGCCGGCGAGGATGAAGACCTTCAACTTGCCATTGCCAGCAGGAGGATTGACGGTTTGAAACAACGCCGAAGCCGTGGCGCGGGGAAGATGGGTGGCATCGCCCAAATACCGGGCGGTGATGGGCTGCCAACCGCTCGCGAGGTTGCTAATGGCCAGCGATGCGAGGCCGCCGCCATTGAGGGTGGCCGTGCCAAGCGGATTTGTGCCGTTATAAAACGTCACACTGCCAGCGGGCGTGCTACCCGCGACCGTGGCGGTGAAGGTCACCGACGCGCCATAAGCGGATGGATTCGCGCTGCTAGACAGAGTGGTGGTGGTGGCCAGCGTGCGGGTTTCCACCACGGTCTGAGTGAGGTTGCCGGTGCTGGAGGCATTGTTTGCGCTGCCGACATACAAGGCGGAGATGACATGGCTCCCGGCGCTGAGGCTGCTGCTAGTGAGTGTCGCTTGGAAGGAACCATTCAGCGCGCTGGTGCCGATGAGCGTGAGTCCGTCATAGAACATCACATTGCCGGTCGGCGATGCGCCCGCCACGGTGGCGGTGAAAGTGAGCGATTCGCCACCGTTGGAGGGTTCGTTGCCGCTGGTCCGCGCGAGGGTGGTGGTGGTCGCTCCGGTGATGGCTCCGATGGTCACGGTGCCAAGTCCGGAAAAGCGGGTATCGTCCTTGAAGGTCGCGAGCGAACGGGAGGAACCATAACTGCCATTCAGCTTAGCCGCACCCGCATCGTAGGTCAGCGCGGAAATTTGCCGGGTGCCGATGTAATCGAGCTGCACCTTGGCTCCGGCGGTGATGTCCAATGAGCCGCTGCCCAATGAATTGGACCGGGAGAAGGCGAGTGTGCCAGCCTGCACCTTGGTGGCACCGCTGTAGGTATTCACCCCGGAAAGTGTCCAGGTGCTGAAGCTTGACTTGGTCACACTGGTGGCGAGCTGGCCGACGGTGCCGAGCACGCTGTCGCCGATGCTGCCGCTGATTTCACCGCGACCCGGATGGGTGCCGGTGGTCGTTGAATTCACTTGGGTCAAAATGAGTGTCTTGCGGTTGTCCACCTCGGCGGTGCCAGGGCTGGAAACGTCGCTGGTGAATTTCAAAAGCCCGCTCTCGCCGCGCGTGGTGGGGAAACCAGCACCCGTTCCCGATTGCGAAATCGTTGCGCCGCCGGTCGTTCCTGCCAGCTTGATGACGCGGTCGGTCGTTTCCCCCGGACCGTCGTACGACAAGGTGCCGCCGGTGCCACCTGCGCCGAGCGAGATAGTTCCGTTAGCCACGGTGGCGGGTGCTCCGAGATTGCTGCTAGCGGTGCCGCCGCTGATCCGGTTCAGTGATGTCGCTTGCATAACCCCGGCTTGCACGCTCACGGTGCCGGTGAAGGTGTTAGCTCCGGTAAGGCGGGTCGGCCTAACCGATGTGCCAAGCTTAATCAAACCACCCGGGCCGCTCACCACGCCGGTGATAAGCAGCGAACCATCCGTGCCGCCGACGTCGATCGTTGAAATCCCACTGAGTGCAACGGGTCCATTCCAAGCATCATCACCCCAGCCGTTGCCCGTCGCCACCTTGCCGCCGTTCAGCGTTAGGTTGCCGGTGATTTGATTGCGGTTCATGCCGAGAGTGCCGCCGCTTTGGATCGTGACATTGACGTTGCCGGCACCGCCGAGTGGCGAAGAGTTTTGCAACGAGCAGCTCACCGTGCCGCCGCTGATCAACGTGCCGCCAGTGTAGGAATTCGCGGCGTCGAGATTGAGCGAGCCACCGTTAGACTTGGTGAGCATCCCTGCACCGGCCAGCGATCCGCTGAAGGCATAAGTTCCCGCAGTGGCGCTGACGGTGGTGGATGCCGGCAACACCCCGGCGGCGATGGTGATCGCGCCGCCAGTCGTCTTGTCGAAAATCGCATGCTTGCCATTGTAGAACAGCGAGGTCAGGCCGGACGACTGCCCCTTCCAGTTGGCGGAGCTCAGATCCCAAGCTCCATCGCCGACGAGACCCCACAACAGGGTTGTTTCATCCGGGGCAACCGACACCGTCACGGTGTAGATCCGGGTAGTGGTATCCTGCGCGGTAATCGTATAGGTCTGAGGCGTGGTGAAATTCCTCGGCGCGCCAGAGGGGAATAACGCGTCCGCCGAGGCAAATGCGGAAACCGAGTAGGTGGGCGTGAGGGCGGTCACGTTGGTGCCAAACGGCACGAACCAAGCGATGTTGGTTCCGGAAATGGTGGCACCGGGGCCGAAGGCGAGGATGTCCTTGGCAGAACTCGCAGGGGTCACGGAAACCGTCGCGGTGTAGTCGGTGGTCTTGCCGGAGGTTGCAAAATCCGAGGCTTGGACGATGTAATGCACCGGATTGGTGAAGTTCTGAGTGGAGCCGGAGGCAGGCACGCAAGTGGCTCCCGGGGACAGCGTGTAGGTGGGCGCGAGGTTGGTCACGTTAGACCCATAAGGCACGGTCCATGAAATAGCGGCTGCGTTGGCGACCACCGGGCCGATGGTGGCACCGGGTCCGAAGGCGTAAATGCCTGCCGCAGGAGTCCCCGCAGGTGCCACTTCCGCGAGGCTGGCGTCGGAAAAGCGGAATTCATCGTTCATGAAATCGCCCGCATTATTGCTTTGGACCGTGAGGTAGTCGTTCGTCGAGAACGACGCCTTCTTGGTCGCGGTCATAGTGGTCGTCTGTGTCACGTTCGTGGCGATGCTCCCCTGAGTTGCGGCGTTGAGTTCCGCTTCCGTCAGGCCGCCGCTCTTGAAATTATCATACTGCGCGGCACTAAGAATCCACGAGGTGATGGTCTGGCTGGTGGCAGTCCCCCCTGAGACAATGAGGTTTTCGACCTTGAAGAGAACCAGATACGTCACGCCCTGTGTCACGGACGTCCCGCCCACGTTGTTCTGGGTGGTAGGGTTGCTACCGTCTCCACCCAACCGGATGTCGCCAGCGGTTGCCTGATACCTTTTTGGAGTCACTCCGAACTTGGTAGAGCCTTGGTAGTCGCCCCCACCGGCATTACTGTTTACCACGTAGCTTAAGAGCGTTGTGGTTGCGTCAACAACGCCTACCGATTTGAACAGGAAGCTGCCCCAAAGCGTCCCGGTCTGGTTGACCGTGAGTTTTCGGTAGTAAATTTGTGAGGAACTGTTCTGAGCACAACCGCCTGTGACCGCGAGGTCGCTGAATGTCAGTCCGGTGCTGCGGTATTTTCCGGAGCCTAGCCAATTGGTGTCTAGGCCCGTGCCGCCGTTAAAAGCGGCGGCACCCAGTGCGGCATTGTCGGCCTGCCCTGGGTAATTGAAGCCTTCAGAGACGATGAGGCTCGCACGGGCGGGGGTCGGAACCGCTAACGCCAGCGCGGCGCCGAGAGCCATCAGTATTTGATGGGATGTGTGTTTTAATTTCATGGTTTTTGACCTAGTCTGGATTCGAGTGCTTGAGCGCCGATTTCATCACACGATTGCTGTGGATAATTCAACGACTCTAGGGATCATTCGGAGGTGTAGTAGTGACTCGTATGGGGCACCCATTTTCTTTTTGGGTGGCTTCCAAGTTTGGGCAATCGTGGAAAATGGCTTTTTTAAAAAGAACTACTTCTAATTATTGCCCAGTATGCGGAGCCACAGCAGGTTGGAGAAAGAATGAATGACTGCCTGACTGGCGAGGTTATTGAGTATGTAATATCCTCGTCATCATCAGGCTTTGACACGGGTGATGGAGAAAGCCCTCCACCAACTGCCGGGGAACAAAAAACGGCGGACCTTTTTGGGGTTCGCCGTTTTGGGAGGAGAAACAGGCAAAAATGCCTGAATCACGCTCAGCCGAGCACTTTGAGCTTCTTGATGCCAAAGACGGCGTCATCGCCCAGCTCTTCCTCAATGCGGAGGAGTTGGTTGTATTTTGCAATACGGTCGGAGCGGCTCATCGAGCCGGTTTTGATCTGGCCGCAATTGGTCGCGACCGCGAGATCGGCGATGGTGCTGTCCTCGGTCTCGCCGGAGCGGTGGCTGAGGATGGAGGTGTAGCTGTTTTCCTTGGCGAGCTCGACGGCGTCGAAGGTCTCGGTGAGGGTGCCGATTTGGTTCACCTTGACGAGAATCGAGTTCGCCACGCCGAGCTTGATGCCCTTGCTGAGGAAATCGACGTTGGTCACGAAAAGGTCGTCGCCGACGAGTTGGGTGGTCTTGCCGAGTTTCTCGGTGATGATCTTCCAACCGTCCCAGTCGTTTTCGCCACAACCGTCTTCGATGGAAATGATCGGGTAATTTTTCTGGAGACCGGCGTAATAAGCCACAAGTTCTTCGGCGCTTTTCACCGATTTATCGGACTTCTTGAAGACGTAGGCGTTTTGCTTGGCGTCGAAAAACTCGGAAGCTGCGACGTCGAGCGCGATGGCGATGTCGTCACCGAGCTTGTAGCCGGCCAGTTCGATCGCTTTGGCGATGACGCCGAGAGCATCTTCTGCACCGTCGAGTTTTGGGGCGAATCCGCCTTCGTCACCGACAGCGGTGGAGAGACCACGGTCGTGAAGAACTTTTTTGAGGGCGTGGAAAACTTCGGCACCGTAGCGCAAGGCTTCGCGGAAGGTCGGCGCGCCGACGGGCACGATCATGAATTCTTGGAAGTCAATCGGCGCATCGGAGTGAGCGCCGCCGTTGATGATGTTCATCATTGGGACGGGAAGCACCTTGGCATTCGGGCCGCCGAGGTATTTGTAAAGCGGCACGCCGAGCTGCGAGGCAGCGGCTTTGGCGACGGCCATGGAAACGCCGAGAATGGCGTTGGCACCGAGATTCTTTTTAGTCGAAGTGCCGTCGAGTGCGAGCATCGCGGCGTCGATGGACGCTTGCTCGGTGGCGCAGTAGCCGAGGAGTCCGGGTGCGAGGATCGCGTTGACGTTTTCAACGGCCTTGAGCACGCCTTTTCCACCGTAGCGGGCCTTGTCGCCGTCGCGGAGTTCGACGGCTTCGTTTTCGCCGGTGGAAGCGCCGGACGGAACTGCCGCCCGGCCGATCGCGCCACCTTCGAGGTGGACGTCAACTTCGACGGTGGGATTGCCACGGGAGTCGATCACTTCGCGGCCACGGATTTCAACAATGGTGGTATAGTCCATAATGATGTTTTGGTGTTATATAGGGTGGGTTTTTGAAATTCAGGGATTGAACGGCTTGATCGAGCGGATCGTCAACTCGCCCATAATTTCCGTTTCTTCGTCGCGGATCTGGACGGTGTCGCCCGGTTCGCGGCCGACGAGTGCCTTGCCGACTTCCGACAGGTAAGAGACGGTTTTGGTTTCCGGAATGGAATCCCATGCGCCGAGGACGGTCATGCTAACTTCCTTACCAGAAGCATCCGCGAGGGTGACGACGGTTCCGATGTTGACCTTGCTGGCATCCGAGCCTTTAAAATCCGTGCCGCGGGCATTGTTGATTTCCTTGTCGAGGGCGTTGCGGCGATGACCGAGGTATTTTTCCAAATCCTTGGCGGACTTGTATTCAAAGTTTTCACGAAGGTCGCCGTAGGAACGAGCGATTTTCACATCGTTGAGATTCTGGGGAATCTTATTGCGGATGATATCGTCAAGCTCGGCCTTTTTCTTCTCCAAACTTTCCCATGAGACGAGGAGGATTTCTTCCGGGCGTTTTGCATTCACGCCGTTGACGAGCTCGGCGGTTTCGGGTCGAGCCTTGATGATGCGGGCCATGAGCGACTTTTTCTCAAGGTCTCCGAAGACCGGGCAATCGAGAAGTCGGCGTCCGAAATTGCGGGCTTCGTTGATGTCCATGATGCCGACGAGGTCGGTGAGCAGGGCCTTGTCATCGCCGAGCAGCGACTGGAGGCGCGAAGTTTTGCGCGGGCCGTCCGAGAGGTGGTCGTTTTCGAGGAGATTGAGAACCGAGGCTCCGACGTCTGCACTGAAAATCTCGAGCGACGGTCCTTTGCGCTCCCGACACACCCAGATTAGAGCGTCCGGGCCAAGGGCGCGACGCGCGATGGCTGAACGAAGATGGGTCACCAGGGCTGGCATGGAATCCCGCTCCAGCAAGATCCGGGCAATTTCGGTCACGCCGCGGGCTCCGACTCGGTCGAAAACCTGCACGATTTTATTCACCCAGTCCTCGGCGAAGGCGTTTGGAAACGCTTCATACACAGCGCGTTGGCGACCTGATGGAAGCGTGCCGGCCTCTTCGGCCAAGCGGGTGGGATCGGCGGAAAGCAACAGATCCGAGAGCCGGACGGCGCTGGGATCGAGCTCGAGAGATTTGGACGAGCCGATGACTTCGTCGCGCGCGGCGACAAGTTGGAGCGCTTGGCCGAGCTGGACGCGGGCGGCTTTTTTCGCGCCTTCGTCGATGTCGTTGAGAAGGCGTTTGAGGGAATCGGTGTCGTTTTCAAATGCGCCGATGTCCGCCGCGATGGCTTCCAAGGCGCGGATCATGCCCTTGATATCGCGGGCGGCTTCGAAATCTGCGACGAGTGCATCGGCCGGGCTGCGATCGCCGACACGGAGCACGATTGGCTCGGTGCGTTTCTGTGGAACGGAGGCGAGACGGCTTTCGCGGAGGGCTTTTTTGGTGGCATCCCACCATTTTTTGAAGCCTGCCTCGGGGATGACCGCGCCGGAGAGTTCCTTTTCGAGGGCGTCGCCGGTCATGCTACCGCCGTGGCTTTGGAGGAGGTGGACGATGAGGGCGAGCGGGTCGCTCTTCACCAAGCCACGGAGTTCTTCGATTTGTTCAATTTTCTTGGCGCGGAAATCGTCGGCTGCGATCCACTCGGTTTTTTGGAATGCGAACTGCAATTCCATGGCCTGACCCGTGGATTTTTCAAAGTCGATGGTGACTTTCTTTCCGGGGAGATCCCAATCGATCACCTTACCGGCACCGAAGGATTTATGAACGCAAAAGTTTCCGGGAGCCAATTGAGAAAGGCGCTCGCCGACTGGTTTAGGAATGCGACCGGCCTCAACCAGTTTCGCCACATCAGGATGCATGGGAAAGACGATGGGAAGCCGACTTGGAAAACGCAAGGCATTCCCTTGATAAAACTGTCAGCCCTCCGATTTCACGGCTTCTGGGGCGGCGGCACGACCCGCGGGCGGGGTTGGCGCTGAGATAGCACGCCTCCATCGAGGGTCTGGTCCAAGGTCCGGCAGAGCACTTGGATTTTGCGCCGCCAGTTCTCCGGCACTTGCTGGAGTGCCTCGTCGCCGGACAAGTCGCCCTCGAAAATCACCGCTCCTTTTAAGCCGTCGATCTTGACCTTGAAGATCTCTCCATCGCGGCGAACGACTGCCCGGCCTTCGTCGTTTGAAAAACTGGCGCTTTTTTCGGCGACATTGACGACCCGCATCGGGCCATCACAAGTGCCGGGAAGCACCGCAGATTCGACCATCTCCCCGGAGAACGGCTTGCTCAGTAGCGGTGCCTGGCCGAGTTTCAAGTTCACTTCCATGGGCTTGCCGCCTCGGAATCCAGAAATCACGATCTCGGTGCCGGGTTTTTCTAAGCGCAGCAAGGTGGCAAGCTGGGCTTCATTCACCAGCATCTGGTCGCCGAATTTCCACAACAGATCCAATTCCAGAAGCCCGGCCGCTTGGGCCGGTCCGCCCGGATCGATGGATTTCACGACGAATCCAATGCCCGGCGGGATCGAAGGCACATGGACCGTGATCGCCTCGTCCGGCTTGGCCACCCGCAAACCGAGCCACGCCTGAGGTGCTTGAGGCACCGGCGCTTCCGAAGTTTGCCCACCGGAAAGCAAGCACTGGGCGAACAGGATGGCGGCGACGAGATTTGCTTTCATATTAAAATGCGCTGATCGGCATCAGGAGAATCTCTTCACGGGCCTCGGAAATAAGGACCACCATCCCGGTTTCCTCGTCGCGCACGTTGTTTTCCTCAACCGCATTCAGGCGGACGGCGCGCATGGCCAAGCCATCCGGATTTTCCTGCCAACCTTCGTCGGTCATCGATTCGATCCGGTCGGACTCGCTGATGAGCACCAGCCCCGAAGCTACGGGCATCGGCAAAATCGCCGCCACCCGGGAGCCTGAACTCAGCGAAAAAATCGCAAACATTGCGCCAAACGCCGCCGCGATCCCGCCACCGATGACTGCGCGCACCAGCCACCGACCGGAAGAAATTCCGACGACGTTTTCAGCCTCCGGCCCCGCCAACTCATCGATCATCGCATCCATTTCAAACTGCGCGTCCTGGCCCAATGCCGGCGGCATCAAGCGGGCGAGGATCGTTTCGATGGGGTCAGGCGCTTGCATGGCGGTCCTCCTTCACGCGGCGCAGCTCGTGCGACAGTTGTTCCAAGGCGTAGCGATAGCGCGAAGCCGCCGTGTTGGGCGAAATCGCGAGCGTTTCCGAAATCTGCAAAAACGTCAGACCGCCCCAGAATTTCATCACCACCACTTCGCGCAGTTTCTGGCTGAGATTCTGGACGGCTTCGCGTAAAATCAAGGCTTCCTCGTCCTCTTCGAGCACGGGATCGAGCCAGACGTCTTGGAAATCATTGAGATAAATCACCGATTCCTCCCGCTTCCGGCGGCGCGACTCGCTGCGGTGGTGGTTGAGCCCGCAGAAGCGAATGGTCGAAAAAACCAACGGCAGATCCGGCGGCCCGCCGCCTTTGTCGGCTTGGTGGTGCCACATCCGGAGGACTGCGTCTTGGACGAGATCCTCGGCGTCATGCCGGGAATTGCTCCAACCGCGGGCAAAAAGAAGCAGCCGCGGGCCATTTTCGGCCAACCACTGTTTCCATGCACTTGCGGGAGAATTCATCGTTCAAGAGAGGAAATGCCCCACGCCGGAGCTTTTGTCTGCAAAATCGACTTCAGTCGAGAAAGCGGATTTTCCCGGGGACCGGCGTGCGCCCGAGCGCCATCTCCGCGTGCTGCTCATCGGTGCAGGACGAATTGATCGGCGCGTCTGGTGCGGCGTGGTCTTTTTCGAAATAGCCGTGCTCCAGCATCCACTTTTCCACTTCCTCGCCGGAAATGTCGGGCAGCATGTGGTCGTCGATTTCCACGCACGGCGAGAGCGACTGGCCGCTGCGCTGCTCCATTTCCCAACGGAAAGCCGGGTTTTTGATGATGTCCTTCTCTTCGTAGGGAAGGTCGTATTTCCGCATAATCGCGCGGACGCCTTCGCTCCAGCCGCAGAAGGTTTTGAGATAAACGGTGATTTTCGGGGCAGATTTGGTTTCGGACATGTCGATGTATCGTTGGTTCGCGGCAGAATAGGGCGGCCGGGAGAAATCGCAAGCGCCGTGGTTCAGCATCCGCCGATACGCAATGCCTTTGGACGCGTGCAGATATTCCGCAGGGCGTCTCCATGAGTCCGCGCGTGACGGCGGCGGCGTTAGTTCGGAGGACTGATTGTTAAGCTCAGACTGAAAAAGTGCGGCACCTGTCCGCCGACGAGAGCGGGGTAAGGGACGCTGACGATTTGCCAGGTACCATCATCTCCCAGAACGGTGGGAACGGTGACACTGTTATCCCAAGAGGCGAGGGTGGCACTGAACCGCGGAGTGTAGGTCAGTCCGGCGGCGAGGTAGTCTTTGCGCCGCACGAATAGAGCGCGGATATCGCTACCTTCGAGCAGCGTGATCGGTTGGCCGGTGGCCGTAATGACACCGCTACCAGCGAAGGTGCCGGTGTATTGCAGTGATTTCAGGCCGCTGGCGGCGTTCGCGGGGTTGGTGCCGCAGGCGAACTCGAGGAGGTTCACTGCACCGTCGTGATCGAAGTCATCCAGATTTCCAATGTTCGCAGTGGCTGAGCCGAAATAGGTTGTCCGCCACATCGCGATGTTGCTCGGGGCGGTCAGCGTGATTGCCGATTCCACCCACCATGAGCTGTTATTGAAATAACCGCCGTGCGTGCGGCCACGGGCGCGGACTTTGCCGGCGGTCGGCAGTGCGAGGCCGGAGAGTTGCCAATTTGCGGTGGTCCCCACTCGAGAGCCGTTGCCCAGCGCGGTCCAGACAGTCCCGCCATCGGTGCTTTGCTCGAAGGTAACCTGCGAGAGTTCGGGGGCAGCCCCGCCGCGATTCCAGAGTAATTGCGTGCCGCCCGGTGCCGTGAGCGTCTGCGTCGCGGCGTCATTGTGTAGCCGGGCGAGGAGCCTGCGTGGTGTTGCGGTAGATGTGCCTGAATTGAAGAAATTGAAGTTACCGCCGACGAGAACCTTGCCGTCTGCCTGCAAGCCGACGCTGATGATGCTGCCATTGGGCTTGGACTCGAAGCCAGTATCCAGCGAACCGTTAGCATGAACGCGGGCGATGTAATTGCGGGTGGTGGCGCTGGCCGCGCCGTTCGGCCGCAAGGTGGTGAATTCTCCACCGAGTATCACTTTCCCGTCTGCTTGCAGGGAGAGGCTGTAAACAGGCGCGTTCGCCGTGGGATTGAAGGCCAAGTCCACGGTGCCGTTGGCATTGAGTCGTGCGATATTCGAGCGCGAAGTGGTCGTGGTGCCCGGCGGAGGCCGGAATTCATAGAAATACCCACCGACGAGGATTTTTTCGTCCGGCTGGACGAGAATACAACTCACTTGGTTGCCGCTCGGATTCGGATTGAAGGCCATGTCGAGTGCGCCATCGGCATTCACCCGCGCGATGCCCTTGCGGACGGTCGCGGTGGTGGCGCCGTTGGGTTGAAGGCTGCTGAAAACTCCGCCGAGGAGAATTTTCCCATCCGGCTGCAGGGCGATCCCCGCAACGTCACCGTTGGGGTTGAGATTAAATCCGTTGTCGAGCGCGCCGTCTGCATGAATGCGGGCGATTTTGTTGCGCACTGTGCCAGCTGCAGCGCCATTTGGCTGAAGGACAGAAAAAGCGCCCGAAATCACGATTTTTCCGTCTGGTTGCACCAGCAAACCGCTCACGAGGCCATTTGCCCAGGGATCGAAGCTGGCGTCTAGCGAGCCATCGGGATTGAGCCGCGCGATTCTCCACCGCGCGGTGGGAGTCGCTGTGCTCCCGTTCGGGTAAAAGGCGGTGAATCCACCAGCGATTAAAATTTTCCCGTCCTTCTGAAGTGCCAGACTGAGTATCGGCCCATTAAACTGGGGATTGAAGCTGGAATCCACGGTACCGTCGGTATTTAGCCGCGCGATTCTCTGATGCACAATGGAATTGACCGACTGGAAATCCCCCGCGATTAAAATTTTCCCATCGGGCTGCGTGGCCACCACTGGCATGGATTCGCCACTGCCTACCGCAACATTGAGGGCATCCAACGACCCCGGTGTCTGCGCCCGCGCGGCCACGAGCCCCAGTAAAATGCAGGCAAAAACCACCAGATGCATCTTCCGATACTGCGACAGAGCGACTCGGAAAACTGGGAAACGAAACATCATTGCTAAGAATCTGTCTTGATGCGATTAAAAATGCCGCTGCTGCGGAGCCTGATAAGGATATCTTCAGCGGCTGCGCGCAAGATGCACGGCGACGCACTCGGTGTTCGGGAGGATGTGTTTTTCGATGGAAATGGCGACGCGGGCGAGCGGGTGATTTCCGAGCAGGTGATCGGCGATTTCCACGGCGAGCGTCTCGATGAGGCGGCGCGGGCGGGCAGCGGCAAGGGCTTCGATCTCTAATGAGACGGCATAATAATCCACGGTGCGGGAAATTTCATCTGCCAGCTCATCGAAGCCATGGGCCGGGGTCATGCGGACAGTGACAAGGAGAGTTTGGGAAACCGCGCGTTCCTCATCCGGCACGCCGATGAGGGTGCTGACACGCAGGCGGCGGATTTCGATGGTGTCCATGGTGGTGAGGAAAAACAGGCAGGAAGGCCTAGATCACGAGGCCCTTTTCGAGGGCTTCGGCGAGGAGGAATCGGGTGGGCTGGTTGAGATTGAGGGCAAGCGCGTCCGCCGGAGCGAGCCAGCGGAATTCCTCGGCTTCGTCGTTGAGGGTGACGGCGGTGGTGGTGGCGCGGGCGACGTAGTTGAGCAGCAGGAAATGCTCGGGGCGCTGGAACTCGGGCGAGTGGATGCAGTCTTGGACGAGCGCGAACTGGATGTCGCGGAGTTCGAGACCAGTTTCCTCACGAATCTCGCGGCGGAGGGCGTCGGTGGAGGATTCGCCGCGCTCGATTTTCCCGCCGGGGATGCCCCAGCGGTTGCCCCATTTGTGGGTGCGGACCATGAGGACGAGGCCGTTTCCGTCATGGATAAGCGCACCGACGGTGGCGACAGGGCGGGAAACGCCACGGCGGCGGTCGAGCAGGCTGCGGAGGACACCGAGGTCTGGCACGGTGAGATCTGGGCGGACGGCGGCGAGGATTTCCGCGTGGTTGTAGCCGGTGAGCACGGCGATGGAGGAAATGCCGCCGTGCCGCGCGGTTTCCACATCATGAGTCATGTCGCCGACGAAGGCGGTCTCAGTGGGGTCGAGGCCGTGGGTTTCGAGAATTCGGTGGATGATTTCCCGCTTATCCAAGACGCCGGAATAGGTGGCTTCAAAATGGTGGCGCAGGCCGAAGTCGTCCATCTGGCGCTCGAAGGCGAGGGTGTCCATGGAAGTCAGGACGAAGGCGCGAATGCCGATTGCGCTGCACCATTCGAGTTTTTCGCGGGCGTGGGGCAGGACGGTGACAGGCGTGACGGCGGCGGCGAAGGCAGGCCGGAAATGGGCTTCGAGCTCCTCCAGCGGGACGTCCGGCAGCAGCTCGGCGTAGAATTCCCGGTAAGGGAGGCGGAAGGCGCGGCGGAAACTTTCGCGGTTGAAAGGGGCAACTTCGTATTTCCCGAGCACGGCGTTGGTCGCCTCGATGACCGGGCCGAGATCGTCCACGAGCGTGCCGGACCAGTCGAAGATGAGATTGCGAAACATGGGAGTCTAGCCGAGTTGGAACTTGATGGATTTGATCCGCCCCTCGCCGAGTTGGGTGCGGATGCGGGTGAGGAGCATGGGGTTCATTTGCTCCAATTGGAAGCGCAGGGCTGGCTGGGTCACGCGCAGGACGAGATTGCCGTCTTTCACCGAAATCGGCTCGGTGTGGCGGGCGATGAAATCACCGGCGAGCTCCTTCCAAGTCGCGCGGACCTGATCCTCGTGCAAGCCGTCCTCCGCCCCGGCGGCACGCAGGATGGCAGCCACGAATTTCTGTGCGAGATGGATGCCCGCACTGAGATCCGCAGGCTCCTCGGCACCGCGCCATTCCCGCAGAATTTCCTCACGGATTCTGCTGACGCGCTGCGGCTTTTTCATCGCAGCGTAGCGCTTAGGCGTCGCCATCTTCGCCGATGGCCTCCACCGGGCAGCCTTCCATGGCCTCGCGGGATTGAGCGATTTCCTCGTCGTTCACTGGCTGTTTGAAAACGTAGGAATAACCCTCGTCTTCGGCACGGGTGAAGTTGTTCGGTGCGGTCTCTCGGCAGAGATCACAATCGATGCACTGGCTGTCCACATAGAACTTGCCGGTCACATTTTCCACATTTTTGTCTTCGCGGTCAGCCATAGGAATTATAAAGATTAAGAGCCCCTTGAATGACGCCGGTGGACTTTGGATGCAACTCGATTTTTTCGGAAATTCAGATTTGCCCGCACAGTTCTTACTTGGGTTGCCCGCCACTCAACCCTACAAGGTCGGCCCCGCCGCATGTCCTCGCCGAATCTCAGTGAAAAACTCCTCGCCTCCGTCTCGCGAGATTTTTTCCGCCCGTTGACCCGGCCATCGGCCGCGATTTACGTCGATTGCGCGGAACGCCTCGCCGACGTCGCGGGCGAGGCGGGCCGGATTCCCCACGCCGAGGCGATCGCGCTGATCCGCGAAATCCTCGCCGCCCATCCGGACATCCTGCTCGCCGACGACGAGGGCGCGTCCCTCCGCGACGCCCGCCAACGCGCCGGCCAGTTTTTCAACCGCCTCTGCGATTCCCGCTGGCTGGAGGACCAACAACTCGGCCTGCACGAACGCTGGGCACTCGTTTCTCCCGGCCTCCGCCCGCTACTCCGGCTGCTGCACGAACTCGCGGAGGATGAAATCGCCGAACTCAAAACCTTCGCCGACACGGTCCGTGGCGTTTGCGAAACCCTCGAACGCCCGAACATCCTCGACCCGCGCCTGCAAGAGCCGGACGAAATCCGTAGCACCGTCACCGACTGCAACGCCCGCCTCGAAAGCGCGATCATCCAGCTTCACGGCGTGGAAAAACTCATCTCTCTTTTCGACCGCCGCCAACGCCTCAGCGACTCGCCTGCGGAAACGCTGCGGCTGCTCTACGCCGAGTTCGGTGCGGGCCAGCACATGGTTTGTTACGACGCGCTTCGTAGAAACGGCCTGCTGCCCCGGCTTCAGGTCCTGCGCTCCTCCATCGCCGACCGCCGCGATGATCCGCTCGTCAAGCAGCGGCTCGCAGAAGGTCTCGCCGCGCACTATCACTGGGACGAAAACGAGTCCTATCACCGCGCGGAAAAAGCACTTCGCGAGCTCGAACACCGGCTCTCCGCCATCCGCCTCGTCGCCGATGCCATCGACGCCCGGATGGCCTCCTTCAACCAGCTTTCCCAGCAGCGCTACCGCTACCAAACCGAGCTCTGCGGCCGCCGTCCGGAAATCGTCAAAGCCTATTGCGACGCCATCAACGCCGCCCACGAAGGCACCCGCCTCGCCGCCCTGCGCGACGCCGAGCCGGACTTCACGCCGCTCGTTCCCGAGGTGAAATTCTTCTTCGGCAGCGAGTCGCTTGCTCGCACCCGCCGCGTAAAAGCCCCCGCCGACCTCACCTTCGGCAGCGACTCCAGCGGCCGCGACGAAACCGCCGAGCAAACGCTCGCTGCCCTCCGCGAACGCCAGCGCCTCGCCCTAACTCCCCAACGTGCCGCCCGCCTCGTCGCCCGCCTACTGCCGGAGAAATCCAGCGTGGTCATGACCTCGGACTTCACCGCCTCCGACCTCGATGAAATGCTCGATTTGCTCGCCATCGCCGCCTACGAGCACGCCGTCACCGCCGACGGGCAGCGCGTGAAATGGACCATCGACGGCCCCGGAAAATCCACAGGCCTCACCCCCGAAAAAATCCCCGCCGACCCCCACGCCGGCTGGAACGTCGAGCGATTTCAGATTCGAAGAAGTTGATGGTTGAGAGTTGATAGAAAGAACAAGATTCAAATCACATCCTCCCCTCCCCTCTTTCCGATCACTCTTAACTCGATCACCAGATCGCCCGCTGGCAGGCTCACCAAGCTTTGCCACATATTGTTTCCTCGCTCCAG
>JBEGUC010000054.1:0-16575 GCA_041179105.1 Verrucomicrobiota bacterium | reverse complement strand
GCTGCCCGCCAACTGGATCAAAACCCGCCCGGCTGCCAGTCAGACTATCGAGAGCCGGGTTGCATAGATGCCATAGCCGCCAAATCTCTGACAAAAATGCGAGAGGTGCTCTGTTGACCGCTTACGCCCCAACGGGGCGATCTATGACAGCCTAGGGCGACGCCCTAGGTGTAACAAACACATAGATTCCAAGCCCTGAAGGGGCGGAATAAAGGCGGCGGCGATCTTTGTTGCGCCCTTTCAGGGCTTGAGGGTTTTTTTGGGGATTCGGTTCCCAGGGCGTTGCCCTGGGCTGGCGTCTTGCGCCCCGTTGGGGCTGAAGAAATTGGCGGATCTTCACGCGCCTTCCACCAAGGCGGTCTCTTCTTCCATCCGTCAGTCAGTAAAGGTCATGACAGAGGGACAAGTCTTTAGTGATGATGGGTGAGATGGATTCTAAAACGGGCGTCGATGCGTTTCATGAGGACTTCAGTCGGAAACCTCGACGAGAAACTCCTTAAAGGGTGATTCCTTTCGTCCCGGACCGTTGAGGAAATAATCGGCAACGTCTGGCTGCCACGATTCAGATTTCCAGGTTTCCACGCGTTCGCGAGCGGCTTTCTTGGTAAGCTTCCTTGCCGCTATCAGATTCAAAATGTCCGCCATCGCCTCCTTCAGATTATTGAACCTTTGCTGGCGGCAGACTTGAACTGCATCCCGATTCAGCGAGAGAAAATCGCGAGTGGTCACAGCCCGTTCGTTGGGTGCATTCGTCGCCCGGTCAAAACGAGGCGTGAGAATGCCGAACGAATCGATGAAGAAGAAGTCCCACACGTTTTCGTGGAGCGGATTGACAAATTTCCCCCCCGGCCCCGTGGCCGGGGGGAAGCGGTTGAGCTTGCTTCGGTTGCAGGGCGCGCAAGACCAAAGGTAATTCTCCCAAGTCATCGCAAGCTCTGGGAAAATTGCCTTTGGCTGGTAATGTTCGACGTCGCTCGCCTCGCTGCCGCTGCAAAACATGCAACGTTCTCCCGGCCCGGCCAGACGCCCGAGTTCCTTCACGACTGGCGCAAACCATCGGTTCTTGCGGGCATTGCTGTAACGCTTGCCAGCTTCCGCCTTCGGGTCGGTTGCTTTTTTAATTGCCTCCGTCTCGTCGGAAAGCCTTTGAAGCAGCTTCTTGTCGAGTGATTGCGGTATAGACAGGGAGCGCATATCTCGTTTGGATTAAAGGGTTTCCATCGGTGCACCGTCTAGCGCGAGTTCAAGCTGCTGCTTGAGGCTCTTGAACTCTCGATCCTCGGCTTTTTCAAGTGGGATACCTTCGTGATGCTTCGCGTTGAGTTCTTGCCACCGCTTCAACTGCTGGCTTGCCCACTTGGTCCGCGTGGTCTTCAAGCCGAAGGCGACACCGAGAATCGTCTTGTGGGCGTTGCCCCAGCGGATCCGCTCGTATTCCGCATCGGTCGCGGGACGTGCCACCTGATCATCATCCGCTTGCAACGGTAAGATGAACAGTCCGTTCGGATCAGCCGCTTGGGCGATCAGCGGACTGTGGGTGCTGACCAGAAACTGGATTTTCGGAAAATGTATCTTCAACCACTCCGGGATATCGCGCTGCCACGATGGATGCAGGTGCGCCTCGATTTCATCAATGATCACCACTCCCGGTCGCGCAATCACCACTCGGCCTTGGTCGTCGGTCTCGAAAAGTCCATCAACGCCATAGACCTCGTAGAGCCCGTGAACCAGATCGAGAATTGTGGCGTAGATACTCCTGCAGCCGTCGCTGATGTCCCGCATGGGCAGGTCCACATCGTGACCGTCTTCCACAAACACATGATCCACCGTTATTCTACTGATCTTCATGCCATGAGGAAGTAATCCATCTCCCATAAGTGCCTGAACCCCTTCCAAGACTTTGCGAATCTCGTTGCTCGAAGATTCTAGACTTCTGGCGTGCATCCGGCGCAGCCACTCCTCGCTCTCACTGAGGGCCGCATCCTCGCGGAACAGAGTCACAAAGCGGCTCTCCGCGTCTTTGCTGGTGGAGTGACGCATGGCCTCTGGCGAGCTGCCGGAGAGGCGTCTCATCGGGCCATACCCGGCTGAGAACCATCCAGAAGAATTTGGCGACCATGGCCCACGTTCAGGCGTCTGAATCCGCCCACCGGCAGCGTTCCGCTTATCAACTGCCCGGAAATACGGAATCTCATCTTCCTTTTTTTCTGTGACCCAACGAACGCCGGTTTCAAAAATTTCCTTCAAGTTTCCACCCCCCCCTTTCTTAAATTTATCGCTTTCTTTATCCCATTTGATTCCCAGAACTGCGGAGGCTTTGGATTGTCCTTTGTGAATCCAGCCGGCCGGTGAACCCATCAAGCGCCCACCAGTTTCGGGCCCGATCAATGCCAGTGCCGCGCTCCGCAGAATGGTCGATTTGCCCGAACTATTTCCGCCGACAAACACTGTCCAGCCCGCAAAAATGCCGCCTGGCCTTTCCAAGTCGAAGCTCAAGTCGGTGAACGAGCGGACATTTTCCAGTTGAAGCGTTTTGATATACATGGCGGTGGAGGAATAAAGTTGGGATTTTGTAAGAAATTCGAATCAGGATCTGGAGGCAATAGAAGAATTATGGTAGAAAAATAAAGCTTGAGTCACATGAACTGTCACGCCTCTTCTACCAAGGCGATCTCTTCTTCTGTCAGGCCGTAGAGGTTATAAACGAGGCGGTCGATCTGCGCGTCCGTGGCGGAAATCTGGCGATCCAGAGCGGTTTGCTCGTGCGGGGTTTTTACGGCGGCGCGCTGCTTTTGTAGGTCCAGCATCTTCTCCACCAGCGCGACGATGCGGTCGTGGGTGGCTTGGTCGGATTTGTTGGCGGGGTCAATGACGCGGATAGGGAGTTGAGCAACGTTCGTCTTTTTAACCTCGGCCAACGCTTCCCCAACTTCAGGGTTCATTGAATGATAATACCAATTCAAGAGTCGTGAATTAATCACACCGAGTAGGAAGCGCGGTGAGACAGTCTCGTTCCTTGGCACGATCACATGCATGTTGTTCAGACAGAGAAACTGTTGGGAATCCAATGCTGCAACTAGACTATCTCCGGTCTGTCGCATGACGATTTTCTCTTCAGCATCGAATTTTGCGGCAGGTCGCGGCTCGGCGAGCCATGGCCCGTAGTTGAGGAAGCGCGATTCCAATGGTGCAATGCGGTATCGACCAATATCCCTTCCGCGCAAATACGGCATATGAGAAGAAGTGCTTTTGTGATCGCTGTCGAATGGCCTGCTTTTAACCATTGTAGGTGTCTGCTGCGGCTTTCCCTTCCCCGTTTGATAGGGTTTAATGCCGACATTGATCAAGCAGTGCTGTTGAAGCTGGCAGCTTTGATTGCTGATCGTGCTGATTAATTTATCGTCAGCAGGGCTCACAAAAATGTTGATCGGAGATCCGTTAAGCGATGACCACTTGGATTGAGGCACGTCGGCACGAAATGGAGCAGGCTCGTCCGGATTCCCGAGAAACGAGGCCATGTTCGGCACAGTAGAAACAACAATTGAGTGCTGTGCGCTGTTGCCATTAGCTAGCAAAACAATCTCCGTGTCCACAATCACCTTGTTGAATACTGGAAATTTGAAATGAACGATCTCGCGAATTCTCGCGTTTTCGAGGACAAAGCGTCGGATCTTTTGTTGTTTCAAGTTCGTCAGCCAAGGATTTGGAATAATCATCCCAAAAAAACCATCTTTGCGAAGTAATCTTGTTATCGATTGCTCCATGAATATTAGGTAAGAATCGAGTTGATATGTCTGGTTCGGAAATTTTTTGATTAAATACCTTTTGTTGTCGTCGTTAAATTCTGCCCCATACGGCGGATTTCCAACCACCGCATCAAACCCGCCAGCTTTCATGATTTCCGGGAAACCACCTTTGCCGTCCCAGTCGAAGACGTTGACGCGGAGGTGGGCGTCGGCGTCCATCTCGGGGAGGCCGGGTTGGGCGTAGAAGTCGGAGGCGATGAGCGAGTTGCCACACTTGATGTTGTCGCCGAGGTCGGGGAGGACGCGTTGGTGGATGAGTTCGCGCTGGACGCTTTGGGTGGTCTCGCCTTCGAGGACTTTGAGCAGCAGGGAGAGCTTGGTGACTTCCACGGCTTGGCTGTCGATGTCCACGCCAAAGACGTGGGCGAGCAGGATGCGCTTGCGCTCGGCGGTGGTGAGCGACCAGCCGCCGCCGCGGGCTTGGACGAGCACGGGGAATTTGCCTTTGGCGAGTTTCTCGGGATCGTGGGAGATATAGAATTGGTGATACCAGTCGAGCAGGAATTGATAGACGACGATGAGGAATGAGCCGGAGCCGCAGGCGGGATCGAGCACGCGGATGGATTCGATTTGTTTCGGCGTCTTGCCCTCGATGAGCGGGCCTACGGTTTGTTTGACGATGTAATCGACGATGTAGCTGGGGGTGTAGAAGACGCCGCCGGCTTTCTTGACCTCCGGCTTGTCCTCGACGACGGCGCGGTGGCCGGCGGTTAGATTGATGACCTTGCCGAGAAATTGTTCGTAAACCGAGCCGAGGATGTCGGCGGGTAAGACAGAAAATTCGTAGGGGCTGTCTGGATAGTAGAGGTGGATGATGATGTCCTTGAGCACCTTGTCATCGAGGACGAGGTGGGGCGTGAGTGTGTCCGGTTCCTCGGCTTGGCCTTTTTCCTTGGAGAAGTGGAAGAGGCCGGAGTTGTAGCGTTGGTCGGCGGCGCGGAAGAGTTCGAGCAGGCGTGGGTAGGTCTGGGTGCCGTTGGCGATGCTGCGGAGTTTCCCGTAGTCCTCGGTGCCGCGATCCTCGCAGATACGGAGGAAAACGAGGCGGTCGATGGTTTTCTGGACGGCGAAGTTGAGGTCGCGGACGGAGAGTGCGGGATTCCGCAGGGCGAGATTGCGGGCGAGTAGGTCGCGCCAGCGTTCGATTTCCTCCAGGAAGGCGGCATCGACCTCGGCGGTGCCTTTTTTCTTTTTATTGGAATCGGCGTATTTGTCGAAGGAGCCCTTGAGGATGGAGTCGCGCGAGAAGATGGCGGCGATTTCATCCCATTTTTCCGCGTATTGATCGAAGGTGCAGTAGAACGTGCGGGCCTTGGAGGATGGATCGCCCTTGGCCGGCTTGATGCGGGTGTCGTAGATGGCGAATTCCTCGAAGTCCGAGAGGATGGAGAGCGGCATCTTGGCGGACCAGGCGTAGCGGCGGAGTTGGAAGGCGGGGTCGGTGTCGGACTTGATGTTGACGGCGGGCTTCTTCGCTTCGAGGAAAAATTTCCGCTGGCCGTGGAGGGTGAAGGCGCAGTCAGGAGCTTTCACATGCGGGCCGATGCGCAGGGCGTCCTCGTGGATGACATCGCGGTATTGTGGGGCGAGGCCTTGGGCGTTGTCCATGTCCCAGCCGAGAGCGGCGAAGAATGGGTCGAGGAATTCCTTGCGGAGCTGGGCCTCGTTGTAACCACCGGAGCGGTAGTGATCGCGGTGGTCGGCGAAGGTTTCGCAGAGCTTGAGAATGGAGGCGGGCGCTGGCATGAGGATCGCAGAACGCTAGGGAAGCGTCTCAGGGGTGGCAAGGGGATTGGCTTGAGAATAAAGGCGTCGTTCCGGCTAACAAGCACAAGCATGGGACGGGGTTGGTGATCGAGCGGATCGTTTCCGCGCAGAGGAAAGAGCGGGCGCGGGCGCGGAGGAATAAGGGGATAAGGAGGGTGGAACTTCGGTCCACTCGCCAATGCGCCGCGAAAGCCGGAGCGCAGAACTCATTATTTTCTCTCCCCATCGTCCAGGCGGACAAAATGTCTGCCTTCCGCAGGGTATTCCGGTATGAACCGAGGAAATGGCGGTGGCGCGAAATTCCTCCGACGTGTGACGATTCCGTCAAGATTGACCGCTCGTCAACGACCTACCGCGAGATGAATCTATCTGCCATTGGCATGGAGTTATTTCTCATCGACGCAATCGGGCCCTTTTTTCGCGGCTACCAGCGGATGCGGATCAATTGGTCCAAGATTCCTTTCCAGCATTTGCAGGATGCGAGTCCGGACGACTGGGATTTGATAGAAAATGAGCTACGCGACTTCGCGCGCCAGGTCTCCGCGCAAGGATACAACGCCGTTACTTTGGATGACCTCGCGCACCTCGCGCCGCATCCGCTGCACGAACCGGAGGTGGCGGATCAAATTCATTTCCTGCGCGGAAAGTTCACGGGATTCTTCGACATGCTGCACCATGAGTTCGGATTGCGGGTCTATCTCACAACCGATGTGCTCCCGATGACGCCCGCGTTGTCAAAGGTCATGGGCGATGACCCGGCAGAGTTGGAAGCTTACTATGTGGGGTTAGTTCGGGGGATTTTGACGGATTTCCCGCAACTCGCAGGATTGATCCTACGCATCGGCGAGAGCGATGGGAATGACGTGCAGGATCTGATCCGGACGCGCCTCCATCTGCGCAATGCCGGCGAGGCGAACCGCTTGCTGCGTGTGCTTTTGCCCGAGTTCGAACGACGCGGCAAGGATCTGATTTTCCGGACCTGGACGGTGGGGGCGCATCGCATCGGAGATCTGATTTGGCATCGCGGCACGCTGGAAAAGACGCTGGAGGGGCTCGACTCGCCCAATCTAATCGTTTCGATGAAACACGGTGAAAGCGATTTTTTCCGCTATCTCCCGCTCAACCGAGCGTTCTTCCGGGTGAAGCAACGCAAGCTTCTGGAACTTCAGGCCCGCAGAGAATACGAGGGTGCCGGCGAATATCCATCGTTCATCGGCTGGGATTGCGAACGCTTCGCACAAGAACTCTCACAGGTGGAAAACCTAGTGGGGATTTCGGTGTGGTGTCAGACCGGCGGCTGGCATCGCTTCCGGCGGCGCGCCTATCTGGAGGCCGATGGCCGGGACATCTGGATTCGACTCAATACGGAGGCCGTCATCACCGTTTTCCGAGATGGAAGGCCGGCGGACTCTGCCGTGGAAACTCTTCTCGGGGCGGAGCGGGCGGGCGCGGCACTGGAACTTGTGGATCACGCCGACACTGTGATTCGAGAGCTTCTCTACATCCGTGACTTCGCCCGGCAGAAGCTGTTCTTTCGGCGCGTCCGCATTCCGCCGCTGCTGCATGTTTACTGGGATTCTCTGTTCATCAATCACGGCGTGCGGAAAGTGATGGCGCATTTCGTTAGCGATCCGGAAAACGCTTTGTCGGATGGCGAGGCCGCTGCAGCGCTGTTTCCGCGAATGATCTCGCTGGCACGGGAAGCTGAGCTACCGGCGGACGACATCGAACACATGGGCGACTTCTTCCATCTCGTCCTCTTGGCGCGCAGATACTATTTCTTGCCGTTTGATGAATCTATCGTCGCTCGGATTCGAGCAGGGAAAATTGCCTATAAGTTGCGTTGGCCGAAGGAAAATCGTTCGCGCTACCGGATCAAGGTGTCCTTCGAGCCATTTCCTGTGAAACGTCGCATGCTGGCGATGGCCGCGAGTTTTTTGCTGCGGCGGAAGCGCGGTTACCGCTGGGTGGATCGTGTTTTCATCCTCTATCTATCTGGAATCATCTTTCGCACCCTGCGCCCGCGTGATCCTGCGGAGATGCCTAAGTTCCTCCGTAAATCTGCGATGGGAGTGGACACGCTTTTTAAATAAAAGCGTGGTCAGATCATGCGCGCGGATGGCACCGATGCCTGATCGGTTTGCGGTTTCGGTTGTTCGTCGCGCTTCAGGCTCTCGATGAAGCTGGCATACCGCACCAGTTCCATCCGCCCGTCGTGATGCTCGATGATGGCCGTCAGACTTTCCACCCAGTCGCCTGAGTTGAGATAGTGGATCGCGCCCACTTGTTTGTCCTCGGGCGTGTGAATGTGACCGCAGATGATGCCGTCGCATTTCCGGTGGCGGGCGAGTTCCTGTAGCAGTTCCTCGTAGCTGTCCACGAAGCTAACGGCGGACTTGACCTTGGCCTTCACGCGCTTGCTGAGAGAGAAATACTCTTTACCGCGCCATGCCCGGTAGTGGTTATAAACGCGGTTCACGCGCAGTAGGAAATCGTAGCCCACGGCCCCGAGCGAGGCGAGCCACTTGTGGTTGGTGGAGACGCTGTCAAAGCCATCGCCATGGACGACAAGATAGCGCTTCTCCGCCGCCGTGACATGGATGTGTTCCTTGGTTAGGCGGATCCTACCGAAGTTCATCGGCAGGAAACGTTCGAGGATTTCATCATGATTGCCACGCAGATAGATCACCTCGGTGTGGTCTTGCTCGGTCATCTTGATCACCTTGCGGATCACGCGGCTGTGGCGCGATGTCCAGCGCCCGCCGCGTTTCAGCGCCCAGCCGTCGATGATGTCGCCGTTGAGCACCAGCTTGCGGCACTTGATGTGTTTCAGGAACTCCACGACTTCATCTGCCTTGCTATCAGGTGTGCCGAGGTGGATGTCCGAGATGAAGACTGTGCGACAGGAAAACTTGGGGCGCTTGGACTTCTTCGGCCGGGCAGCCGGGATTTCATTAGGCGCTTCCGAGATTTCAGCAAGCCTGCGTGCGAATTCCTCTACCACTTGATCCCATCCGAGGGATTCCGCGGTTTCCCGGGCTGCCTCCCTCAGCTTGTCGTCGGTTCGCAATGAAAGCGCGTCCACTGCGTGGCGGATGAATTCTGCGGAATCGCCCTTGACGGTCTTGAGTCCATTTTGACCCGCCCGCACATGCAGCGCGGCAGCGGCGTAGTCATAGCTGACTGTAACAAGGCCGCTGGCCATTGCCTCCAATAGAACATTGCCGAAGGTTTCGGTTTCACTCGGGAAAACCAGCACATCGGCGGAGGCATAGTGTTTGGCGAGTTCCTCGCCGGTTTGAACTCCGGTAAACCATACCCAAGGGAATTTCAGGGAGAGTCGTTCACGCAAGGGGCCATCGCCGACCACCACGCACTTTACGTCAGGGAACACTTCGCGCATTTGAACGAAGGTTTGCATCGCCAATTCGAAATTTTTCTCTGGTGCCACCCGGCCGACCATGACTGCGACCGGTGTTGCTGCCCGCGCACCCCAGCTGGCGCGGAGCGATTCACAGCGTTTCCCGGGCGCGAATAAGTCCGTATCCACACCGCGTCCTAGCAGGTGGACGTTTTGAAAACCGTGGTTGGTGAGTCGCTCCACCATGTCCCGCGAGGGCGTCAGCGTGCAGTCCGCGCGGTGATGGAAATTTTTCAGATAGGCCATCGCCATCGGGTGGAATCCACCCATGCCGTATTGCTCCATGTATTGGTGGAAATTTGTATGAAATCCGGAGGCCACGGGGATGTCAAGCGCGTTGGCGGCCTTGAGCGCGGATTTTCCAAGCGGGCTTTCCGTGGCCACGTAGATCGCGTCCGGGCGCCTCTTCAACCAGCGGGCTTTGAGTTCGAAGGGTTTCGGCAACCCCACCCGCACCTCTTTGTATCCGGGGAGGGGAACTGCGGCGACGCAAGTTTCGCCGGATTTCGCCGAGACTCCGGTGTGAATCACATGCACCCGGTGTCCCCGCCGCCGCAGGCCGTCCGTCAGGCGTCCTAGGGTCATCGCCACTCCATTCACATCAGGAACGAAGGTATCCGTCACAATGTCGATTTTCATGATTGTCTGGATCTAATAATGCTAACCCGTGACAGCCAACAGAATCCCTCCGCCATCAATGCAACTGTTTTTTGGGTCGATTTCGTCACAATGCCTGGAACGTGGGAAGGGGGGCTCGATGTCAGTCCCAAATAACAAACATTGGCTCAAGCAGAGCTAACCGACCTGGCCTCGTGGCCGGCTGAGGCGTGGCAGTGTTTTAGCCACATCGTGACGATTTCGTCACGATGTGCGCCTTTGCCGGTTTTCGCTGTCGGATTACCTCGTTGCAGCTGTCGCGTGCACCTGGCGTGGCGCATGTATTGTTATGGGTTCTCGTGATATCACTCTCTTTAGTCGCCGCAGCATTGTTACCGCACTTTACAGTCGGAATTTTCCAATGGTGATCCGGCGGTTTCTTACTGGCACATGGCTTCCGCTCTCATGGATGGTGCTGCCGCTGGTAATAACTGTCGGAGGCGCACAGCCCGTGCCGCTCTCGTGCTTTGCCCCTCAATCCGCCGCGAAGAGCCATCCTTTCATGTGGGTGCCCCACCGCTCCAGCTCCCCTTTTCTAGCAGCCAGCTCGGGGCGAGACATCG
This sequence comes from Verrucomicrobiota bacterium, assembly GCA_041179105.1. Taxonomy (GTDB): domain Bacteria; phylum Verrucomicrobiota; class Verrucomicrobiia; order Verrucomicrobiales; family Akkermansiaceae; genus Luteolibacter. The sequence continues at coordinate 6,361 of JBEGUC010000054.1, read as the reverse complement.
TCTGGGACGAGGCGTGGCAACCCACTGCCCGCGGGACATTCACGGCATCAGTCACGCTGCACACATCGGAGGCCCTTCAACCCGCAGCAGTGAATGAAACCAGCCCTCTTTCGCCGCCGGACGGCATTTCTATTATCTCGATAGAAGGTTCCCCCGGTCCGCTGCCCGTGGTGAAAAATGCACCAGGAAGCTGCCTCATCAACGGCGAAGTTTCGGACGCCTCCTCCCTCAATCCCGTGGCCGGAGCTTTTGTCGATGTCGCCGGCACCGGTCGCACGGCCGAGACCGATGCCAAGGGTCGCTTCACCATCGGCGGCCTGCCCGCCGGCTCCTTCACCTTGGAAGCCACCAAGCTCGGCTACTTCACCGAGAGTTCCGTCGTCAGCACCCTCGAAGGGCAGCCCGCCGAGGTCCGCTTGGGCCTGCGCCTCAAGCCCGCCGCCGACGCCAACGAAGAAACCACTCTCGAAGAGGAAACCGTCGTTGGGGAGTATCAGGGCGACTCACAAGGGGATTTGTTTCTTGAACTGGATGCATCACCTAACATCGCAGCCGGCATAGGCAAGGAGGAGTTCAGCCAAGCGGCGATCAGTGACGCCGCCGGGGCGGTCTCGAAAATTTCAGGTGCCAATATCGTCGGCGGCAAATACGCCGTAGTGCGTGGACTTGGCGATCGCTATTCCAACACGCTCGTCAACGGTGCTCTCATTTCCAGCGCGGACCCGTCCAAAAAAGCGGTCCAACTGGATCTATTTCCATCCGACCTGCTTCAGAGCGTCGCCATCAACAAGACCTTCACACCCGATCTCCCCGCCGAGTTTGCGGGCGGCATCGTTCTGGTAGAAACTCTGCGTCTGCCGGAAAAACGCATCATGGAATTTGAACTTGGCATCAAAACTAACTCTAACCTTGGCGACACCTTTTATGAAAATCCAGATGGAGATCGCGACTACTCGGGCCAACGCGACGACGAGATTCCGCTTGCCGACCTGCCAGAAGGCTTCCTCAGCCAAGGCTGGACCGGCCGCCGCCCGCCAGGAGTCCGAGTCGAGGGAGGGGTTTCTCAAGAAGAACAGCTAGCGCGTGCCGCCGAGGCCGCCGCTCAAATGCAGGCGGTCCATCAATCCGGCGGCATGCGTCCGAAGAAACGTAGCCCACAGGAGGAGCAAAACTACGCTCTCACCCTTGGAGATCGCTACAAATTTAAAAATGGTGTGGAAGTCGGGGGTGTTCTCGCATTCACCCGCGAGGCGGGCGACCAGGTTAGAGAAGACGTCCAGGTCGGTCGCGGCGTCAATTTCGGCAGCGATTCCAAACCGGGTTCCGACGGCACGCAGGATGCGGAGGATTTCGTCGTGCGCACCCAGACTGAGGATCAATACACTGAATATATCAACTGGGGGCTTCTCCTAGGCGCGGGCGTGAAAATAGGCGATAATCACGAGGTCGGCTTCACTGGCTTTAGGAACACCAGCGCCGAAGACAAGGTCTCGCTGGGGCGTAAAATAAAGACCATCGGTGGCAGCTTTCCCGAATATCTTCCTTCTGACATTAACCCGTTCGGTGCGGGTGCATACACCTATCAAGCCTTTGATTCCATCAATCCATTGTTCCGCGAGCTTGAGACCCTGCAACTCGACGGCACCCACAAATTTGGCCCAGATGACAGGCCATTCAGACTCGACTGGATGGCCGCCCGCAGCAACGCACTCGAAGACCGGCCGAATGGAAGAACTTTCTACTTCTCAGAACTGGATTTCGCCGATCCGCGGATTGCCGCGTCAGGAGATATCTACAAGCCATCACTCGGCACCCAACTCACTGCAGCCGACCCCTTCGGTAGCAGTCCGCCACTGGTCGTAAATTTCAGGGAGAGTCTTAAAACCGTAGAAGAGGCAGCCAACGAATCCATCGACTTAACAATTCCCGCTTGGAAAGAATCCGACAGCGCGTTTCTCGATTTCAAAATTGGCACCAATCATTTCATTCGGGATCGGGAAGTTCGCGGACGGTTATTCACCTACAATATATCTCCGACACTCAATAACAGGTTGCTTGGCGATGGTGGCACTTATGGTGTGGATTATCGTGACGGGATTGACTCCCTGACTGAGCCGGATGGCAGTGACCGTTTCCTTGGTTGGACTGGCCCCCAGGCAAACTCGTCCTCGCCGGACCTCATCATCTCCGAAGCGACCCTGCTCGGACGGACGGTTCGCAACGTGGATGCAGGCAACGAAATCGATGCCTATTACATCATGGCCAACGCCGAACTCGCCGGATGGGGGTTGACCGGAGGAGTCAGGTTGGAAAGCGAAGATCGTTACTACCAGATTCTGCCTGATCTCAATCCGGCGTTCTTCGTCAATGACGAGCGCATCGTCACCAGCAACGACTATGCTCTTCCGGGCATGACCCTGTGGCGGAACTTCGGGTCCAGTGATCAATTCAAGGCGATATTCGCCTGGTCCCGCACCATAGCGCGTCCGACATTCTATGAATATGCCCCAGTGGAAATCCAGGACCAGACCACCGGTGACATCACCATCGGTAATCCGAATCTCACTGACACTCTGATCACTAACTACGACCTGCGTTTCGATTGGCAAGCCACGGACCGCGATCGCGTCTCCCTCAACCTGTTCCACAAGTCGATGACAGATCCCATCGCCCAAGCCTATGCGCTGGATAAAAAAACGTGGGTTAACGGGGAATCAGGAACTCTCACGGGTCTCGAAATCGAGCTTGCCCACCAGCTTGGCGCGGGATTCAGCCTCACCTCGAACTATACCTTCATTGATTCACTCCTCAAATATGTGCAGCAGATTAATTCCCAAGGAAAGAGTCAGTTGGTGGACAGCACATTCGAGGGTCAACCAGAAAACATTTTCAACCTGATCCTCGGCTATGAACACGAGGAAATGGGACTGCGAGCAAGCTTGGTTTACAACTTCACGGACTCTTACCTGGTTGGTGTTCCCGCGACGGCGGAAAGCCCGTCGATCGTGCGCGATCCGTATCATTCGCTAGATTTCGTCATTTCCAAATCCTTCAACGCATGGAGCTGTGACGGAAAGGTCACACTTAAAATCACCAATCTACTCGATTCAGAGGATACTGAACTCTTCGCACCGACGGAGTTGGTTTATAAATCCTACTCCCCGGGCCGGAGCCTGAGCATCAGCGCGGACTTCGAATTCTAAGAGCAAACGCGATACACCGGGCCACACGCCCACTCAATCCCTGTCCTAACAAACGTATATGAAGCTAAAACAAAATCTATGGATTGGCGGCACAATGCTTGCTGTCATTTCCTCACTCCATGCGGCCGACGTTCCCGTCACGGCTGACATCACCACCAACACCACTTGGACTGCGGGCAATGCCTACATTCTCGACAAGTCGATCTTCGTGAAAAACGGCGCCACGCTCACCATCCAGCCCGGCACCACCATTCTTGGCACCAAGAACGTCACTAACAACACCTACGGCTCGCTCATCATCAGCCGCAACGGCACGATCATGGCTGCGGGCACTGCCGAAGCACCCATCGTGATGACCGCCAAGGATGATCGCGATGCCGAACTCACCTTGGATCCAGACGACGACCTCGATCCGGCAACCGACGGCGGCCTCTACGGTGGCCTCATCATTCTCGGTTCAGCACCAATCAACTATTACACGGGGCCGACCACCAACGCCAATGAGTTTAGCATTGAGGGATTCCCTAGCGGTTCTTCTACCGATATCCTTTACGGCGGTAACGACGTTGCGGACAACTCGGGTGTGGTGAAATACATGTCCCTCCGCTTCGGAGGTTACGTCTATGATGCGGTAAATGGCAAAGAGATTAACGGACTAACCATGGGCGGCGTCGGCTCCGGCACCACCATCGAGAACGTGGAAATCATTGGTAACACCGATGATGGCATGGAAATCTTTGGCGGCACCGTCAACACCAAGCGCATCGCCGTGGCATTCTGCCAGGACGACAGCTTCGACCTCGACGAAGGTCACCGGGGGTTTCACCAGTTCTGGTTCGCGCTCCAAAATTCTGATAACACCAAAGGTGACCGTGGCGGCGAATGGGACGGCGGCAATGGCTCAGATCCCGTCCGCACAGGCACGCCCCACACCACCGCCACCATCTACAACGCCACTTTCATCGGTGATTCCGGAACCTCGGGAAGTCCTAACGGCGCGATCTATTTAGACGATTACTTTGCGGGCCAACTGCACAACTCGGTGCTCCACCAGTTCAGCGGAGCGACGATTTTAAAGGCCAGTGACGGCGTCGGCAACGGCGTGGCCCCCCAGCCAATGGCCTCCGTGTTCTCCAACAACACCTGGGGCACCTTTGGTCTTAGCACTGGTCTTGTGATCGGCGCGGCCGGAGCACCCACTGGCACGGGCAACTCCGCCGTTGGCACGGACCCGATGCTTGTTGGCATCAGCCGCACGGCAAATGGTGGTCTTGATCCACGTCCTAACCTCGCAAGTCCGTTGCGCAGATCGACTCTGAGTGCCGCCCCAGTGGGCGCTCCGGTCGGATTCTTCGAAGCCACGACCTATCGGGGTGCGTTCGGTGATACCAACTGGCTCAATGGATGGTCTTATCTCTCGAAAGCGGGTTATCTCAGCGGCTACCCAGACGCAGGCTCCGTTTCCGGTTCGCTTACCGACGCTGACGCCGATGGGATTTCCGATGCTGTGGAAAACGCCAACAGCAGCCTGGGTTTCGATGCCGCTGTTAGCGACGCCTCCACGGTGTTGGGAACTCTCAAGACCACGACTCAGTTCACCGCGAACTTCACCGCTGGCCAAACCAGCGTTACCAGCAACCCGAATGGTTTTATGCTCTACAATAGTGCGGACATTCTCGACCTCCGCACGACTGAGGGTGTCACGGTGCAGAAGGTCGGCAACACTGCCACCCTCTCCGTGCCGGTTCAGAAATCCACCGGCTTGGACAGCTGGGCACCAGCCGGCAGCATGAGCCTTGATGTTGATGTTTCCGCAAGTCCGGACAAGGAGTTCTACCGCCTTGAAGTCAAAGACGCCAACTAAGCGCTAAATCTGACGAAATTGTCACACGGGGGCCGTCGGCAAATGTCGGCGGTCCCTTTTTTATAACGCCGCAACGCACGCTATGCGCATTCCAATTCATATCATATCTCTCGCTCTGGGCCTACAGATACATGCTCAGGAGGTTACCATTACCCCTACCGAAGAACTTCGCACCTCTGTCCGCGAATGGGTGGAAACGATGCGGAAAATTCAGCAGGAGGAGAACGATTGGTCACGCGACCAAGAGGTGCTCCAGAATTACAAGGAAGGCCTCGAAAGCGAAATCACCTTGCTCAAGGAACAGATCGCCTCCGCCAAGATCCGCAAGGAAGGTGGCGACCAGCAGTCGCTGGATAAGGTTTCCCAGAGAGATCGCCACGCGGCCGCAGAGGACGAACTCAAGCGCCAGGTCCGAGTGATGGAGGAGGACTTGGCTGCTAAAATTCCGATTTTTCCCGAGCCTTTGCGGAAGAATCCCAAAATCACTCAAGGCATCGAAGCCATCCAAAGGAATCTATCACTGCCGGCGGATAGTCAAACCGAGGAGATTTCCAAGCGACTTGTCACCATCACCGAGCTCATGGCCGAAGTGGAAAAATTCCAGCAAGGCGTCCATGTATTTCCAGAGTTACACAAGGATTCCAAAGGTCATGAATTCAACATGCAGGTCGTCTATTTCGGCCTCGCCCTTGCCTACGGCGTCAATGAGGACGGCAGTTTTGCCCTAGCAGGCCGTTCCGGCGCGGATGGCTGGAAATTCCAGGAACGCAACGACCTCGCCCCGCAAATCCTGAAACTCGTGATCACCGCAACCAGCGAGAAAGATATCTCGTTCACACATCTTCCACTTATCCAGCCATGATTCATCGCACTTTAGCCGCCGCCACCCTAGCTGTGGCCAGCTTCACCTCCGCCGGGGCGACCATCGCCTCGAATCCCAACGTGAGCGCTCGCGCGTCGCTAACTAAATCCGTTAGTGAACTCCAAAGCAGCCAGAGGGAATACGCGGACCTCCGCCGCTCACTATACAACGACGTGAATCGTCTCGATGACGAAGCTCTCTCGCTTGCCAGAGAACTGCGCGCCCTCGAGCGTGAGGAAGAGCTGCGCACCACCAAGATCAAGGTTCTCGAACGCGAACTCGAAACCCGCAAAGGTGGCTTCACCTACACCTCGGGCCTGCTCAACCAGTATTCTAAAGCGCTCGTCACCCGCATCCATCCCTCGGAGTTCCAGCTTTACCGCGATCAAATCGCAAATCTTGACCAAAAAGCCTCCTCCGCCGTCGGCGATC
>JBEGUC010000053.1:0-16976 GCA_041179105.1 Verrucomicrobiota bacterium | reverse complement strand
ACCGGCGCGATGGACGCCACCGGCATGAAGCACTCGGACGATCTGGAAACCAAGATCCGCGCGGGTCACTGCGGCGCGGTGCTCAATGTGTTCACGCCCGCCGCCACGCGGGCCTTGCAGGAGCTGGCGTTGGCGAGTCCGCTAGGAATCCCGCTGATTTTCGGCTACGACGTGATCCACGGCCAGCGCACGATCTATCCGATTCCGCTCGGACTCTCGTGCTCGTGGAATCTTGATCTGATGGAACGCTGCGCGCGGATGGCCGCAGCGGAGGCAGCGGCGGACGGGCTGCACTGGGTTTACTCGCCGATGGTGGACATTTCCCATGACCCGCGCTGGGGGCGGGTGGCCGAGGGGGCGGGCGAAGACCCGTGGCTGGGCGCTAAAATCGCCGCTGCGATGGTGCGTGGCTATCAGGGAAATGATCTGGCAGATCCCAACTCCGTGCTGGCTTGTGTGAAACACTTCGCCCTCTACGGCGCACCGCTGGGCGGGCGGGATTACAACTCGGTGGACATGAGCCGTCGGGCGATGGAAGAAACTTATTTCCCGCCGTATCGCGCGGCGATCGACGCCGGGGCGCGGACGGTGATGACCGCCTTCAACGACATCGACAGCATTCCCGCGACCGCTAACCGCTGGCTGCTCACGGAACTACTGCGCGAGCAATGGGGCTTCCAAGGTTGGATCGTGACCGACTACACGGCGGTGACTGAAATGAAAAACCACGGCACCGCCGCCACGGACGCCGACGCGGCGCGGCAGTCGATGGTCGCCGGGGTGGACATGGACATGGTGTCAGAAGCTTTTCTAGCAGAGCTCCCGGGATTGGTGAAATCCGGAGCCGTCCGCGAGACACAAATCGACGCGGCGGTGCTCCGCGTGCTGGAAACGAAGTGGGATCTCGGGCTTTTCCGCGATCCACTCGCCCGCTGCAATCACCAGCCCGCAATTCACCCGAGCCCGCAAAACCGGGAACTCGCGCGTGAAGCGGCCCGCGAATCGTTGGTCCTCTTGAAAAATGAAGGCGGAATTCTGCCGCTCTCAAAACACGCCACCATCGCGCTCATCGGCCCGCTCGCCGACAGCCGCCGCGACATGCTCGGCTGCTGGATCGCCGCCGGGGATGAAACCCTCGCCGCCTCGCCGCTCGATGGATTTCGCGAAATGGCGACCATCATCCACGCCCAAGGCTGCGGGATCAGCAAAGCAAACGGCGATTTATTAGAAGAGGCGATTCGCGCGGCGGAGCAAGCGGATGTCGTCATTCTCGTGCTCGGCGAGAGCTGGCAGATGAGCGGCGAAGCCGCCAGCCGGACAGACATCCGCCTGCCGAAATGCCAGCGGGAATTGGCAAAAAACATTCTACAAACCGGCAAGCCCTGCGTGCTCGTCACGATGAGCGGACGCCCGCTGGAGCTGACATGGGAGAACTCGCGATTTCCCGCCATCCTCCACGCGTGGGCGCTCGGAACAGAAGGCGGCCACGCGCTGGCAGAGGTGATTTTCGGCGACGCCGCGCCGGTTGGAAAACTCACGATGGGCTTTCCCCGCCACGTCGGCCAACTGCCGATGACTTACCGCGAGAAACCCACCGGCCGCCCTTTCGACGCGGCGGTGCAATATTCCTCCAAGTATCTCGATGCGCCGAACGACGCACTGTTCCCTTTCGGCCACGGCCTGACTTACGCGGCATTTGAATACGGCCCTGTCACCGCAAGCTCGGCAAAAATGAAACCCGGCGAAAGTATCCGCATTTCCGCAGAAATCATCAATCGCTCAGATCACCCGGCCACGGAGACCTTGCAGCTTTACCTCCGCGATCTGGTGGCCTCGGTCACCCGTCCGCTCAAGGAATTGCGCGGCTTCCAACGGATCACGCTGGATGCCGGGGAATCCAAAATTGTCTCCTTTTATCTCACCGATGCGGATTTGGCGTTCCCGGGGCCGGATTACCAGCCGATCACCGAACCGGGTGATTTCGTGGCGATGATCGGCCCCAGTTCTGCCCTTTTGCATTCCGTGCGTTTCACACGGAGCGCGATCAATGGCTGATCCGTGCTCGGCTGCCATTACCCAGCACGCGGACGCGGTCGCCCACGCTGAAGGATTCCCGTGGGTTCACTTCTTGAGTGACGGAAAGCGAGCCACCGCCATCGATGCGGACTTGAATTTCAAGGCCTTGGCGCGAGCCCATCGACTGCTGTGCATGCGAGCCAGCCACGGCACCGAGTCCGGCACCGCCGACGGTGGCCAAGGCTTTACCCGCGCCTCCACCGATTTGATTTCCAAGAACGCCGCCAGCGACGCTGCCAAGAATCGTGCCAGCGGTGGTGCCACCTTCGATTTTCACGTAGCGGATCGAGGTGATTCGGCCTTGTTGCACCGACTGGGCCTGCCCGGCCTCGTCGCGTGAATAGGTGTCGCCTGTGAGGCTTTGTTGGGCACAGGAAACGAAGAGAAGCGGTAGTGTGGCAATGGCGATGATGGTTTTCATATCGAGGTCAAACTAAGTAAGTCAGAAATTTTGTAAAGAAACGAAGATGGAAGTTTTGATCGCGGCTCCGGACCCCGGACCTTTTCCCTTTGCCTTGCTGCGGGAATGGCTTACCAAGAGCGCCCCGCCGCATGAGATTGTTCCGAATCCTTACTTTTAAAGAACTGAAGGGGTATTTCCTAACCCCGTTTGGCTGGGTCGTGCTGGCCTTCGTCACGATCATGCAGGGCGTCTCGCTGTCCACGGCGATGAAGGGCTTCCGCGACACGCCGGTGCGCGACAGCTTGGTTTATGTGACCTTCCACACGCCGCTGTTCTGGTTCTATTTCCTGTTCATTTTCCCGCTGATCACGATGCGGCTGTTCTCTGAGGAGGAGCGCTCCGGGACTTTGGAAACGCTACTCACCGCGCCGGTGCGAACGTGGCAGGTGGTGTTTTCAAAATACGCTGCGGCCATGATTTTCTACACGGTGCTGTGGATTCCGGCGCTCGTGCAGTTCAAAATGTTCGAATGGGTGACGGATCTTCCGCCCGCTTGGACGCCCGGCGCGCTCGGCGGGGCGTTCACCGTGGTCATGCTGATGGGCGCGGCTTTCACGGCCATCGGCTGCCTCGCCTCGGCGCTGACATCGAGCCAGATCATCGCGGGGATTTTCACCATTGGGCTGCTGGTCATCCAGTATTTCATGGGATTCGTCACGGTGATTTGGGGCGAGTCATTCGCGGGCGCGTCGTTCTTCCATTACATTTCCTCGCAGCAACATTTGCACTATTTCGCCAGCGGATTGTTCGACACGCGGCCGATGGTTTATTTCCTCAGCCTCGCCATTTTCGTGCTGTTCCTGACTTATCAAGTCGTTGACTACCGCCGCTGGCGCCGTTGATTCCCCTGATTTCCACTTCATGTCCGATCCTTCCTCCGAGCCCCACGCAAAACCCGCACGCCCGCTAAACCGCTGGGGACTGGGCACGCTTTCCGTGCTCCAAATCGTCTTGCTCGCGATCATCCTCATCGCGCTGAACTACCTCGCTGCCCATCATTTCACCCGCGTCGATCTCAGCCGCGAGGCCGCCTACACGCTCTCGCCTTCGACGAAGAACTACCTGAAAGACAAGCTCGTTAGCGAGCGCGCGACGCCGATTAAATGGATCATGGCCTTCCGCCGCAGCTCGCCGTTTTACGAACGGGTGCGCGCACTGGCCGAGGAATACGCCCGCCTTTCCAGTGGCAAAATCCAGTTGGAAATCGTCGATCCGCTCCGCAGTTCCGACCGCACGCAGGAAGTGACCGCCGCCTACGGGCTGCCACTCACCAAGGACCTCGTCATCATGGACGCGCGGACCGACGACGGGCCAGTCTCCACCGAGGACAAAGCTGGCAACCGCATCCTGCACCCTCACGTCAAGCTCATCGTCGCCGACGACATGGCCGTTTACAGCACCGCCGATTCCCAACGGAAGATCACCGGCTTCCAAGGCGAGGACGTCCTGACCGCACGCCTCGTCGAGTCCATCGAGGGCCGGGCGCGCAAGATGGTTTTCCTGGCGGACAAGAGCCGGATCGATGGCGAGGGCGAAAATTCTGCGGCGAAGTCGCTGCTCGACACCCTGCGATTTCAAAACGTCGAGCTCCAAGGAATCAACCTCTCCGGCCTCGCGGAAATCCCCGCCGGTGTCGAAGGCGTCGCGCTGGTGGCCCCTAAATACGATCTCACCGACGCCGAGCTCGTCGTCCTCGAAAAATACTGGAACACTCCGCGAGCCGCCATGTTGGTGCTGCTCGAACCCGGCGACACCCTGCCGAAATTGCGAACTTTCCTCCGCAGCAACGGCATCACACCACAGCGCGACCGGGTGATTTCCCTCGTGGACAAGCGCATCGACACCACCGCACGCGGCATCTTCACGACCGGCGTGGATTTCACCAAGGACTTCGCCGGCCAAGCCACCGTGCTCGAGGGCGCGACCTCATCGCTCGAAGTGCGCGAAGGCGCGGAGGATCTGATGAACCGCCAGATCAACCCCGTCGGCCTGATCCAGGCGGCGGAAGGTTTCTGGGGCGAGACGAAATTCGGCGAGAAAAACCCGACTTTTGATGAAAAGGAAGACAGCAAGCCTCCCTTCTATCTGGCCGCCTGCGTCACCCGCGGAGCCGCCAATGACGACCGTTTCGCCGCCGCCACCTCGCGGATGATCGTCATCGCCAACACCGATTTCCTCGAACCCAAGCACCAGCGCGCGGAGAACATTGACTTCCTTGCCTCGTCGGTGAACTGGCTGATGGACCGCCAGTCGCTCGCCGGCATCGGCCCGCGCTCACTGGCCACTTACAAACTGCCGCTGCTCGACGCGCAGGTCTCCTTCATCAACCGGGCGAACCTGTTCTTCCTGCCCGCCTTCCTTTTCCTGGCGGGTGCCTTCATCTGGTCCTCGCGCCGTGCCTAATTTGTCATGCGCTCCCTCGGCTTCACCCTCATTCTCACGCTGTTAGCCATCCTCGTCTGCGGGCTGGCGGGCTGGCAGTGGAAGGAAGGAAATTTCAATTCCATCCTCGGCGCGCCGCCTGTCCCGCTCGGCGAGCGACTCTATTCCGCATTCACTCCGGGCGAGGTGAAGCACATCCAAATTTCCCGCAACGGCGTGACTGCCAGCTTCGACCTCGGCGAAAACGGCTGGCAGGCCACCCAGCCCTGGCTGGATCGCATGGACCCGCGCGCCGCCGTCGGCATCATCAACTTCACCCTCGGCCTCCGCGTCGAGGACTTCGCCGGGCGCGCTGAGATCAACGAACCAAAAGCCGGCCTCCGCGACGGCAGCGTCCACGTCCGGCTGGAAGGGAAAAACCACACGCCCCTAGCAAGATACAAAATGGGCCGCGTCACGCCGTGGCTGGCCACCGTCAAAGACATCGAAAAACCCGTGCCCACCGTTTTCATCCAGCCCCGCGACGAGGGCCGCAAGCGCTTCATCTACGCCTGCACCGGCGATATTTCCCCGCTCTTCAAGGATAGTTTGAAATTTCTCCGCGATCACCGCCCATTCTATTTTAACCCCATCACCCTCCAAAAAATCCACATCCGCGCCGAGCAAGGCGAGCTCACCCTCGGCCGGGAAACCCCGCAAAGCCCGTGGCGCGTCGTCAAACCGCTCGACCTCGCCACCGACCCAGCAGCCATCAAATCACTCATCGAAGGACTCTACGAATTGCAGGCCGTGAAAATCTCCGACCGCGCCTCAGTCACGCTCCCGACCCATGGCACACTCGCCAAATCCGGCCAAATCGCCCTCACCTCGTTCGGCTCGAATACCGAGTCCGTGCTGGAAATCTTCCCCAACGAAACTGCCGAGTCACGCGACGTCCGGGCCGCGATCAGCGACCGCCCAAATACCATCTTTGAACTCCCCCTCAAGCCCGAGCCGAACCTCCTCTCTCTGGCAGACCTGCCGCTCGCCATCAACGACTTACGCGACGCCACACTCACCAACCTCAATATCCAATCCCTGCGCGGCATCCTGATCCAGCCCGCCACCGGCGCCGAAATCCTCATCTCACGCACGCCGCCACAACCGTGGACCGCAAGCATCGACGGCCAATCGCAAGAAGCGAACGAAGAGCGCCTCTTCACTCTGCTCAAGGCCGTCACCGAAGGCCGCGCGATCGGCTTCGAAACCGACGCCGCCACCGACTTCACCCCGTGGGGACTGCACCGGCCGTTTCTAAAACTCAGCTTCCTCGGCAAAGACAACCAAGCGATCAACCTCGCCTTCGGAATCGACGGCAAAGGCGGATTTTTCGCCAACCGACTCGGCACTCCCACCGTGATGCGCGTGGATCAATCGCTCGTTAGCTCCATCGCCGTGCGCCCCTACGAGTGGCGACCCGCCCGGCTCTGGTCGCTCGACCGAGTCAATCTCATGGCCATCGACCGCAAGTCGGGGACCGAGCCGCCGCTGATGCTGCGCTATGATTTCAACAAGGAGGAATGGACCGCTAGCCGCGCGGAAAAAGACATCACCCCATCGCTCGATCCGGCGCGGGCGAATTACCTATTGGGAATTCTGGAAGGCCTCAAGGTCAACCGCTGGCTCTCGCCCGACGACGAATCCGCCGCCAAGGCGCTGCTCAGACCGACACTCGTCTTCAAGGTCATTGAAAAAAGCACCAACGACACCGGCGACTTCACCGGGCTCGTTAGCCGTGAAATCACGCTCGCCCCCGGCAGCGCCGGCGAGAACCCCGCGTTCTATTACGGCCGTCTCAACTCCGACGCCCACCCATTCCTCCTCGACCGCGACACCTACGGCAAGCTCGCCACCGACCTTTTCGAAAAGGAGTAACCTCACGCTTCACGCATGCCGCGTGGTGCCCGCTTTGTCATCGGGCCACATGACCGATGCAGGCACTCTTTTGATCTTCGCCGGAAACCTTGCCGAGCGCCACCGGGCTTGGCATGCTCCCCCCATGATTCGCTCGCTTTTACTCCTCCACTTACTCGCCGCCGTCTCGTATGCGCAATCCTACGCTCCCCTCACCGAGCGCCCGCCCGCCCTCGCCCGCGAATTCCGCGGCGCATGGATCGCCTGCATTTATAACATCGACTGGCCCAGCTCGCCCGGCCTCAGCGCCGCCAGCCAGCAAGCCGAAATGCGCGGCATCCTCGACAAGCTCGCCGCCCTCAGAATGAACGCCGTCATCTTTCAAGTCCGCCCGCAGTGCGACGCGATTTACGCCTCCTCCATCGAGCCGTGGAGCGCCAGCCTCACCGGCACCATGGGCCGCTCGCCGGGCTACGATCCACTCGCCTACTGCATCCAGCAAGCCCACGCCCGCGGGATCGAAGTCCACGCTTGGTTCAATCCATTCCGCGCCCTTTCCAATAATTCCCAACAGATCGCGGCAAATCACGTCTGCCGTAGCACGCCGGGCATCACCCAGAAATTCGGCAGCATGACCTGGTGCAATCCCGCCAACTCCGACACCCGCTCACGCGCCCTCAACGTCATCCTCGACGTCGTCAAACGCTACGACATCGACGGCGTCCACCTCGACGACTATTTCTATCCGTATCCCTCCGGAAATTTGCGCTTCGCCGATGGCAAAAGTCCAGCCGAACGCCGAAACTACGTGGATGGCTTCGTCAGCAGCCTCTATTCCGCCGTCAAGCGCCAGAAATCCTGGGTCCGCGTCGGCATCAGCCCCTTCGGCATTTGGCGGCCCGGCGTGCCAGCGGGCATCGAGGCTGGCATCGACAGCTACGAGCAGCTCGCAGGCGACTCGCGCAAATGGCTCAAAAACGGCTGGCTCGACTACCTCGCGCCGCAGCTCTATTGGCGGGATTCCCCCCAGAAACAAAGTTTCTCCACCCTGCTCAACTGGTGGCGCCAACAAGGCTCGCGCCCCGTCTGGCCCGGCATCGCCACGACTCGCATCGGCGGCTCGGAAGACAACAGGCCAGCTTCAGAAATCACCCACCAAATCGACCTCAGCCGCAAGATCGGTAAAAACTGGAACGGCCACATCCACTGGAGCGCCAAAAGCCTCGTGAAAAACCAAGGCGGCATTTCCACCAAACTCGCCGCCACCTACACCCAGCCCGCCGCCATCCCGCCCATGCCGTGGATCAACGACAATGCACCCGCCGCTCCCGGCGTCAGCGCCTCGATTCAGGACGGCGGCACCGCCATCCGTTGCACCCCCGCCAGCGGCACCGCCAAAATCGCCGTCCAAGCCAAAACCGGCGGCACCTGGCGCACCGTGAAAATCGCCCCCGCCGGCTCGCAGGCCATCACCATCCCCCGCGCCGATGCCATCGCAGTGACAGCCCTTGACCGCTTCGGAAACGCCAGCCCGCCCAAGGTCCTTGGCCTGCCGTAACCTCCCCGAAATCTTGAAAACCTACCCGAACTTCATCCTGCTTTCCCTGATCGCTCCGGCCATCCTCTGGTCAGCGTGGCGACCGTTTGACCGAATCACTTGGTGGCTGGAAGTGATCCCGGTATTCGCGGGTTTCATCGCCTTATTCATCGCCCAGAGCAAAGGCTGGCGGCTTTCCACGCTCGCACTGTGCTTGGTCGGATTTCACATGATCGTGCTACTGGTTGGCGGGCATTACACTTATGCATTGGTGCCGCTCGGCGACTGGGTGAGCGGGTTTTTTGGATCGGAAAGAAACCACTACGATCGCCTCGGCCACTTCACCCAAGGACTCGTGCCCGCCATGATCTGCCGCGAAATATTCCTAAAAAACCGCGTGCTCGCGCGCCGGGGCTGGCTCGGATTCTGCGTGATTTCGTTCTGCCTTGGCTTCAGCGCCACCTACGAACTGATCGAGTGGGCGGCAGCCCTCATTTCCGCCGAGGCTTCTGAGTCGTTTCTCGGCACCCAAGGCGATGTCTGGGATACCCAGTGGGATATGTTTCTCGCCGGAGTCGGAGCCCTGAGCGGCCTCGTATTCCTCTCCCGCGCTCACGACCGCTCGATCGCCGCCTTGGATCGCCTCGGAAACGCCAGCCCGCCCAAGGTGCTGCGCCAGCCGTGACCTCACATAATTCCTACCCCCCGCCCTCTCCGTCGCCGCTTGCCGAGGTTGCCGAACTCGTCCGTCGCCGGGAGAAACTCCGTCTGCTTCACAACGATTAGCAGCCTCCAGACAACCGTCCTGGAAAAAAATCAAATCGTTGAATTCAGTTCTCGCCTGCCGAATAAGCCTGTGAAAGAGTGCCCGCCAATATGGCCACACCAAACTACGCATTCGAGAAACGCCGCCGGGAGTTAGATAAAAAGGCGAAAAAGGAAGAGAAGCGCAAACACAAGCTGGAGGCCACCGCTCACGCTCCGGAGCCTGACGGAAACGCCGCCGAGTCCGCCACCGTCGAAGCGCCGGCTCCGGATGCGCCCACGGCCTGAGCAGCATGGGGCGGAATGAATTTATTTTCGGAAAATTCCCAAGATTCCCGGTTGACACTCAGAAACTCGCTCCCTAGTTTGCCCTCCCTTCGCACACGCCACGTGTTCGGAGTCATTTCTATACAAGCACATGAATACGTTTTCCGCCAAGCCGCATGAAGTCGAGCGCAAGTGGTATGTGATCGACGCCAAGGGCAAGGTCCTCGGCCAAGTCGCTGTTGAGGCCGCGCGCCTCCTCCGTGGCAAGCACAAGCCAATTTTCACCTCCCACGTTGATACCGGCGATTTCGTCGTCGTGATCAATGCCGATCAAGTTGTCCTCACCGGCACCAAAGAGACCGCCAAGATCTACACCCGCTTCTCCGGCTATGTCGGTGGACAGAAGGTTGAGACTCCGCGCATCGTCCGCGAGCGCCGTCCGATCCTGCTCGTCGAGCGTGCAGTCTGGGGGATGATCCCGAAGACCCGCCTTGGTCGCGCCCAGTTCGGCAAGCTCAAGGTGTATGCCGGTGAAACCCACCCGCACGAAGCCCAAGCACCTGTCGCCCACGCCGTCAAATAATCCAATTTTTCTCCTCAAATGACCGCCACCACTACTCAAAGCGCCACCGGCCGCCGCAAAACCGCCGTCGCCCGCGTCTGGATGACCGAAGGCACCGGCCAGATTATCATCAACGCCCGTAGCTTCGAAGAATATCTTCCGACCATCGAGCTTCAAAACGCCGTGCTCGCGCCATTCTTGGCTCTCTCGCTTTCCAACAAATTTGACCTCAACGTCGTGGTCAAAGGCGGCGGCAAGCAGTCCCAGTCGATCGCGATCCGCCACGCGGTTTCACGCTCGCTGACCCTCGTGGACCCCGAGCACCGCAAGGTCATCAAGCCACTCGGATTCCTCACTCGTGACCCACGGATGAAGGAACGGAAAAAGCCAGGTCAACCGGGTGCCCGCGCGCGCTTCCAGTTCTCCAAGCGTTAATCTTCCCAGATTTCTCAAAAACCGCACTCCTCACCGAGTGCGGTTTTTTTGTGTTCAAAAAAGAGCCGGCGGATTTTTTCAAACAATCTTCAATCGCGCCAAATCCTGGGTGTCGATCAGCCCCACCGGCTTCCCGTCGCCACCCAACACCACGATGTCATCAATCCGGTTTTCACCCAGCGTCTTGAGCACCTCCACCGCCAGCGCGTCCGCCCGGACGGTGATCGGCCGCCGCGTCATGAGCCCCGCCACGGCTTTTTCTCCCAACAACGGATCGCTGCGGAAACTGCGGGCGAAGTCGCCGTGGGTGAAAATACCAGCCAAGCCGCCGTCCGCACTGAGAATCAAACAAGCACCGGCGCGGGCGCGATTCATCGCGTCCAGCGCGCCGAAAACATTGCCGTCTTCCGCCACCGTCGGCAGATCCGCATCCGCGCGCATGATATCGGAAACCCGGGTGAGCAAGGCCTTCCCGAGCGAGCCGCCGGGGTGAAAGCGCGCGAAGTCCTCCTCGGTGAATCCCCGGGATTCCAGCAACACCATGGCGAGCGCGTCGCCCATCACCAGCATCGCGGTGGACGAGGACGTCGGGGCGAGATTGAGCGGGCAGGCTTCCCGCTCGACGGAAGTGTCCAAGCTTACCTCGCTGAAACGCGAAAGTGTGGATTTAGAATTGCCGGTGAGCGCGATGAGTTTCACGTCGAAGCGCTTGATGAACGGCAGCAGGTCCAGCAGCTCGCGGGTTTCGCCGGAGTAGGAAAGCGCGAGGACCGCATCGCCGTCGGAGAGCAGGCCGAGGTCGCCGTGGAGGGCGTTTTGGGAATCGAGCACCACCGCAGTGGAGCCTGTGGAGTTGAAAGTCGCGGCGATTTTATGCCCGATGTTACCGGATTTCCCGACGCCGATGACAACGATTTTCCCACGATGTTCAAGCGTGTGTTGGAGGATTTTGACGGCGTCGATCAAGCCCTCGTCCAAGCGGATCGACATCCGGCGAAGTCCGTCGATTTCAGTTTCAATCACGCAACGGGCACGCGCCAAGTAGTCCATGCGCCATCACAAGCCCGGAACCGCCAGCATGGCAAGCACGGCGGCATGCCCAAGGCGCTGGAATTTCTGGGGTTCACTTCACGATTGGTGCCGCGCAACCGGAAATATCGCGAACCATGCACCGGAGACGGCCTTCGCTTGCACTACCAACCGCCTCCGGTGCTTCGGAGAGGTTCACACATTCCAGCTCCCATTCGGAAAAAAATCCAGCGATGGGAGGCGAGGTTCGCGGCCTGCATCAGGTTGCCGAGGCTGGTGACTTTGGGCCAGAGGTGTTTGTGGGTGCGGGCCATAAGTGGAAGGAGATTCTTTTTTAACCACGGATTTACTGATTTACTGATTTAAAGAATACGAACCACCCAATCTTTTCTTCAATCAGTGTCATCAGTGAAATCAGTGGTTAAATTTCTTCTTTAAGCTCGCGATTTCAGCCAACCATCGACCATCCGGCCGCATTCGTTGAGGACGCGGGCGCTGAACTCGAATTGGGCAGCGGTGAAGAGCTTGCGGTCCTTGGCCATGCGGACCGTCCACCTTAGCAAGAATGTCTGTGTCACGGGGCGGCCTCCTTTCCCCTCGCCATCCGCCACCATCACAGGCAGGATTTTCCCATGAAATCCTTGCTCACCCTCTTGCTTCTCACCGGCTTCACCGGCCTGAGTGCCTTTGCCTCAACCATCATGGTGGTGCCGATCTTCGAGCCGCTGAGCCTGCACGGCACGGATGGGGACGAGGCGCTTTCGGAAATCGGCGCGGCGCTGCAAGCCTCCGTGATGCCTCGGCCGATGGCACTCACCGGCGCGTTTCCCGAGGTGCTGGTGGACGCCATCCGCAGCCCGCATCTGATCCTGTCGAACAACCCGAACTACAAGGTCCTGGAAAGCAATTTGCTGGTGCTCTGCAATGTCGGCATCAGCGGGGAAATGGTGGATGGCGTGCTGACCGTGAGGCTCGATGTCGCCCAGCTCGCCATCCCCGCAGACGTGGATTTGACCACCCGCCAGATCCTCAACCTGGCAATCATCGCGCTGAGAAAAACACTTGATGAATACCAACGCCCCCAGACTCAGTCGCTTTCGGTCGTGGTGATCATCGACGGCACCGACGAGGCCAAGGCCAGCCTGCGCGACCTAGGCACCAAGTTCGTAATCGGCGCGAATGCGAATGGTTGAATCGACCCGTGGCGACCGGTGATCGCCACTACGCGGGCACTTTATCCAAGCCGAAGGCGTCGTGGACCGCGCGGGCGGCGTCTTCGATGCGCGGCTCATCGACGGTGACGGCGATCTTGATTTCCGAGGTGGAAATCATGCCGATGTTGATGCCCGCATCGCCGAGGGCTTTGAACATCGTGGCGGCGACGCCCGAGTGCGAACGCATGCCGATGCCGACGGCGGAAAGCTTGGCAATACCGGCCTCGGTTTCGATTTTCGCGCTCGGGGCGAGGGTGGCGAGGACCGGTTTGAGTGCGGCTTGGGCTTTGCCGAGGTCGCTCGAGTGCATCGTGAACGAGTGGCGTGCGAAGCCGTCGTGGGCGATGTTTGAGACGATCATGTCGAGGTTGATCTCGGCGTCGCCGAGGGCACCGAGGATGCGGCCGGACATGCCGGGCTCGTCGGGAATGCCAGTGAGGGTGACGCGCGCTTGCGAGCGCTCGATCGAGACGCCGCGGATGACGACGTTTTCCATGTTGGGATGTTCTTCTAGCACAAGGGTTCCGGGATTATCGTTGAGGGATGAGCGAACTTCGAAAACGACGCCGAATTTCTTGGCGAACTCGACCGAGCGGGATTGCATGACTTTCGAGCCGGACGAGGCCATTTCAAGCATCTCGTCGTAGGAAATTTCCGGCAGCTTGCGCGCGTTTTTGACGATGCGCGGGTCGCAGGTGTAAACGCCGTCCACATCGGTGAGGATTTGGCAAACATCCGCCTTGAGCGCGGCGGCGACGGCGATGGCGGTGAGATCCGAGCCGCCACGGCCGAGAGTGTGGATCATACCGTCCGGGGTGACGCCTTGGAAGCCGGCGACGACGAGCGATTTCCCGGCATCGAGGAAATTTTGCATCAGCGAGGGATCCATGTTGAGGATGCGGCCGCGGGTGTGAGAGCCGGTCGTATGAATGCCAGCTTGGCCACCCGTGACGGAGGCGGCGTCCACGCCCATTTCCTGCAGGGCGATGCTGAGAAGAGCGATGGATTGCTGCTCGCCCGTGGCGAGGAGGACATCGAGCTCGCGTTCGCTGGGATTTTCCGCGAGTTCCTTGGCCATTTTGATGAGGCCGTCGGTGACGCCGGACATGGCGGAGACCACGGCGACGACTCGGTGGCCCTCGTCGCGGGTGCGTTTCATCCGCGCGGCGACGTTGCGAATCCGGTCGAGCGAGCCGACGGAAGTGCCGCCGTATTTTTGAACGATAAGTGCCATGGGTGCTTGTTTCAATCCTCGCGCCCGGATGCTGGACGACCGGGCGCGAGTGAAGGGGAACTTGGCAAATTTGGCAAGAATTTGGATGAGTGAGGGGAAATCTTATTCGTTGTTTCCGCTCCTTATGCCCCGCCACGCGGGTGAGGAGGCAAGCGCTTCTGTGGGATTTCAACTGACAAACCGTCCTTGCCTTGCCCTATCCAATCGAAATACAACTCATGCGTGGAAGAAACCGGAGAAGATCTCGCGCCCGCCGCGCACACCAACGACGGGTTCTTCAAGGCCGTCTTCTCCCAACCGGAGCATGCCACTGCATTTTTCAAGAGCCACCTGCCGAGGGCCATCACGGCACAAATCGATTGGCCGTCGCTGAAGAAGCTTCCCGGCTCGTTCGTGAAATCCAGCCTTCAGCAGCTGCATTCCGACCTGCTCTTTTCGGTCCGGATCGGCGAGCGCGAGACGCTGCTCTATCTTCTCTTCGAGCACCAAAGCAGCCCGGATCCGGCCATCCCACTGCGTCTCCTTGGCTACGTCACCGAAATTTTCCTCCAGCATCAGAAAGCTCACGGCTTGCCGTTGCCGCCTGTGCTGCCCTTTGTTTTCCACCAAGGCCCGGAATCGTGGAGTATCTCGACCGCCTTCGAGGACCTCTTCGCGCTTCCCGCCGAGCTCGCCGCAGACTTACTGCCATTTTTACCGAAGTTTCATCACGCGCTGCTTGATCTGACCCGCTTCGATCCCGATACCGGCGAGGACGACACCCGCCTACGCATCGTGCTGCAATTGATGAAGCTCGCCCGGCAGAAGGAATTGCTGCGGTTTTTCCAGTGGCTGGCGAGGTATTCCGCCCGGGAGCTGCCCGACAGCCTTCTTGGATTGATGCTGCTCTACGCCCTCCACACCGACAGCGACCTTGACGCGAAGAAAATTTACCATACCCTTTCGTCCAACCCGGAACTCGAAAAAAATGCCATGTCTGTCGCAGAAAAACTGAAGGCCGAAGGCCGTGTCGAAGGCCTGTGGATCGGAAAGATCCAGGCGTTCGAGGAATTTTTGGAGATGAGCCCAACCTCGCGCGAGGTTCTGGAAGCCATGCCACTCGCAGAACTCGAAGCGCTTCATCAAAAACTGCACCGCGAATACGAGGTCCGCTTCAAGCGCAGTTGAACCAGCCCGGCGGGCACAATGACTTCCAGGGAACCTGCGGAAAGACCATTGATTTCCGCTCTCACTCTGCACTCGCCACCCTGCCCCGGCCCCGCTTTCATCCGCCCGCCGATGGCTTCTTCTTTCTCTTTCGACTCCCTGAATCAAGCCCAGCGGGAAGCTGTGGGCGCTCTCGACGGCCCAGTCATGTTGCTCGCTGGCGCGGGCACCGGCAAGACCCGCACCGTCACATGCCGGATCGCCCACATGTTGGAAAAGCGCATCGATCCTTCGGAAATTCTCGCCGTGACTTTCACCAACAAGGCCGCCAGCGAAATGCGCGAGCGGATCAGTGGCATGGTTTCCAAAAAGGCCGCTAAGGCCATGACCGTCTGCACCTTCCACTCGCTCTGCGTCCGCATCCTTCGCGACGGCATCGATAAGCTCGGCTATAAGAAAAATTTCTCAATCTGCTCGCACTCAGATCAAGTCGGCCTGATGAAGCAACTGCTTGTCCGCAAAGGCGGCAGCTCAGAAAAGGTGAAGCCAGACGAAGTGCTCACCGCCATTTCCAAGGGCAAGAACAAGGGCATCGATCCCCAAGACTTGGAGGACGAATACTTCGCCATGCTCGGCGTCGCCTATCAAAACGAACTGCGCGCGCAGAACGCCGTGGATTTCGATGACCTGCTGCTCATGGGCGAACAAATCCTCAGCAACCACGCAGACGTCCGCGAGGTCTTCCGCCAGCGCTTCACCCGCGTCACAGTGGACGAGTTCCAAGACACCAACGCACTCCAGATGCGCCTGCTCCAACAGCTCGTCGGCCCGCCGCACTATCACGTTTGTGTCGTCGGCGATGATGACCAATCCATCTACGGCTGGCGCGGTGCCGAGGTGGCTAACATCCTCCAGTTCGAGAAATTTTTCCCCAATCCGAAGATCATCCGGCTGGAGGAAAACTACCGCTCCACCCACGCCGTCCTCCACACCGCGAACAGCCTGATCAAACACAACATCGGCCGCCGCGAGAAAATCCTGCGCTCCACCCGCGCCGCCGGCGATCCCGTGCGCATCGTCGCGATGCCCGGCGACGACCAAGAAGCGGAATTCATCGCCGAGGAAATCATCGCGGAAAAAGGCGCGGTCGGCCGCGAATGGGAGGATTTCGCCATCCTCTTTCGCACCAACGGCCAGAGCCGCAAGCTCGAGCTCGCCTTCCGCGAACGAAAAATGCCCTATCGGATGGTCGGCGCGCAAAGTTTTTACGACCGCCGGGAAGTCCGCGATGTGCTCGCCTACGCCCAGCTCATCGCCTCGCCGGACGCGGATGTACCACTGCTCCGAGTGCTCAACGCGCCCAACCGCGGCATCGGCCAATCCACCGCCGTGCTCGCCACCGAGTGGAGCCGCGATCACCACGAATCCGTCTGGCAGGCACTGTGCGATCCGAATTTCACCGACCAGTTAGGAAGCAAGGCGACTCACGCCGTCCAGGAATTCGTAGCCACCATCGCCGGAGCAAAGAACCGCATCGAGATCGCCCGGGAAAATCCCGCCGACGTCCTAGACGCGCTGATTAAGGCGATCGAATATCAGCCGTGGATCGAACGCAGTTGCAAGACCGACAGCGAGCGCCAAGCTCGTGGCGAAGGGATTTTCAGCGTCGTGGACAGCCTCCGCAAACACGTGGAAAAGGGCAAAAACCTCCAGTCATTCCTCGACCACAGCGCGCTCGCCTCCGACAAGGACGACGAAGATTTAGAGAAAAAACAAGGCGTCACCCTCATCACCCTCCACGCCTCGAAAGGGTTGGAATTTCCCATCGTTTTCCTCGTCGGGCTCGAAGAAGGATTTCTGCCTCACACCCGCAGCATCGCGGAAGGCACCAAGGACGAAGAGCGGCGGCTATTATACGTCGGCATCACCCGCGCGCAGGACCAATTGACCATGACCTACTGCTCCACCCGCAT
>JBEGUC010000052.1:0-17058 GCA_041179105.1 Verrucomicrobiota bacterium | reverse complement strand
TTTTCCTGCACAACCGGGTGAAGACCATCGACATGATGGCCGCGAAAATTCGCGAATTAGTCCCCGAGGCCAAGGTACTCATCGGCCACGGGCAAATGGACAAGGACGACCTAGAAGTGGTCATGCACGCCTTCGTCAAGGGCGAGGCGGACGTTTTATTAGCGACGACCATCATCGAAACCGGAATCGACATCCCCAACGCGAACACCATCCTCATCGACCGCGCCGACCGTTTCGGCCTGGCGGATCTCTACCAACTCCGCGGCCGCGTGGGTCGGGCCGGAGAAAAAGCCTACGCCATCCTGCTGCTGCCGCGAGACATGATGACCGTGGGCGACGCCCGCAAGCGCATCAACGCGATCAAGGAATACACCGCGCTCGGCTCCGGATTTAAAATCGCGATGAAGGATCTGGAAATCCGCGGCGCGGGAAATCTGCTCGGCACCAAGCAATCCGGCCACATTTCCCAGATCGGCTTCGAGCTGTATTGCCAACTTCTCCGCCAGTCGGTGGACCGGCTCAAAGGCCGCAAGGATGCGCCGCGCGGCGAGACGAGCTTCAAGGCAGACTTCATCGTCTTCAGCGAGACCGCCTACGCCCGCGAGGATCCGAAGCTCGTGCTGCCCGCGTTTTTGCCCGCCGCCTGGCTGGAGGAAGCCAAAGTCCGCATCACCGCTTACCGCGAAATTTCCGAGGCTGGCACGCTCAAAGCCATCGACGCGCTGGAAGCCTCGTGGCGCGACCGTTTCGGGCGGATTCCCGAAGCCGCCGCAAGGCTTTTGGAAATCACCCGGATCAAGGCACTCGCCGCCGCCGAGGGAATCGCCGCCGTGGAAATCAGCGGCCAGCGGCTGATGCTTCACCGGAATGGAGATTACATCCTCTTGGAAGGTCGTCGTTTTCCCCGCTTGCAATCGGTAAGTCCACAAGGAAAGCTCTCGGAAGCAGCGACTCTGCTGCAAAACTTTTGATTTCCCACACGATCCTCATGAATCCGCGTCTTGTTCTGCCACTGGTGATTTTCGGCGCAATTTCCACAGCCACCGTCGCCTCTGCGCAGCAAGCACCGCCTCAACGTCCTTCCGGTCCAATCGAGGTGAACGGCATCGCCGCCAAAGTCAACGGCCGGGTCATCACGAAGAACCAAGTTTCCTTCATGC
Source organism: Verrucomicrobiota bacterium (assembly GCA_041179105.1). Classification (GTDB taxonomy): domain Bacteria; phylum Verrucomicrobiota; class Verrucomicrobiia; order Verrucomicrobiales; family Akkermansiaceae; genus Luteolibacter. The sequence goes on along the minus strand of JBEGUC010000052.1, from coordinate 15,898 downwards.
TGGCCCCGATTTTCGCCCAACTGGCCACTCAGTTTCCCCGCCGGGGGCCGCAATTCGAGGCGAAATTCAAGGAAACCAGGACCGGCATCATCAATGAACTGATCGATCGCCAAATCATCCTCGATGAGTTCAAACAGCTCGGAGCCTCGATCAGGCCCAACTTGATCGACGAGGAAATCAAACGCCAAATTCGTGAACTCTATAATGGCGACGAGTTGAAATTCCGTGAAGAACTCAAGCGCAGCCGCCTAACCATGGAAGGCTACCGCGAGATGACCCGCGAGAAAATGGTCGTCCAAGCCATGCGCGCCCAACAATTTTCCGACGCGCCGCCACCGCTCCCGAACGAAATCGAAAAGGAATACGGCGAGATCCGCGCATCGCTCCGAGACGTGAGCAAGGACGTGATCACCTTCCAAAAGATTTTCATCCCCGCCTCCGACGCGCAAAACCCGCTGGCCACGCCGGAAACTCAGTTGGCCCTATGCGAGGATGTTGCCAAGCAATTGTCAGAAGGCAAGGACTTCACCGAGCTGGCAAAAAGTTACTCCAAAGACGCCTTCGCGGAAACCGGCGGCCTCCAAGAAAAGGTCCCGCGCATCGACTTATCACCCGAGTTCGCCGCCATCATTTTCGACGCGCCTGTCGGCAAGGTCGCCGGGCCGCTGCTCGACCCGCAGGGATTCACCCTCGTCAAACCCATCAAGATCGCCCTCGGCCCCTCGCCGCCGCTCGATGACAAAATCCGCGAACTCGTCGAGCAGCGGGTCAGCAAGAAAAAGACCTCCGCGCAATACGAACGCTGGATCGAATCCAAGCGCAAGCGCGCGATCATCGACATTAAGAGTTGATCCACCCTGGGATCTGAAGAGTGCGCCTGATTGGATTTAAATCCATAACCGCCCGCTTAGATGTCGAACAATCGATTCGTTTGAATCGCCCGGCAGATAACAATCTAAGATGACAGTATTCGGCGTGTGCGTCATGGCCCTTCCGCCCCGCGGCTGAAGATGGCGTCCATCCGGTCGAGGTATTTCGAGAGGTCGTCGGTGCGGCGGTGCGGATTGGCTTTGAGACGGTCCTTGAGGCGCATGTAGTCGTCGAAGGCACCGCTGGTTTCGCGGGCGCGGGTAATTTCAAACCAATCGAGATAATCGCGGGCGCGCTTGGCTTTGGCCGTCATGGTGGTGCGTTTTTCCTCGAGAGCGGTTAGCTGGTTGGCGAGGTCGGTGGTTTGGTTTTTAGCAATGCTGCTGAGAACGATCTGATACTCGGCGAGAAGCGGCCGGTATGAGGGGAAACAGCGATAGCTGAGGCGGACGAGGGCGTCTTGGGCAAGCCTGACCGCAGCCACGCGGGTGGGCTCGGGAAGCGCGGCAAGCTCGGGCCAGGCAGCGAGTTCCTTCTGTTGGAGAATTCCTTCCGCCGTGCGAAAGTTCAGGCGTAGCGCCTCATTGAGCGCGGTCTCGGTCTGGGCGATGGTGAGGATGTCGGTTGCGAGATTCCGGTCGCCGATGTTCGCCAGTTGGAGCGCCCACCATTTCGAAAGGCTGGTCTCGGATAGATTGAGCTCGGGGAAATGCTTGCGGAGCAGGGCGGGCGTTTCCCCTTCGAAGGCGGCCACGTCGGTTAGGAATGCGCGGAAGCCTTCCTTGCCCTGCGGTTGCTGGAGCAGGGCCATCACGAGGGAGCCAGCGGAGACCCGGAAGGCGGCGCGCATGGCAGCATCCATTTCCTCGAAGCCGCGCTCGTCGAGGGCGAAGAGTTCGTCGATTTTGAAGAGGCCGCCGGTTTTGAAAAGCGCCTCGTAAAGCCGCCGATCGCTCTGGTTGAGCCGCCATGCGGTGGCTTCGCGGAGGCCGTCCACCAGCCAGGGTGGCACGAAAAACGGGCTATCGGACTCCTTCGCCGGTTGCCCGCGGAGGGTGCGCTCGTAAATGAGAGCGGAGGTGACCGCGTGCTTGAAGCGCTCGGGCTCGATGCCATGGCTGAGGTGGACGTCGAGCCGCAAGCCGTAACCGATGTCACTAACAAGGATCTGGATCGCCACAGTTCGCAGCGGCATGGGATCGCCGGATTTGCCGTGGAGGTCGATGGTGACCGGGACTTTCCAAGCGTCCTTTTCCCCGGTGAGGCGGAGCAGTTCGTCCTTCGCGTCCTCGGCGAGTTGGGAGACGGTGGTGCGGTCCCGGGGTTCTCCGCCGGAGACGCTAAACTGCTTGGTGCGGCTGACGACGCGGTCCATGCCATCGAGCTTGAGCGGCACCGGCGGCTCGACGATTTGCACGGCGCGCGGGATTTCCTCCGCGAGCGTCAGCGCGGTGGAAAGGAATCCCAGAAACAGAATGCGGAGGCTCATTTCCAATTAGAAAATCTTCGGCATGCCTCGCTGACCCATTGGCTGGCGGGGGTCAAGAACGAGGCGGTCGTTCTCGATGGTGATGCGGGCCATTTCGCGGAACGCGAGCTCGATTTCCTCTGGAAATGCTGCGGCGAGTTTCTCGTAAGCGGGCATGATGAGTAGCAGAAATCCCTGCGGCACGACCAGTTTCCCGAAGCGTCCGCCCTGCGGCGGGTTGGGGAAATCCTTGTGATAGGGGCCGCCGTGCCGCTCGATTTCGGTGATCGTGCCTTTCGGGCTTTCCATCCGGGCGACTTGCAGATACATCGAGACGGTGAAGGGTTTCCCGAGGAAATCGCGCTCCATCACCACTTCGGCGCGACCGTCTTCGAGACGCACCCAGACGCGCTTGAGAGTGATTTTTCCTTTGAGAAACCCGCCTTGCTCGGCCACCAGCGTGCGGGCGAGCCATTGGTTAATTTCAGTTTCCGAGAGGGTGAGGGGATAGCTGCGATTGATCGCGTTTTTCAAAACCGCCTTCATTTCTCGCTGGCCTTCGGGCTTGGCCACCGCCGGTCCGTAGCCGCCGAGATCGGTCAAATCCTGTGGCTGGACAGCATAAAACACCGCCGCGCCGAGACCGATGCAGGGCACCAGCAGGATCAGGAAAAGCAGCTTGGAGAGACATCCGCCGCCGGATTTGGACTTTTTGGGTTCGGCCATGGGGTGGGTGATTAGCACGGCCCGGGCGACTTGCAAAGCCTCCCTTCGTTGGATCAAGCGTTCCGGGTGACCCAGCGCAGTTTGGCGGAGCTGCTTCTTGGATTCAGCCGCCGCTCTTCCGGGCCGGCGGTGATGGGGCCTTCGCTCATTTCAGAATAAATCCCATCGCGGACGCCCACCTTCATCGATTGTTTCACGCGGCGGTCCTCGCCCGAGTGGAAGGTGAGGATCGCCGCGCGTGCGCCCGGCTTCAGGCACTTGGGCAAGACCCGGAGAAATGCGTCGAGCGCGGTGAATTCCTCGTTCACCGCGATCCTAACTGCCTGGAAGACCCGTCGCACGGTGAGTTCTCGCTCGTCCTCGTCGCTGATCCGGACGCACTCGCGGATCGCTTGGGCGAGGGCGATGGTGCTAGAAAAACAAGTTCCAGCGAGCGCCAGTGCGATGGATTCCGCGCGGGGTTCGTCCGCATGTTCGTGCAGCGCGGTTTCGAGTTTCTCGGCGCTGACTTTCGCCAGCCAGTCTGCGGCGGATAGCCCGCGTGCGGGATTCATCCGCATGTCGAGCGGTCCGGCGGATTTGAAACTAAAGCCGCGGGACGGGTCGTCGAATTGCATCGAGGAGCAACCGAGATCGGCGAAAATGAAATCCACCTCGGCCAGGCCGCGTTCTGCGAGTGCCTTGGCGATGCCGGCGTAGTTCGAACGCACTGCTTCGAAACGATCCTCGCCGTAGCCCAAGCCGCGCATCCGGGCGGCGGTCTTCGGAAGCTCCAACGGATCGAGATCGAGGCCGATGAGTTTTCCGTCTGGCGCAATTTTCTCCAGAATCCTCGAAGCATGGCCGCCGTAGCCGAGCGTCGCGTCCACGCCGGTCATGCCGGGCTCTAACTGTAGAGCGTCGAGGCATTCTTCCGTCATGATGGGAATGTGCGAACCTGCGGGTGTCTTGCCGGAGGCGATGACTTTGGCGATCGTCTCGCCGTAGCGCGCGGGATCGTGCTCCTTGTATTTGTCCTCGAAGCGGCGGGGATTTTTCCCGCTGTAACGCTTGCGCCGCGGCGGGCGAGGGGTTTCGTCGTCGCTCACAGTTCCGAGTATTTGAGGTTGTTGCCGCGGGATTTCTCCACCGGATAGCGGACGTCGTTGCGGGCTATTTTCGCCTGCATGACCTCGCCGAGATTCATGCCGAGATTGTCGGCAAATTCAAACAGGAGGATGGCGACATCCGCGATCTCGGAGGCGATTTCCTCGCGATTGTTCTCCAGGCGCTTTTCGATCTGCTCTTCCTGCTGCCAGACGAAATGCTGCATGAGTTCCCCGGCCTCGGCAGCGATGGCCACAGCGAGATCCTTGGCGTTGTGATACTTCCGCCACTCGCGGGCGTCCACGAAATCTTGGATTTGGGTTGTCAGCTCGGAGATCGAATCGCTCATGGCGTGAGATTTAGCGCGGATGGTGATGCGACGCTAGGATTTATCGGAAGCAATCGGGGGATTGAAACTCGACTTCCGAAAAACCCCACTTCTCGACATTCACCAACCGTGATGCCACGGTTCCCGCATGAGTGAGGGCGTCATTAGCCATTTCACAAAGGCTGATGCTGTCGGGATTCACGACCGCAGCCCGGTTGCCGATAAAATCGCCTTGTTTCGCTCGCTCTTCAGAGGGCGCGTGGATGTCTATCCACGACGATTTGAAAACCAAAAAACCGGCCGCACGGGATACGCCCCGGCCTGTGGTAACGAATGGCTGCGCGGTATCTGTGAGAAGCCCCGGATCAAATGCGGCGACTGCTCGTGCCGCGCGTTCCTGCCCGTGACTGACGAGGTCATTCGCTCGCATCTATCTGGCAAGGACAAGAGCGGAAAGGATTTTGTGGCAGGGATCTATCCCATGCTGGCCGATGAGACCTGCTGTTTCCTCGCTATGGATTTCGACAAACAATCGTGGAATAAAGATGTGCTCGCGGTGATGGAAACCTGCCGCCGTCTTGAAATCCCTGCTGCCCTCGAACGCTCGCGCTCCGGCAATGGCGGGCACGTCTGGTTGTTCTTCGCCGAGGCCGTTCCCGCCACCCTGGCGCGTAAGCTCGGATCGTTCATCCTCACAGAAACCATGGAGCGCCGGCCCGAACTCGGACTCGCATCCTATGACCGGCTGTTTCCGAACCAAGACACGCTGCCCAAAGGTGGCTTTGGAAATCTCATTGCCCTCCCGATGCAGAAAGGCCCTCGCGAAAATGGCCACAGCTTGTTCGTCGATGACGCCTTCACGCCTTGGCCCGATCCGTGGGCCTTTCTTTCCTCGATCCAGCGGCTGCCCCTGGATCGCATCGAATCCATCGTCCAAAACGCGGAAAGCCGTGGCCGCGTGGTCGGCGTGCGTCTTGCTCTATCCGCCGATGACGAGCCGGAGCCATGGAATGCTCCTCCGTCACGGCGTCATCGCGATCCGCCTGTCGCGGGTCCGATACCTCCGGAAATCGAGCTGGTCCTCGGCGATGCGATCTATCTGGCAAAAGACGTTCTCTCACCCGCATTGCAGAATCGCCTATTGCGCATCGCCGCCTTCCAGAACCCCGAGTTCTACCGCGCCCAAGCCATGCGGCTGTCAACCTACGGTAAACCCCGTATCATCGCCTGTGGAGAAGATCTACCCGCACACATCAGTCTGCCACGGGGGTGCCTTGAGGAAATTCTCACGCTCTTCACCGAGCTGAAAATCACGCCCCGGATCCGCGATCAACGCATGGCCGGAATTCCGCTGGATCTGCATTTCAGCGGCACTCTCCGCCCGGAACAGGAGACCGCTGCCGCCGCGATGCTCGCGCATGACACCGGCGTGCTCTCCGCCACCACCGCCTTCGGCAAGACCGTTCTCGCCGCCCACCTCATCGTCGCCCGCGGAGTGAACACGTTGATTCTGGTCCATCGCCAGCAACTGCTGGAACAATGGATCGAGCGCCTCTCCTCCTTTCTCGACCTCCCCGCCAAGTCCATCGGTCGGCTCGGCGGCGGGCACAAAAAACTCACCGGCGGCATCGATGTCGCGCTCATTCAAAGCCTCGTCCGCAAGGGCGTCGTCGATGACCGCGTGGCGGACTACGGGCATTTCATCATCGACGAATGCCACCATCTATCCGCGCAAAGCTTTGAACTCGTCGCCCGCCGTGCCAAGGCCCGCTTCGTGCTCGGACTCTCCGCCACCGTGGCCCGGAAAGATGGTCATCACCCGATCATCTTCATGCAGTGCGGCCCCGTCCGCCACCGCGTGGATGCCAAGCAACAAGCGGACGCCAGGCCATTCACGCATCATGTCATGGTTCGTCCCACCGGCCTCCGCTCCATGGCCGATCCCAATCCGGATCGCCGCGTGGAATACCAAAACCTCTGTGACGAAATCATCCGCTCCACGCCACGCAATGCCATGATCCGGGACGATGTCGTCGCCGCCCTCCACGAAGGCCGCTCACCGCTCGTTCTTACCGAGCGCACCGAACATATCACTACCCTAGCAGATATGATCCGTCCGCACGCCCCGCACCTGATCATCCTCCAAGGCGGCATGGGCCGGAAATCCTTGCGTGAGGCATTGGCACAACTCGCCGCCGTCCCGGAAAACGAAACACGAGTCGTTATCGCCACCGGTAAATTCATCGGTGAGGGCTTCGACGACTCCCGGCTCGACACTCTTTTCCTAACCATGCCCGTGTCCTGGCGCGGCATCATCGCCCAATACGCCGGTCGCCTTCACCGCCTGCACGACGGCAAACGCGAAGTGAGAGTCCACGACTACGCGGATCTCGATATCCCGATGCTCTCCCGCATGTTCGACAAGCGTTGCGCCGGTTACGAAGCAGTCGGTTACACCATTCTGCTACCTGCCAGCGCCTTGCCCGGTTGGCCGTGCGAGGTTCCGTTACCCATCGATCCCGTGTGGAAACAAGACTACGCCGCCAGCGTCCGCCGCTTGATCCGCGATGGTGTCGATGTCCCGCTCGGAAATTTGTTCCTCACCGCCACCCGAGCTAACAACGACCACGAACGCGCCCGCAGCGCCAGCGAAGCCTTCCTTTTCCACCGCCTCGAATCGCTACCCGAAACCACCGGCCTATTCCGGCTCAATGCGAAACTCTCCATTCCCTTCGACTGTTGGAGCGAGATGAAAATCGACCTGTTTTGCGCCGATCTCAAGCTCGCCATCGAGATCGATGGCCCGCAACACTTATCAGATCCCGCCGCCTACCGCCGCGATCGCCGCAAGGACGCCTTGCTTCAGGAGCGCGGCTGCCATGTCCTCCGATTTCTAGCTGAAGACCTCGGAAAACATCTGGGCACCACGCTCGATGCCATTCTCCGCGCCATCGTCCACCTTCGGCGGAAGCGCGAGCCTTTAGGATGATCGCCGACAGGAGGAGCGGGTCGTCCGCAGGCTCCTGGTGACGGTTCTTCAGGCTCAGATTGAAATGGGCATCAACGACGAGTTCGGCGCGGTAGGCGGTGAAGTAAAAGCTGGAGCAAACCCGCTATTGACCTTGACGGGGCGGGGGGGCGGCGGGCTTTATTCCGCAACCACCATTCCAGCATGCGTTTCCCCACCACTCCCTCAATTCTCATGCCGCGCGGCGTGGGTCAATTCGCCGCCCTCACCTCCCTCGCCCTTGTGACCCTCGCCGGCACGTTGCACGCGCAGGATTTTGAAGGGAAAAACATTTCCGAAGTGGCCATCCGCTATCAGGGCTCAAAGACGGTGGACGAGGCCCGCTTGCGGAACCTCATGGCGTCCAAGAGCGGCACGCCCTATCGCTCGGAGAATCTCGATAACGACATCAAGTCGCTTTACGAGTCCGGCCTGGTCGATGACGTGCGCTTCCTCGCCGAGCCCGTGGGCAACAGCGTGAAGCTGATCGCCGAGGTCACGACGCGTCCGGCGCTTGGCGGCGTGGGATTTGTGGGAAACTCGATTTTCACGGACCAGAAGCTGGCCAAGGAATCGAAAATCAAAGCTGGCGGTGCGCTCAGCGATGAGCAGATTCTTGAAGCGCGGCGAAACATCGAGAAATACTATCAAGGTTACGGCTACCCCGATGTGACGGTCAGTCACCGCACGCAAGGGACCGGCCAAGCAGGATTGTCTGATCTGATTTTCGTCATCGACGAGGGCCAGAAGAACGAGGTTCGCAAAATCATTTTTGAAGGAAATCATGCGTTCACCGATTTGGAGCTCCGCAAGGAAATGACGGTGAAGGAAAAGGGCTGGTTTTCCTGGCTGACCAAGTCCGGTCGTTTCGAGTCCAACGAGTTGGATTCCGATCTCGACAAGGTTTTGGATTATTACCGCAACAAGGGCTATCTCCGCGCCAGCTGCCCCGGCATCAACCGCGTCCCCGTGGGCGACGGCAGCGTGGACTTGGTGATCTCGATCAACGAGGGCGAGCGCTACACGGTCGCGGGCGTGGGCTTCGGCAAGATGAGCGTCTTTAAACCTGATGAACTCTATCCGTCGCTGACTCTGGTCGGTGATTCCGCCTATTCGTCCAAGAAGATGCGTGAGGACATCACTATGATTCGCAGTTTCTACGGCTCGCGCGGTTATGCCGATGTTTTGGTGACTCCTGATATCCGCGACGCCGGGCCTAACCGGGTGAACATCACTTATCGCATCACCGAGGGTTCCCGCTTCAAGGTGGGCCGCGTGAACATCGCGGGCAATACGAAGACCCAAGACAAGGTAATCCGCCGGGAAATTCCGCTCAAGCCGGGTGATATGTTTAACTCCGTTGAACTCGAAACCACCAAAGCTCGCCTCACGAATTTGCAGTATTTCAGCGACGTCCAAACCACTGGTGCGCCGGGCGGCTCCGGGTATCGCGACGTGAACGTGCTCGTCGAGGAAAAGGCGACCGGCTCGGTGGGCGTGGGTGCGGGCTTCAGCTCCATCGACAGCATCGTGGGCTTCGTCACGCTGGAGCAGACCAATTTTGACTTGTTCAATCCATGGAATTTCACCGGCGGCGGTCAGCGCTTCGGGATGAATCTGCGCGCAGGTGCCGAGCGTTCCGAGTTCAGCGTCTCGCTGGTCGAGCCGTGGTTCATGGACCAGCAACTGTCCTTGGGCGGTGAGCTATTCTTTAAGGAATCTTCCTACTTCAGCGACTATTACGATCAGTCCAACATGGGTGCTGCGATCTCTCTCAGAAAGCCTCTCGGCGCGAAGAGTTCGATCAAGGGCGAATATCGCCTGGAGCAAGTGAGCATCGACTCGGAAGTGGATTCTAGCGATCTCTATCCGGACGGACCCAACGGGACGAGCGGTGCCAACTCCGCGCTTTCCGAGGAACAAATCGGCGGCGACTACTTGCGCAGCGCCTTGGCGGTGAACTATCTTTATGATAGCCGCGACAGCGGAATTCAGCCTCGCAGCGGCCACAAGGTTGACCTTGGCCTCACTTATGCCGGTTTGGGCGGCGACGTCGATACCTTCACGATTTCCGCGCAAGGCCAGAAGCATTGGAACTTGAAGTGGGACACGATCCTTTCGCTCAGCGGCGAGCTTGCCTTTGTGGACAGCTTCGATGGCGAGGTTCCGATTTTCGAACGGATGTTCCTTGGTGGTGGCCGCACGCTGCGTGGATTCGAGTTCCGCGATGTCGGGCCTCGTGATACGGGCTACACCGACGAGGTTTACGGCGGTAATTCGTTGGGTTACGCCACGGTCGAATACACCGTTCCGATCATCGAAAACATTCGTGCTGCGGTTTTCTCCGACACGGGCTTCGTGAATGCCGACAGTTGGGATCCGAGCCCGAGCGATATCTATAGCGACGTGGGTGTCGGTATCCGCTTGAAGCTGCCCATCAGTCCGTTGCCGCTGGCACTCGACTACGCGATTCCGATTTCCTCGCCGGATGACGAGGCGGACAAGGGCGGTCAGTTCAACTTCTCGCTCAGTTCGCAGTTCTAACTTGGCTGCGGTTTCCAACCGCCATGCAAGTTCTATCAAGCGGAGCCTTCTCACGAGGGCTCGGCTTTTTCGCGCATGTGTGCCAGAGCTACGTTTCCCATCTGGACAATGCCCGCCAGCCGGATTAGCGACATTCATGATTTCTCCTGCGATGATCACTGGCGAAACCTCATGGACGCGGATGAGCGAAGGAATTGAAAAAGTGAAAGCCCGTCTCCGGCGTGCCACTGGGCTGCTAGACCGGCTGTAAGCGCTTCTGGATGATTCGGAGGGTTAGCTGTGACTGTTGGAAACTGCCGCCACGGCATCGGCGATGCGCAGGCCATCCATGGCGGCGCTGACGATGCCGCCCGCGTAGCCTGCGCCCTCGCCGCAGGGGTAGAGACCTTGAATCTCGGGATGCTCGAGCGTGTCGTCGCGGCGGGGAATCCGGACAGGGGAGCTGGTGCGGGTTTCAAATCCTAGCAGCAGCGCCTCGCTGGAGACGTAGCCGTGGATTTGCCGACCGAACAGGCGTAATCCTTCGCGCATCCGGCTGGTGATCCACTGCGGCAGCAAGTCGTGCAGCGGGGCGGATTTCGTGCCGGGAAAATAACTGGTGTCTGGCAGGTTTGAGGAAATTTTGCCATCGAGGAAATCGGTGACGCGTTGGCCCGGAGCGACTTGGCCGCCGCCACCGGCTTGCTTGGCCGTGCGCTCGAGTTCCTTTTGGAAAACCAATCCGGCAAGCACGCCGTGTTCCTTGACGAGTTTTTGCAAGTCCTCGGGCTCGACTGTGGAGACCATGCCGGAGTTGGCGAAGGGCGAGTCGCGGCGCGAGAGGCTCATGCCATTAACGACGACTTCGTCATTCTCGGTGGAGGCTGGGACGATCCAGCCGCCGGGGCACATGCAGAACGAATGCACGCCGCGGTCGCGAATCTTGGTGGCTAACCGGTAGCGTGCGGCGGGCAGCAGTCGCGGCCGTTCTTGGCCGAAGTTGAGATGATACTGCGTGCGGTCGATGAACGGCTGTGGGTGCTCGATCCGGAATCCTACGGCAAAGGGCTTGGGCTCCAGCAGGATGTTCTTCGCGGCGAGCAGTCGGTAAATGTCCCGCGCTGAGTGGCCAGTCGCGAGGATCACCGAGTCGGCGAGGATTTCCTCGCCAGTCGCGGTGAGCACGCCGCGGATGTGGTTTCCGCTGAGCAGGAAATCAGTGACTTTGGTTTGGAAACGGACTTCGCCACCGGCGGCGATGATCGAGTGGCGGATCGCCTTGACGACGTTGGGTAACAGATTCGAGCCGATGTGCGGGTGGGCGTCGGTGAGGATATCCTCCGGCGCGCCGTGGGCGACGAGGACTTCGTAAACTTTGGCGACCGGGCCGCGCTTGGTGGCGCGGGTGTAGAGTTTGCCGTCGGAAAAAGTGCCGGCTCCGCCTTCGCCGAAGCAGTAGTTGGACTCCTCGATGACCCGGCCCTCGCGGAGCAGCGGAGCGAGGTCGAAGCGGCGGGCACTGGCGTCTTTGCCGCGCTCCAACAGAATCGGCTTCAGTCCGTTTTCGAGGCAACGCAAAGCGGCGAACATGCCCGCTGGGCCGCAACCGACGATGATGACTGGGCGTGCGTTAGGCGAAAGAACGGGCACGGACCATTGCGGCGTCTCGTCCGGGGGTAGGGAACCATCCAGCGCGACATCCAGCCGAAGCTGCACTTTGACGGCGCGCTGGCGGGCGTCGATGGAATGCTTGCGGAGTTTCATCCCGCCGATGCGCGCGACGGGCACGCCGAGCTTGATGGCGGCGGCTTGGCGGCGCGCGTCGTCGTTCTCGGATTTCTCCAAAGGCAGGACGATATCGACGGTTTCTATCAAAATTTCCACGGTGATTTCAAATGAACTTTCAGCCACGGATGGCGCGTTTCTGGCCTGCATCATCGACGCTGACGAAGGTGACCCGGGTGGAGAAGATGGGCATGGATCCGGCTTTTTCGTCGATGACTTTCACCGAGTACGTGGCACTCGTGTTGCCCTCGCGTTCGCGCTCGCAGGAAATTCTCAGGATCGTGCCGTCGCGCACGCTGTGGTGGAATTCCACGGTGTCCATCGCCACGGTGACGAATTGGCAATGCGGATAGTCGAGGCTCGCGGCGATCCACGACGCCTCGTCGATCCATGCGAGCAGGCGGCCGCCGAAGAGGAATCCGTATTGATTGAGGTCGCCGGGGAGGACAAGTCGGTGCGTTTCCATGGTCTCACCAGCGGCGGCGTTTGCTCTCCTTGTGAATGAAGGCGTCGAGCGAGTAGCCGCCAGCTCCTGATAGGATGATTGCAATTAGCGGGATCAGATACATCAGCGCCAGTTCCTTGGATGCTCCGGGTCCGCCGGAGAACCACGGGTCCGCCACATGCGCGCCAAAAGCGGCGACCACCATCGCGAATGCGAACACAAATGCGGCCGGGCGCGTCATCAGCCCGAGCACCAGCAGCGTGGATGCCACGGCTTCTGCACCGATGGTCATCATCAGGCTAACCTGTGGCGACATCAGGCTGAGTGGGAAGATTTCTGGCTGGTAGAATCCCTTCTTGAGAATCGCCTGGAAATTTTGGATTTTCGGAATTCCATGGCCGATGAGCATCATCAGCCCCACCATCACGCGGAGTGCCAGAAATCCGAGCGATGCGGTCGCGTCACGGGAGCCGCAGTCAAAGAGGAATTTTTTCATGAGGCGGATGGGGGTGCTTGTTTTGTGGAAATCGTGATCTGTTTGAGTCGGTCATCGCCTTGCGGCGAATGGGTGACGATGTGCGGATCGTCGGCGAGAATGTGGTGAACCAAGCGCCGATAGTAAGCATTGAGCGGGCGGAGCGCGAACGGCTTGCCGGTGGCTTTCACCCGCTCGGCGATTCCTTTGATTTCCTCGGCCAAGTGGTCTTCTTGGATGGAGCGGAAATGCTCGCAGTCCACCTTGATGCGCTCCGCCTTGGTATCGTGCCGGCGGACGATCCGGTTGACGAGGTATTGGAGGTCGTCAAGGCGGTCGCCGTCCTTGCCGATGATCGCCTCGCTGTCACCCGAGAGAATTTGCAGGCAGGGGCCGTCATGGGTTTCCTGAAGCTCGATTGTCGCTGTGAAGCCGAGGTGCCCGAGCATCGTGTCGAGCACCTTGGTTGCTGATTCCACCGTGGTCATGGCGGGAGGTTAATCACATCCTCGGCCGGGTCAACCACCCGGGACTTGTTTATGCTCGAAATGCCCGGCGATCTCCGCCGCGCAGTCTCCCAGTTTTTGTTTTTCCGCCGCAGTGAACTCATAAGGCGCGAATTTCCCGATGCCGAGCGTGCCGATGACCTTGCCCGAGGATTTCGAGAAAACCGGCACCGCGAGCGAGCCGGACACCCCTGTCTTCCGCGCGTCTGGCTTGGCGACTCCGCCGAGGTCTTCTTGAAGATTGCAAAGCTCCACCGGCTCCCCACGTTCGGCGGCGGCTCCGGCGATGCCCTTGCCGAAGGGGATGGATGAAATTTTATCCATCAGACTCTCGGGCACGCCGATCTGGCAGACGAGTTTGAGTGTTTGCCCGTCCGCAGTTGCCTGATGGATTGTTCCTGTCTGGCAGGCGAAATCGGCTAAAATGGTAACTAAAAGTGATTGGAAATCAGGATCATGTCTCATGGCGATTGGACTATCACGGAACGAGCGCCTCGTCACCTCCCGAGTGTGGGTGATTTCGGGCTTGGCAGGGTTCCGAATATCCGCCAAACCCAGCGGCGTATGAAAAAGCCTCGCTCGCTCGCAATTTGCGCAATCGCCTTTCACATCACCTGCATCATGGCCACCGGAACTGAACTCAAAGAGGGGAATTATGGATCGATGCCCGACGGGCAAAAAGTGAAGGTTTTCACCCTCACCAACAAAAACGGACTCCGGGCTAAGCTCACCGAATACGGGGCGATCCTAGTCTCGATGGAAACCCCCGATAAATCCGGCAAAATGGCGGATCTCACGCACGGTTATGATAGTTTGGAAGGCTGGCTGACCAACACCTCCTATTTCGGCGCGACGGTGGGTCGTTTCGGAAACCGCATCAAGGACGGTAAATTCAGCCTCGATGGCAAGAATTACACGCTGGCCACTAACAACGATCCCGGCCATATCCCGTGCGCACTCCATGGCGGTTTGAAGGGCTTCGACAAGGTGCTCTGGTCAGGCAAGGCCACGGCCGACAACGGAGTCGAGTTTTCCTACACCGCCAAGGACGGCGAAGAGGGCTACCCCGGAAATCTCTCTGTCAAGGTCACCTACACGCTCAATGATGAGAACGAACTGAAGTGGGAAGCTAAGGCGACCACGGACGCGCCGACGATTCTCAACGTCGTCCATCACTCTTACTGGAATCTCTCCGGTGATCCCACCACGTCGATCAATGATCACCTCATGATGATCCATGCGGATGGCTACCTTCCAACGAATGTCGGCCTCATCCCTACCGGTAAGATCGATCCGGTCGCTGGAACTCCCATGGATTTCAACAAGCCAACCGTCATCGGTGAGCGCGTGGATGCCGACTTCGAAGCTCTCAAATTCGGTGGCGGTTATGACCACGCCTGGGTCATCAAAAAAGGCGATGGGTTGCGCCTCGCCGCGCGGGTGAAGGATCCAAAGACCGGCCGTGTGATGGAAGTTTCATCCAACCAGCCTGGCGTCCAATTCTACGGCGGAAATTTCTTAGACGGTACCGTCAAGGGCAAGGGTGGCGTTGCTTACGCCAAGCGCTCGGCGTTCTGTCTCGAAACCGAAGGCTTCCCAGACTCGCCTAACCAGCCCTCGTTTCCGTCCCCGGTTCTCCGCCCCGGCGAGACTTACACTCACACGATGATCCACAAGTTCTCCGCCGAGTGACTTGATCACCTGCCGCTTTTCAAACGCCAACTAGAAACCTGATATTAATATGTTGAATTCATTCCTTGTTCCGTTGATCGCTTCAATCAGTGGTAGCGGAGGCGGCTCTATGGGGAGCGGCCTCAAGTTCGATCTCGAACTGGTCGATTGGGTGATCCTTGCCATCTATTTGGTGTTTGTCATCGGCATCGGTTTCGCGCTGAAACGGCAATCCAAAACAGCGGAGGATTTCCTCTTATCTGGGCGTTCGATTCCGGGTTGGATCACCGGTCTCGCCTTCATTTCCGCGAATCTCGGTGCGCAGGAACTCATCGGCATGGCGGCGTCCGGTGCCGAATATGGCATCATGACCTCCCACTTCTATTGGGTCGGAGCAATTCCGGCGATGGTGTTCCTCGGTATCTTCATGATGCCGATGTATTACGGCTCCAAAGCCAAGTCGGTGCCCGAGTATTTAAAAATGCGCTACGATGAGCGCACTCGCGTTTTCAACTCGGTCTCGTTCGCGTTCATGACGATCTTCTCGTCCGGCATCTCGATGCACGCGCTCGCCGACTTACTCACCACACTGGTTGGATGGAATTACTATGGTTGGCTGGTCGTCACTTCGGTGATCGTTCTCGCCTATGTCCTCAAGGGCGGCTTGAGTTCGGCAATCTATAACGAAGTCCTTCAATTCTTCATGATCGTCTTCGGTATTGCGCCGCTGGCCTATCTTGCTTTGAAAAATGTCGGTGGCTGGGACGGCCTCGTCACCAAGTTGCAGGCATCCCCGCTCGGTGATGGTTCCATTCATTCGTGGGCACAAACTGCCACCGGGGATAATCCGATGGGCGTGCCATGGTATGGCATTATTTTCGGCCTCGGCTTCGTGCTTTCATTCGGTTACTGGACCACCAATTTCGCGGAAGTGCAGCGCGCCCTGGCAGCAAATTCCATGGGGGCCGCTCGCCGCACACCAATCGTCGGTGCGATTCCGAAAATGCT
>JBEGUC010000051.1:0-17423 GCA_041179105.1 Verrucomicrobiota bacterium | reverse complement strand
TCAAACTGCACTACGGGGACAAGTCACGGCCTGTCTCCGCCGTCTGATAGGAACCGCCGGATGCGGACCCGCATGTCCGGTGGTGTGGGAGGGGTGACGGGCGCAATCCCGTCACCTCGACCCGATTGGGGCTTCTTGAATTCCCGAGTAGTTGACTTTCTGCCAATTAACATAGAGGAAAAATATGGCCTTACATCAGGGGGTTCTAAAAAGGATTGGTTGAGATGCGAAATGAGCGCATAATACAACATACCCAGATGGTTGCCTTCTAAAGAACCAGACTCAGAACCACCAGATAGTGGAGAAATGCGCCACGAATACTCCTCGGGCGCGACATGAGAAGGATACTTTTCAAACGAAAGCCCCTGATCGTTCTGTCGGCAGTAAAAAATCACACCCCGATTAAGAGCAATCATCATCCCTGGAAGATCTGCGTCAAGATTCTCTTGAAGTTCCGAGTCCAGAATATTATCTGCCATGTCTCCATCATTGACAAATACCATGAACGAGAAAAGTGGATTTAGATACTTGTGTGGACACCCCAACATCAAATCACGCATAGTTGAAGTGTCTTGCAGTCCATCATGTGCCGTATTCAGTAAAAGCGGCCGCGCCATGTCCTCTCTAATCATTTTTAAAGTTTTGGAAAAGCCGCTTATTGGTCGCTGACTGCGATAGTATGTTGACTTAATCTCTGCGATAGCAAAGACAGATTCGACTGGTATATACTTCGTTCCATCAGATGCCGTTAGGAGTGAAGGAAGACCAGTATTATCTGAGATAATCAAATCAATTTGGGGACTTACGGTTCCATTCTGATCAATTAAGTGCCCATGTGTAACATGGAATCGGTGTGGCAGCATTCGCTGAAAAAAATCTCGGACAGTGATTTCTACTTCATTCCCTGCCGCACGGATATCAGTGGGATGGACTTGTATGCATCGTTCACGAGCGTCTGTAAGCGCCTTTGCCGAGTCATGAAATAATTTGGATATGTCGAGTTTTGCCATCGTCTTATTTGCCCCAACAGTATTTATTAGTAGGATCTCGGCGGGTGATATCCGCGAGGATTAGATCGGCAGTCTGGCTGAGGAATCCTTGAGTTAGCAAGGAAAATCTCGTTTCAGGGGGAGTATATCCGGCCTGGGCCGCAGCCCTTTTCCCGGGGGGCGAACCTAGCAGATATCACGATGGCGGATGGAGGCGGGCGAAGGAATAATGCCTTTTAAGGGTTCGAGGGAACACTTTTGAGTTGGCTTTACTTTCCTGGATTACGTGAGGGGCGGGAGCGGGAGAAATGGCAACTGGAACAATGGGGGAATGCGATCTAGTGGTATTTGAAATGGCTGGGTGCTTGTTCCGAGTCGGGGGCGGATCACCGGAGTTTGCCGGAACGAGTAAGGGCGGCGGTGGCCCACTCGGCGAGGATGGCGGGGTCGCGGCGGAAGCGGTTTTTCACGGAGGTGCCGCGGCTTTTGATGAGATCGCGGGCTTTCTTGATGAGGGCGCGGTTGCGGGCGTTGTCGCCGATGTCTTCGTGGCGGAAATCGGCGGCGAATCCGAGTTCTTTGCGGGCGCGACACAGGCAAATTGGATGATTGGTGCCAGCACCTGATCTTGGAGGTCATTCCTTGAGGAAATCTGCGAGGAGGGAAGAATTTGAACCGCCAAGACGCCAAGAACGCCAAGGAAACTGGATATGGGGCCTCTGAAATCAGTTTCGAATCCTCACGAACACGATCTATCTTCCTGTTTGACTTGGCGTCTTGGCGTCTTGGCGGTGAAAAAACTCTTCATCGCGGATCTTGATGGGAACGGTGATGGAGGGCGATGTGAAGTCTGCCGGGGGCTTTCCGCTGGAAGCGGAGGAGGATGTGGCGGTGGTGGAGAAGGATGTGGGAGCTGCCGTGGGTGGCCTGCATTTCAAACTCCCAGACTATTTCGTGCGCGTGGTGCGGCGCGTCTGCTCTTCTCAATTCCAAATGATTCGCTGGATTCGTGGTCGGCTCCAAGTTTTTAGAAATCGACATCGCGGAAAGTCGTGGCAACTTCTTGAAATATCCTCAACCCTGTCCCATTTGACTTTCATGACAAATTTCTGGCTCCGAAAAGCGGTCGCAGCGGCGGCGTTTGCTGTAATTTCTAGTTCCGCGTGGGCACAACAAGCGGATTTCAATGAGGTTGGCAGGCAGATGGCAATAATGTTGCAGAACAGCCACTTCGCCCGCTTGCCCTTCAATGCGGAGCTCAGCCAGCGGTTTTTGGATGATTTCCTCAAAGACCTGGATTCCCAGCGACTCTATTTCACCCAGGAAGACGTGGATGGTTTCAATGTAAAATACGGTGACCAACTTCACACGCTTTTGTTGCACGGCAAGAGCATGCCTGCGGCGACGGAAATTTACCGGGTTTTTGAAAAGCGGGTCGAGGAACGCGTGGCAGTGACCGAGAAGTTGTTAAAGGGAGCCGATTTTGATTTTTCGGCCAATGAATCGGTGATGTTGAGTCGCAAGGACGCGCCGTGGTCGAAAAATGACAAGGAAGCCGCCGACTTGTGGCGGCTGCAAATCAAAGAGGCAGTTCTCGGTGAAACCTTGCGGCGTGAATTGCTGACAAAGCTGTCGAAGGAGCAGGGAAAAGCCGATCCGGGAAGTGCGGACCGAAGCCCGAAGGAGAAGGTATCGCTCCGCTACAAGCGATTTCTCAATAGCGTGAAGGATGTGGATGACGAGGAGATCGCCAATTATTTCCTGAGCTCAATCGCGCGGGCTTATGATCCGCACACGGATTACATGAGTTTCCGGGAAATGAATCGTTTCAAGGATGGAATGAAGAACGAACTGGTCGGAATTGGCGCGCTTCTCCAAGGCGAGGAGGACGGCGCGACCAAGATCATGGGCATCGTGGTGGGTGGGCCTGCGGATCGCGAAGGGACACTCAAGCTCAATGATCGCGTGGTGGCGGTGGATGCTCTCAATACCGGCAAAGCCGAGGAGATGTCTGATATCATGTTTATGAAGATCGATAAGGTGGTCGATTATATCCGTGGGAAAGAGGGCTCACCCGTCGCGTTGAAAGTCGAGCCAGCAGGTGGTCCTCCCGGAGAGACGAAAATCGTCGTCATCGAGCGAGGCAAGGTGGAGATGAAGGACGAGCAGGCGAGCGGTGAATTGATTGAGATGAAAGCGGATAAAGGGGAAAGCCGCCGTTTTGGCGTGATCACGCTGCCGTCGTTTTATGCCGATTTCGAGAAAGGGAAAATCCGCTGTTCCGTCGATGTCGAAAGAATCCTCAAGCGTCTGACCGAGGAAAAAATCGACGGGCTCATTCTGGATCTACGAAACAACGGCGGAGGTGCGTTGGAGGAAGTCCGGCGGATGACTGGGTTTTTCATCGACAGCGGACCGGTGGTGCAGGTGAAGAACACCTTGGGCCAAGTCCAAGTGAAGGATTCCGATGGCGACAAGCCGATCTACACAGGGCCGATGGTGGTGATGACCGACAAAAGCAGCGCTTCGGCGAGTGAGATTCTGGCAGGCGCGCTTCAGGATTTCAACCGCGCGGTGATTGTCGGGGATTCCTCGACGTTTGGAAAAGGAACCGTGCAACAACCGATGGACATCGGCCAGATGTTGCCGCTTTTCGCCGCACGGAATCGGGCTGGAC
Source organism: Verrucomicrobiota bacterium (assembly GCA_041179105.1). Classification (GTDB taxonomy): domain Bacteria; phylum Verrucomicrobiota; class Verrucomicrobiia; order Verrucomicrobiales; family Akkermansiaceae; genus Luteolibacter. The sequence continues at coordinate 13,757 of JBEGUC010000051.1, read as the reverse complement.
ACTTGAAAGTTACGATCCAGAAATTCTATCGACCATCCGGATCATCGACGCAAATGGACGGAGTCGCCGCCAACGTGGCCATCCCGAGTTTGACGGATGCCTTGGATATGGGCGAGGCGTTCCTGGATCATCCGTTGCCACATGACCGCATCCGTCCTGCCGGTGATTTCAAGCCGCTCGACTCACAGGCGTTGTTCATTCCGCGCTTGAAAGAATTGAGTCAGGAGCGCCTGAACGCGTGCAAGGACTTCTCCTATGTGATCGAGGATGTGATGAAGGCCAAGGAGCGCTTGAAAACCAACCAACTGTCTCTGAACAAGGCCGCCCGCGAGAAGGAGCTTGCCGAGTCCGGCGCACTCCAGAAGAGCCGGAATGCGGAGCGCCGGGTCCGCTTTGCCAAGATGGGCGAAGAGGACAAAAAGGCCATGAACTTCTTCAAACTGACGCTTGAGGATCTCGAAAAAGGCGCGGATCTCAAACCATACAACCCTGCGGATGAAGGCGGCGAATACATGCGTCGCGCCAAGGATGAGACCGCCGATTTGGACGAAACTCCGAAGTGGCCCACCGGACTCGATCCCGTGAAGCGCGAATCGATTTCAGTTCTCAAGGACTTGGTCGATACCACCGAGAACGCGCGGCTTGCAGGGTTGTTGAAAGGCACTGCCGAAGTCCGCTGATGTCCGAGGTTGCAGAAAATTTATCGGCCATCGCCGGGAGAATCTCCGCCGCGTGTGCGCGCGCGGGGCGGGATCTAAAATCCGTCGAACTCATCGCGGTTTCCAAAACGTTTCCTGCGGCATCGGTGCGGGAGGCTTTCGAGGCGGGGCAGCTTCAATTCGGTGAAAGCAAAATTCAGGAAGCAGAGCCGAAAATCGCCGCCTTGCCGGGTGCGTTGCACTGGCATTTCATCGGCAGGGTGCAGCGAAACAAGGTGCGCAAGATGCTCCAGAATTTTGAGGTCATTCATGCGATTGATTCGCTGAGGCTTGCATCTTACACCGATGAAATCGCGGGTGAGCTCGGCCTGTTTCCCCAAGTTTTCCTGCAGGTGAATGTCGGCAAGGAAGCGTCGAAAGGCGGCTTTGAGCCCGATGTTTTGCGGGCGGAAATGGAGAGTCTTTTGAAGTTAGGTCGCTTGGAAATTATCGGTCTGATGACCATTCCCCCGGCCGGCCCCGATGCGGAATCTGCCCGCCCCTGGTTTGCCTCGCTCCGGGAAATGCGCGATGCGCTGGAGCGCGAATTCGGAGTGATGCTTCCCGCGCTGAGCATGGGAATGAGTGGTGATTTCGAAGTGGCGATCGAAGAAGGCGCCACGCACGTGAGGGTGGGTTCCGCTATTTTCGGCAAACGCTCCTATCGGGTGGACGAGGAACTCGGATAAAGACAAAGATTCCCCATGACCTTGATTTTGGAAAACGCCACGGTGATTGGAGAGGAGCTTGCGCTGTCGTTTGCGGACGGGTTTGAGGCGTATCTGGCGCTTCCGATGCTTCGCCGTGCTTGCCCTTGTGCGGGTTGCCAGGGCGAGCCGGATGCGATGGGGCGCGTGCTCCGGCCGATGGTCGAGCACGGGCCGCGGGCATTTGAACTTCAGAAATTCGAAACGGTTGGAGGTTATGCCATCCAGTTGTTTTGGGGCGACGGTCACTCGACGGGGATTTTCAGTTATTCGTATCTTCAAAAACTCGCCGAGTTGCCTCCGGTGTAGAATTCTGCCGCAGTGTTTTCCGCGCGAAATGACCTAGCGTCGCTGCCGCTTTTTGCCGAGCGAGAGGTGCTGGCACTTGCCGCAGCCGGCTTCAGCACGGCGGCGGAGGTGCTCGCGCATTTCCCCAAGCGCTACGAAGACCGGCGGCACTTCGATGCGTTTCCCAATCAGCCCACACCCGCCGCCGTGTGTCTTCGCGGCACCGTGATCGACGCGGCTCTCCGGCATTTCGGGTCCGATCGGCGCTACTATGAAGCGGTGGTGATGGATAATTCCGGCGGCGTCTTCGGCTCGGGGAAAATCACCTGCCGGTGGTTTAACATGCCGTTCATCCAGAAGGTCATCGCTGCGGGCCAGGAGGTGAGTCTCTATGGAAAAGTGAAGGACGTGAACGGACGGCTCATCATCGACCACCCAGAATTCGAGATCTTGCGGGATGATGACCCGACATCCATTCACCTCGAGCGGATCGTTCCCATCTACAAGAACATCTCCGGAATCGCCCAGCGCCGCTTGCGGGAAATTATCCATCTATTACTGCTGCAAATCGACCCTGCGACACTGGCAGCAGATCATGAAACGGATGATTCATCGTTGAGAGCGCGGGCTTTCAGTCATGTGCATTTCCCCGAATCCATGGAGCAGGCGAAGGACGCTCGCCGGCGGTTTGCGTTCGAGGAATTCTTCATCTTGCAGCTCAACGTCGCGTGGCGGCGGTCTCGCTACAGCGAGCAAACCGGCCGAGTGCTGGGGAAGAGCACTGCATTTTTGAAGCAATTTTACACGAGTCTTCCGTTCGATCTCACGGAGGCGCAGAAGCGATCGATCCGGGAAATTGTCGCCGACATGCGGGTGGCCAGGCCGATGAACCGGCTGTTGCAGGGCGACGTGGGTTCCGGGAAAACCTTTGTGGCGATGGCGGCCATGCTGCTGGCGATCGGCTCGGGTTGCCAAGCCGCGTTGATGGCTCCCACGCAGATTCTGGCAGAGCAGCATTATCTAACGTTCCAGCGCTGGCTGGAGCCTTTGGGAATCCGCATCGCCTTGCGGACGGGCAATCGAGACGAAGGCAATCACCACGAAATCAAGGCGGAGCCGCAGATTATCATCGGCACCCACGCGTTGCTCTATGACTCGGTTTCCTTCCGCGATCTGGGGCTGGTGGTGATCGACGAGCAGCACAAATTCGGCGTGGCGCAGCGGGCGGCGCTCATCCGCCAGGGGATCGTGCCGGACGTGCTGGTCATGACCGCCACTCCGATTCCGCGGACATTGACCATGACGATTTACGGCGATCTGGACGTCTCGCTGTTGGATGAAAAGCCGCCGGGTCGTGGCAAGATCATCACCGCCGTGAGGATCGCGCCGAAGCAAACGGACGTGACGAAATTCGTGAAAGATCAGCTTGCCCAAGGTCGCCAAGCTTACCTCGTTTATCCGTTAGTGGAGGAGAGTGAAACGCTCAAGGCCGAGTCCGCGACCGAGGCATTTGCAAAATGGAAGAAGCGCCTGGGTTCCCATGAGGTCGGCTTGATCCACGGCAAACTGCGCCCGGAGGAAAAGGAAGCGGTGATGCGGCGCTTCCGCGAAGGCGAGACCGCCGCCCTCGTCTCGACCACCGTCATCGAAGTGGGCGTGGACGTGCCGAATGCGAACGTGATGATTCTTCACCACGCCGAGCGCTTTGGGCTGGCCCAGCTTCACCAGCTCCGCGGGCGCATCGGCCGGGGCGGACACAAGAGTTACTGCGTCCTGCTAACCGACGGGAAAAATCCAGAAGCTTTGGAAAAACTCCGGGTGCTTGAACGGAGTTCTGATGGATTTGAAATCGCCGAGGCGGATCTCCGCCTGCGTGGTCCCGGCGACGTGCTGGGCACGGTGCAGAGCGGGTTATCGGATCTCCGCTTCACGGATTTTCTCGGTGACACCGTCTTGCTGCGCGAGGCGCGGGCTTTGGCGGACCGGGTGCTCGCTGAGGATTCCCGCTTGGATGGAATTCATCAGAAAATGCGCCTGCTGATCCAGGCTCCTAACGAGAGCACGAATCTGCCGAGCACCGCGTGACGCGACGGCTCAGACGTTGAAGCGGAACTCGACGACATCGCCGTCTTTCATGACGTATTGCTTGCCTTCGATGCGGACTTTCCCGGCGACTTTGGCGGCGGACATGCTGCCAGCGGCTACGAGGTCGTCGTAGTGGACAATTTCTGCGGCGATGAAGCCACGCTCGAAATCCGTGTGAATCACGCCAGCGGCGGCGGGTGCCTTATCACCGGCGATGATCGTCCACGCGCGGGTTTCCTGGACGCCGGTGGTCAGGTAGGTGCGAAGTCCGAGAAGTTGATAGACGCCGCGAATTAGAGCCGAGACGCCGGAATCGGTCACGCCCATGTCAGCGAGAAATTCATTGGCCTCCTCGACGGGCATGTCACTGAGTTCCTCTTCGATGCGGGCAGAAATCACGACCGCTTCGGAGCCGGTGTGCTCGGCGGCGAACTTGCGGACGCGGGCGACTTGCGCGTGCGAATCCGGATCTTCAATCGCGCCGGCGAGCTCGTCTTCAGCGACGTTGCAGGCGTAAATCGTTTTCTTGGAGGAAAGTAGGAAGAAGTCCTTCACGATCGCCTTGTCATCCTCGCTGAAGTCGATAGTGAGCGCCGGATTTCCTTGGTCGAGATGCGGCATGATGATGTCGATGAGCTCGACTTCCTTCTTCGCTTCCTTATCGCCGCCCTTGGCTTTTTTCTCGCGGGAGTGGCGGCGCTTTTCGAGCGAGGCCATGTCGGCAAGGATCAGCTCGGAGTTGATGATGTCAATGTCGCGGATGGGATCGACGGAGCCGAGTTCGTGGATGATGTCGTCGTTTTCGAAGCAGCGGACGACTTGGACGATGGCGTCGGTCTCGCGAATGTTCGCGAGGAACTGGTTGCCGAGTCCAGCCCCTTCGGATGCGCCTTTGACGAGGCCGGCGATGTCAACGAACTCGATGGCGGTGGGCACCAGTTTGTGGGAGCCGGAGATTTCCGAAAGCACGGCGAGACGTGGGTCCGGCACGCTGACGATGCCGACGTTCGGATCGATGGTGCAGAATGGAAAATTGGCTGCCATCGCCTTGCGGGTGCGGGTGACAGCGTTGAAGAGTGTCGATTTTCCGACATTGGGTAGTCCTACGATTCCGGCTTTGAGCATTGCGGCGGGAGGGTGAGGGAAAGCCGGGCGACAGGACGAGAAAAAAGTTTCCGGCACCGCTTGTGTTTCAGGAAATTTGACTGTCTCCCGGGATAACCTGAAGGGGAGAATCCGATATTTCCCCAAAAAAAATCCGCCGTCGGGACGGACCCGGCGGCGGATTTTGAAAACAGGCCGGAATGCCTGTTTCACTTTTTAAAAATCAATGCTCGCGGCAGAACTGCTCGAAGCGGGTGAGTCCTTCGTTGAGGATGTCCAGCGTGGTGCAGTAGCTCAGGCGGATGCCCTCGTCGTAGCCGAAGGCGATGCCGGGAACGGCGGCTACCTTGTAACGGGAGAGCAGTTTGTCGCAGAGGTTCATCGACTTGAGACCGGTGTTGCCGGTGTAAACGAAGAAGTAGAATGCGCCGAGCGGCTCGACCACGCGAATGTTGTTGATGGCCTTGAGGCGGGCAAACATGAACTGACGCTTGACGTCGTATTCGCCGCGGAGGTCGTCGATGAAGGTCTGATCGCCTTCAAGCGCGGCGAGTGCGCCGTATTGGGCGAAGCTGTTGGCGTTGGAGGTGGTGTGGTTTTGGATTTTCTCGATCGCTTCGGCCAAAGCCTTCGGCGCGGCGGTGTAGCCGAGACGCCAGCCAGTCATCGAGTAGGCTTTGGAGAAGCCGTTGACGGTGATGGTCAGGTCGTAAAGCTCCTGGCTGAGCGAGGCGATGGAAACGTGCTTTGCTTCGCCGTAAACGAGCTTTTCGTAAATTTCGTCGGAAAGGATGACGATGTCCTCGCCGAGTGCGATTTCACCGAGGGCGCGGAGTTCGTCGGCGGTGTAAATGGCACCGGTCGGATTGCCGGGGGTGTTGATGATGACCATCTTGGTGGCCGGGGTCATCGCTTCCTCGAATTGCTCGGGAGTCATTTTCCAACCGGTCGATTCCTGGGTCTCGACGATGACAGGAACGCCGCCAGCGAGGCGGACCATTTCCGGATAGGAAACCCAGAACGGCGACGGAATGATGACTTCGTCGCCTTCTTCGATCACGGCGAGGATCGCGTTGTAGCAGGCCATTTTGGCACCGCCGGTGACGCAAATCTGGCTGGCGTCGTAGCTGAGATTGTTGTCCTGCTTGAATTTTTTGGAGAGCGCGGCGCGGAGTTCTGGGATGCCTCCGGCCGGGGTGTATTTGGTTTTACCGGACTGGAGAGCTTCGATGGCCGCGTCCTTGATGAACTGCGGAGTATCGACTTCCGGCTCGCCACCGGCGAGCGCGTAAACTTCTTCGCCCTTGGCGATCATCGCTTTGGCCTGTGCGGTGACGGCAAGCGTGAGTGACGGGGAAACCTTGGCAATACGGGATGAGATGCTTTCCATTTGAGCGCGCGATTGAGGATTGAGCCGCCAAACCGGGCGGAGCAACAGAATGTGCGCGACCCCGGCATGGGCGGAGGGGTTTTCTGAGGCTTCGGCCATGAGGTGGCAAGCGAAATGGTGAGCCGAAAACTCCGCTTGTCGGCCTGTGAAGAAATTGCCCCCTTGCCGCCGTGATCTCACTCGCGAAGCTATTGGGAAAGTCGGATCGGTTCTTTGAACTCCTTGCCTCCAGCGCCAAATCGGCGCATCAGAGCATTGAGGCCCTCGCCCGGTTGTTGAAGGAATCGAATGGAAACGTCTCGCTCGACCGGCTGGTCAAGATGGCCACGCAGTGATGCGTGCGAATTGCATTCCTTCGGACTGCGCGGGACATGTCCCCGCCTTTCCGCTGGCCGACATGTCGGCCAGTGGAAAAGCTCCGATATGTCGGAGCAGTCCACATCATGGCACCGCCACGCGATGACTTATCGCTTATCACGCGTCGCCGGAATCCGCTCGCCGCTCCCAGCCTCGTAAAAAACCGCACGCACCGATCGGGAATCCCGCTTGCCCCCCCGCCCTCCCCTCTCTAGGTTGCGCCCTCAATGTTCGACCGGATTGCAACCCACTTGCGCCTTCCCGCAGCCCGACTGGCAAGTTTGGTTTTGCTGCTGCTTACCGCCGCACCGGCCCCGGCCCAAGCCCCGGCACCCATCCAGCCCGCGCAATTTGACCCGTCCGACGTCTATTTCCAAGGCTACCTCGCGATCCGCGCCGCAGAACAACTCGAAGCCAGCGGCGATTTCGTCGCCGCCGCTGACAAACTCGAAAAAGCCCGCACCTTGCTCGAAGCCGTCCGCCGCTACTACCCCGCCTGGAAGCCGGAAATGGTGAATGGACGCACTTCACAAAATGCCGAAGCCATCACGAAAATCCGCGCGAAAGCCGACGAACAACGCCGAAAAAACCAAAACGTCGTGGCCGAGCTCGAAGGCGGCACCAAAAACTCCGGGACTCTGATTGACCCAACTGACCGCGTGATCCCCCCCTCCCCCAGCATCCTTCAAGCGGACCCGCTCACCACCCGCCGCCTTGCCGATGCCGATGCCGAGGTGAAACGACTCCGCGAGATTGCGAAAAAAAATCAATCCGCGAGCTTGGACGCGTCTCGTGATGCCTCCCGCATCCGCGACATCACCCAGCAGCGTGATGCCATCCAAGCCCAACTCAACGCCGCAGAAACCGACGCCCAATCGCTCCGCGCCCAGCTCGCGACGCGGCCAGTTGAAAACGAAATGCAATCTCTCAACCAACGCATCGCCGGACTCGAGCAAGAGCGCGAAGCGATGGGAATGGCACTCACCCAAAGCCGCAGCGCCCACACCGAGGCCCTCGTTCGCAACGCGATTCTCGAGGCCGATCTCAAGGTGATGCGCCAAAAACACGCCGATCTCGACCGCGACCTCAAATCCGAGCGCGACGTCGCCAACTCCGTCGTCACCGGCCAGCGCTCGCAACTCCGCGCACTTGAAAAAGAACTCGCCCAAAAAACCACCGAACTCGGCAACGCCAACGAGCGCATCGGCGGCCTAATCGAAGAACTCCAAGAAAGCCGCGACGCATTTTCCCAACTCCGGACAGAACGCGATTCCCTCCTCCAAGAACGCGACCAAATGAGCGCCCTGCTCAAGCTCAACGAAGACGGTCGCATCCAAGACCTCGTCCAACAAAACATGGGACTCGCCAAAAACCTCCGCGAGGCCAACGAGAAAGTCGAGCGCCTCAACCTCGACAATAACAGCGCTAAGGACGACATCACCGACGCTCTCCGCGACCTGGCCATCGCAAAATCCCAGATCAACAAGCTCCATCAGGAAAAACGCGACCAAGACAGCCGCCTCGCAGATCTGGAAAACCATCTGAAAGAGGAAGAAACGGCTCTCGCAAAAGGTCAGATCGCCGCCAATCCCGAGGAAGTTGCCCTCCTGCGGGACATCATCCAACGCCAACTCCGAGTCCAAGAACGCCGCCGCCAAGCGCGCGATCTCCTCATCGAAGCGGTCCAGGAAATGGGAGCCAAGGATGAGCGCATCGCCCAAGCCGCCAAACTTTTCGACGGCCTAGAAATCGAGCTATCCCCCGACGAGCAACGGCTCATCGCCGACAAACAGGTCGATGGAGAGTTCATTTCCCCCTTCGCCCAAGACCGCGCCACCGTCGGTCGCAACACCGCCGAGCTGAACCGCGACATCACCGTCTTCGAGCGCACCGCCGAGAAATCCTTCACCGCCGGCCGCTACCTGCCCACCCGCGAACTCTTCCAAATGATCGTTGAGCAACACCCCGGCCACATCCCCGCGCTTTGCAAACTTGGCGTCGTCAATCTGCGCCTGAAAGACCCCGCCGCCGCCGCCGACAGCTTCCGCCGCGCCGTCGAGCTCGATGCGAACAACCCCTACGCCCACCGCATGCTCGGCTTCTCGTTCATGTCACTCGGCAACCTCGCCGCCGCCGAGGAAAACGTCAAACAAGCCGTCGAACTCGCGCCGTCCGACGCCAAAAGCCAGCTCCTCCTCGGCATCATCCACAACCGACTCGGCCGCAAAAGCGAAGCGGAGTCGCACTACAAAGCCGCCATTTCCGCCGACCCGATCCTCAGCGAACCCTACTACAACCTCGCGCTCCTGTGCTCGCGCGGCAAGCGGCTTGACGAAGCGAGAAATTATTATCAGCAAGCCCTCGAACGCGGAGCCGTCCCCGACCCAGCACTCGAACAACGCCTCGCCCAACCGTGAAAACCCTGCTTTTACCGCTGCTTCTGCTGGTGTCTTGCGCCTCGGATTCCAGTCCGGAAAAATCCCCCCCACCCGCCCGCAAGACGTTCAGCGAACGGATGAACGAAGACAGCGGTTACAAACAGGATTCCGAAGGCAACTGGAAACCCAAAAGCGACCGCCGCAGCCCTTACGAAAGCCAGGGACAAACGCACGACGCCAAGAAAGACTTCAAAAAACAGGCCTACAAAACCGGCGACTACACCAAAAACTCCTGGTGGGGAAACAAGGACTACGGCCGCCAGACCTACCAGGGAAACACCGACGGCAGCCGCTTTCAAAAATCCTCCGCGCTCCAAGGAAAAGGCGCTAACGAGGCCGGCACCAACGCCAACATCCCCGCCAACTATCAAACCAACGCCTACGGCACCGGTGCCGCCCGCGAGGCCGGCGGCAAGTCGATCAACAAAGGCTCCAACACGGAAATCGAAAACCGCCGCCACAGCTACGAACGCCCCGAAGTCATCGACTGGCGTGAACAACGCTCACTCAGCATGGACCAGTCGAAAGGGATTCTGGGGCGCTGACCACCACCTCGTTCCCGACCAGCACGAGCGAATCCAATAGAAGTTTCTTCAAGGTCTCCCAGCGCCACGGCCGCCCTTCCAGGAAAAACGTCTGCGATACCGAGAGGCGCACCTGCGCATAGCGGTCCGCCGGAAAAGCCCCGGCCAGCGCCGCCGCCAACGGACTCATCTCCACCCCGCTCACATGGCGCACATCCAAATCCGCCGCCGCCAGCCGCGTGCGCCACGCCGCTGCGAAACGATCCGCAAGCTCCGCACCCACCGGCGTTTCCAGCATCACCATCCCATCCGTCGCCGCATCCGTGTGAATCATCACATGCAACAAGGCCGGACGCCGCCGCAAATCCTCCGCGATCCGCTGGTTCAGCGCCATCCGATAGGGACGCTCGTGGCGGTCCGCCACCTTCACCCGCGTGGTCTCGGGCAGCTTGAAGGAAAATCGGCTCCAGCGCGCGTCGCCGTTCTTTCCGAAATCAATCAGCAGCCGCGTCACGTCGCCATGGACCAGCGGCGTGCGGAATTTCATCGCGAATCCCTGCGATAAATTCAGCGACCCCGGCTCCCAGCCCTCCGTCGAAGTTAGAGCATCCTCAGACCCACGGAAAATCTCCCGATAAGCCTCCGGCACCGCGCAGGTCGCATTGTCACAACTGAAAAGAAAGGCTGTCATTCACTTGAATTTCCACAAAAGAAAAAGAATTGCCAGAAAACCCTGGCAGCGCAACCCCTTGATTGAGCAATCGGAGATGCGGAGCCGTTGCAGAACAGGCAAGAATGCCTGTATCACGTCAATGCGAGCACTTCCTCTGGCGTCATGCCGCTTTGCCGGAGGGCGGCGATGGAGCGGGAGTCGTCTCGTTTCGCCAGGCGTTTCCCGGCCTCGTCGAGCATCAGCGGGTGGTGGAGATAGAGCGGCGCGGGAAACCCGAAAAGCACTTGCAGCAGGCGGTGGACGTGGGTGGATGCAAGCAGATCTTCGCCGCGAGTGACGTGGCTGATTTGCTGAAAGGCGTCATCCACGACCACGGCGAGGTGATAGGCGGTGCCGATGTCTTTGCGGGCGAGGACGACGTCACCGAGCAAGTCCGGGTCCACGGAAATTCCCCCGAAGTGCAGATCATGAAAAGTCAGCGGGCCAGCGAATTCAGCCGCCTTCCGTGAGTCGAGCCGCCAGGCGAAGGGACTACCCGAGGCGAGTTTCGCATGCTGCTCAGAGGTCGTAAGCTTGTGACAGGTGCCGGGATAGACGGGGGCTTCCGGGCCTTGCGGAGCGGCTCCCATGCGCGCCCATTCGTGCTGGATCTCGCGGCGCGTGCAGAAACAGGGATAGACGAGATTCCGCTCGCGCAGCGATTCTAACGCCGCCTCGTAAGCCGCGACCCGCGAGCTTTGGCGCAGCGCTTCGCCGTCCCATTTCAGCCCGAGCCATGTGAGGTCGTCCTCGATGCCTTGATAGAATTCCTCACGCACGCGGGGGGCATCGATATCTTCATGCCGCAGCAGAAAAACTCCGCCGGCATCGCGCGCGAGTGAAAACGCGACCCGCGCTGCGAGCACGTGGCCGAGGTGAAGCCGTCCTGTGGGGCTGGGAGCGAATCGCGTGCGGACGATCATTAGGGACTATTTCGCACCGCCGGAATCGAAGCGCAAGGAGAAGCCCCGCAGCGTCGTTCATTCGTCACTGCGATCTTTTTTGAAAAACCTCGGCGCGTGCCAGATCGCCCAAAGCGCGGCTCCGGCGACCCATGACCACGCAGCGTATTCGTAGTGAGAAATCATGATTTTCGGCATGAAATTGGCCGAAGAACGGGTGAGCGCGGCGAGCGCGGTGGCGAAGACGACGCCCCGTCCAATCCACGATTTTGTGGCGAAAAGCTCTAGCGATCCGCTGTGCCCGAATAGCACGCGGCTTCCCGCGATGAGGCAAAGCAGCCCGAATCCGCTGATGAATAACAAGTGGTCGAGCGCGATGTGTTGGAGTGGGGAAAACACCGGCGCGATCAGGCCGATCAACGCAAGCGGCAGGCAGCAGAAGCGCAGCGCGTTGGCCAGCGTGCCGGGAGATGCGGCGTCCTTCCCGCGCCGCCAGCGGACATGGGCGAGCGCGAAGACAAACGCCATGGCCCGCAAAATCTGGCCAGCGGTGGGGTGGATCCAAATTTCCACCGCGAAGCTCGCGAGCAAGGCGACGGCGGCGAGCGCCATCCGGCGGAAGGTCGCGTCCTCGCCGAACTCGCCCCCGAGCAGTCTGGGAAAAAGGAAGATGCCCACGCCCATCACCGGACCTAGCAGCAGTCCTTGATAGAGCAGCAGTCCGGCGAGGCGCTGAATTTCCGGCCGCGCCACCCACGCGGGATTCAGCCAGAGGATGGTGCCGGTGATTCCACAGACCAGCCCGGTGGCCGCCAGCAGCATCGCTGGCGGCGGCCATTCCTTGCGGAAGAAGATCACCCGCACCCCGAGCGAGAGGGTGAATCCGCCGAGCAGGGCGAGAAACAGGCTGTCGCCCCAGATCGTTAGCCCGCCCAAGTGGCAGAGGCCGTTGGCGAGATGCAGCAGAAAAAACGTGACGAGTTCCCACGGTTTCAGCCGCGGCGCGGAAAGCATCCGCGGCCCGGCGGTGCCGAGGAAGCCGAGCACGAATGCGCCGCCGAAGGCTTCGATCATCACCCGCGCATGGCTGACACCCGGATAGAACGGGAAATGCCCGGCGAAAAACAGCGGCCACATCGCCACTCCGGCGATGCTGAAGAGGATGCCGCTGAGGAAAAATAGCCGGTAGGGTTCGCTGCCGAGCCAGACGAGAGATTGGACTGCGGGCTTGGTTTTGCGTTTGGCGTGGCGGCAGGCGGGGAAGCTCATGGAATTTTGACTGTGGGTGCTTTCCCGCTCACGAGGAGCGGTGATGTTCGGAGTATTCACCGCAGACTGGGCAACTAAAGAAAAATAATTCCCTTATCGAATCTCTCATCGACTCCGCGCCGTTAATCTGCATTTTGGGGGCGTGTTCATGTATAGCAAATTGGCCCAATCGGGAATCGCTGCGGTCAGCTACTTGGCGGCGGTCTCCGGCGAATCTAGGCTGGCCGGCAGCGCGGAGATCGCAGAATCCCGTGAAATTTCCCGAGCATTGATCGCCAAGGTGCTCACGATGTTGTCGCGTGCCGGGCTGGTCGAGGGGACTCGCGGGCCGACGGGCGGCTACCGTCTCGCGCGGCCGGCTGGGGAAATCACCTTGCTGGATGTGGTGAGTGTTTTCGAAGATTCTTCGGACCGTGTGATGTGTCCATTCGGGCCTAATTGGTGCGGTCAGGGGCCGCATTGTCCGCTGCACGACACGTTCTTTGAAATGCACCAGAAGGCTCTGGATGGGTTGCAAGAAGAGACGTTCGAGCAGTTCGTCGGTCCGGCTGGTGAGCCGTCGAATTGAGTTTAGAAGATGGAGCGCGGGAGCAAAGTCTTGGCGAGCAGAGGCGCTCTTGCGTGTTGTTTTTCGTCGCCCTCGTTGAAAACGACGTCGAGTGGACTGAGACGCATGTCTTTGGCGAGGGCGCCAAAGACAACACGCGAGGCGCGTGTGCTGCCCATGCCGGGCTATTTCCCGCTCCAGCCGCCGCCGAGGGCTTTGGCGAGGGCGGCGAGGGTGATGCGCTGGTTGGCTTCTATTTGGCTGAGGACGAGCTGGACTCGGAGGACGTCGCGCTCGGAATCGACGACTTCAAAATAGCTGGTCAGACCTTTGTCGTAGCGTTCCTGGGAGAGCCGCAGGGTTTGCTGTGAACTATTAAGCGCGAGTTGCAGTGCATTGCTGGATTTCGCGAGTCCTTTGAGATCGATGAGCGCGTCTTCTACTTCGCGGAGTGCGATGAGCAGTGTCTGGCGATATTTGGCCAGCGCCTCGTCGTAGCGGCTGCGGGCGGCCTGATAGTTTGCTTTGTTGGTGCCGCCGTCGATGAGTGGCGCGGCGACTCCGGCACCGAGGGAGAGCACCCGGTTTTCCCAGTCGAGAAAGCGCTTGATGTCGATGGACTCGAATCCGCCGCCGGCACTGAGGCTGAAGTTTGGATAGAATGCTGCCTCTGCGATGCCGATGCGGGCATTGGCGGCGCGGAGTTCTTGCTCGGCGGCGCGGACGTCCGGGCGGC
>JBEGUC010000050.1:0-17429 GCA_041179105.1 Verrucomicrobiota bacterium | reverse complement strand
TCTTCGAGGTTGAGGCAAAGTGGCTTCTCACAGAACACCGCGATGCCGGCCTTCATCGCCTTCATCGCTGGATCGAAGTGCACAAAATTGGGCGTGACGATGAGGATGTAGTCGAGCTTCTCGTCGTCGGGCAGGGTCGCGTTGGCGGCGATCATCTCGTCGTAGGAGGCGTAGCCCTTGATCGGATAGGCCCAGTTGGCGGCTTCTTCCAGCGCGATCGTGGGATCCGGGAAAAGCGCACCAGCGACGATCCGGCGGGTGCCGTCCATGTGAATAGCTTTCTGATGGGGATTCACGATGAAGGCGCCCTTGCCTCCGCCGACCAGACCGATGTTGAGGGGTTTGTTGGACATGATGTGTTTGCTTGTGTGTTTTGGTTTGAAAAAAATGCTTATTTCCCCTGCCACTCGCCGAAATTGCGGAATTTCGCATAGCGCTCGTTGAGGAGTTGCTCGGTGGAGAGCTTTGATAGTGCCTCGATGTGAGAAATAACCTTGTCGCGGAAGGTCTCTGCGGTGGCTTGATGGTCGTGGTGGGCGCCGCCGGCGGGCTCGGCGATCACGTCGTCGATGAGGCCGAGTTTCATGAGATCGGGCGCGACGAGTTTCATGGCCTCTGCGGCTTCGGGCGCGTGCTTGCGGTGCTTCCAGAGAATGGCCGCACATCCTTCCGGACTGATGACCGAGTAGTAGGCGTTTTCCATCATGATGACGCGATCCGCGACGCCGATGCCGAGCGCACCGCCCGAGCCGCCCTCGCCGAGGACGATGGCGATGACCGGCACCTTGAGCAGCATCATTTCACGGAGGTTGAAGGCGATGGCTTCCGCGATGTTGCGCTCTTCAGCGCCGATGCCAGGAAAGGCTCCTGGAGTGTCGATCATCGTGATGACAGGAAGGCCGAATTTTTCGGCGATCTTCATCAGGCGCAGGGCTTTGCGGTAGCCTTCGGGATGGGCGCTGCCGAAGTTGCGCTTGAGGTTTTCCTTGGTGTCGCGGCCTTTTTGATGGCCGATGATGACCACTCGCTTGCCGCCGATGCGGGCGAAACCACCGGGCATCGACGCGTCGTCACCGATGTGACGATCTCCGTGGAGCTCGCAGAAATCCGTGAAAGCGAGGGAGACGTAGTCGAGCATGAACGGCCGGTTCGTGTGGCGGGCGATCTGAACGCGCTGCCACGGGGTTAGATTTTTGTAAATCCCGGCCCGCGTTTCGGCAAGTTTCGTCTCCATGATGGAGATTTCGTCCGAAAGGTCGATGTTTTGGGAGGCGGACTTTGTGCGAAGTTTTTCGAGTTCGCGTTCGAGTTCGGCGGCGGGTTTTTCGAATTCGAGGAGCTGCATGGTGGAGGACGGGAGATTCAGGATTGAGCGAACAAGATGCAAGACCAGAGATGGATCGGTCAATCAAGGGCCTTTTGGAGTGCGGCGAGGTAAGCCTTTCGCGAGAGTTCGTAGCCACCGAACTGGCGGAGGTGGTCGGTCATCCATTGGGTGTCCAACAAGCGGAATTGCTTTTCCCTCAAGCGTTCCACGAGGGCGACCAGGGCGATTTTGGAAGCGTCGGTCTTGAGCGAAAACATGCTTTCGCCGAAAAACACGCCGGGCAGCGCAATGCCGTAAAGCCCGCCTTGCAAGCCGTCCGCATCCCAGCACTCGACCGAGTGGGCGTGGCCGGCGGCGTGGAGCGCGCAGTAGCTATCAAGAATAACCTCGTCGATCCACGTTTCCTCGCGCGACGCGCAGCCGAGCATCACCTCGCGGAAGGCGGTGTCCCAGCGGACTTCGAACGGCTTGCGTTTCAAACTTTTCGCCAGCCCGTGCGGGATGTGAAATCGCTCGTCAAGCGGAATCAGGCCGCGCCGTTCGGGTGAAAACCACAAGATCTCGCCGTCCTCCGCCATCGGGAAAACCCCTTGTGCGTAAGCTTCCAACAGGATTTCCGGCGGGATGATCTTCGACATGCGAAGCGGGGAATGAGTTAGTCGGCGGCGTGGCCGATGATCGTCGCAAAGGCGTTGTGGTCGTGGATGCTCTCGTGGTTCACCGCCTTGACGGTGAATGAGGAAACCCGCTTGTCGGCCCGCAGCAGGGCGGCGGCATTCCTAACCACGTCCTCGACGAAGACCGGATTGTCGTAAGCCTGCATCGTCACAAAACGCTCGTCGGTGCGCTTGAGCAGCGCGTAAACCGGAGCAGAGCCGGACTTCTCGGCGACCTCGATTAAATCCTCGATGAGGATCAGCTCCCAGCCGCCGTCTTTCGGCTTCGGGCGGACTTCCAGCGTGACGTAACCGCGCTGGTTGTGCGCGCCATATTCACTGATTTCCTTGCTGCACGGGCACAGCGTGGTGACGGGAACGGTGACACAAAGCACGAAATCATCGACGGCCCCATTCGAAGTTCCTTTGAAAACACAGTCGCAACCGACCTTGGCGGGCGAACCGGAAACGGGGGCCTTTTTCGTGACGAAATACGTGAAAGCCACCTCGATGTGTGCTTCCTCGGCATCGAGACGTTTTTTCAAATCATGGAGAATATCCGGCAGCGTCCGCATGGTGACCTCGCCCTCGTGTTTGCTCAGCACTTCGAGGAAGCGGCTCATGTGAGTGCCCTTGAAATGATGCGGCAGATGCACCGACATCGCAATTTTCGCCACGGTGGGAAATGCTTTTCCATCTTGGTCGAGCACCTGGATCGGATAGCGCAAATCGGAAACGCCGACTTGGTCAATGGCGATGCCGCGGGTGTCTGGAGTCGCTTGGATGTCGGGCAATGAGGATTTCTGGGAGACCATAATTCAGAGAGATTTTTCGTATTCCGCCCACGACGAGGAAGTTTCCCAGACGCGCACGCAGACAAGGCGGACGCCGGGCTGGAGCGGATAGCGGGTATCGGTGCGGGCGGCATACGCGGCAAGGGCATTTTCCGTGTGGTCGAAAATCGTGCGCGCCATCAGCTCCGTGGTCGGGTCCTGGTTTTCGAAGCCGATCACCCGCTCGCCGTAGCGGGCTTTGAAATCCTCGTAAGCAGGGTCCGCCGTGTTCATGCACATGGCATGATCGAAGGTTTCAAGCCACTTGCCGACGGCGTCCTTGATGATTTTAAAATCACAGACCATCTCGTTGCGATCCAGCTCGTCCGCCTCGATGACGAACTCGACCTTGCGGGTGTGGCCATGCGGGAACCGGCACTTGTCCGGGTGCTTGGTGAGCATGTGGCCATTTTCCACTTCGAGGGATTTGCAAATTCGGTAAGGCATGGAACGAATGGGGTCGAAAACAAGACTCCAGAGACAAGTGACCAGAAACAAAAGGAAAAATGTAACGATTCAGGTCTTTAAGAGAGCTTGAGCGACGAGCAAGTTTAGCTCGACAACCCGCAGACATGGCGGGAAGAGATGAGCTCATCCTGTTTGGGGCTGGCTCCAATTAGGGCGTGGGACTCGCCAAGCGGAAAAATTTCATGGAGGAATCGACAGGGATAACCAACTCCTTCACCCCGCCGTTGGTGGTCGGAGACGCCAAGACTGGCGACCAAGTCCCCTGTTGGAGATCGCTAGACGAGTTCAGGATCCAGCCGCTGGCCCAGTCCGGCCAACGGACGGTCACGGAGCTGGAATCTGCGCTGATGCCGACGACCGGCATAGGGACGAGAACACCGAAGGTATCGGAGCTGAGGCCGACCCCGGATTCGTTGGAAGCCGTCACTTTGTAGTAGTGATTCTTACCAGGCGTGGCCGTGAGATCGACGAAAGTGCCCGAAGTCAGGTTCTGGGCGATTGGGGTGAACGGGCCATCCGGAGTGGCGGATCGACTTACCGTGTAGCTGTTTGCCTCCATGACCGGCGTCCAAGTCAAGGTCGCCCGGACATTGCCTGGCACCACGAGGAAATCAGCAGGCGCACGCGCTGAGACGGCGGGACCGATGCCATATTTATAAGCGAGCGCACTGCTCACGGCGCTGCGATCTGCATCGTTCATGATTCCGTCGTAGATCTTCACCTCGGCGATGTCACCGGTGAGGTAGTTATTTAAAACAGGATGTGAGCCGAGAATGAGCGAGTCAGGAGCGGTCAATGACTGCACCCCGCCGGTCGCGGTGCCTTGTGGGACTCCATCGGCGAATAGTTCTAGCGAGCCGGTGGCTTTCGTCCGCTTGAAGACGGCGACGTGGGCGGAACCATTCTTGAAGGTGGTGCCGGTCGAGGCGATGGTCCTCTCTGGGTTTCCCGTTCCAGCCAACAATTTCCCGTTCGCGTTTAGGCTGAGGCCGAAATCATTGGTCGCGCCAGCTTTCTCGCCGCTCACCAAACCGGCACCTTCATAGAAGTTCGTGCCGGTGCCGATTCCCTGGGTGCTGCGGAAAACGCAAAAGATCGCGAAGTTGTCTTTGACCGGCCGAGTGAAGGCGAGGTTGTCACTTTCCGCGGCATTGAAACGAACCGCAGGTCGGCCGTTGATCGCCGCCGTCACATAAGTTGGCTGGGAAGCGGTGGCCGCCTGCGTGGCGGTGTTGCCGCTGCCAGAGGAATCGATCCAGCTTGGCACAAGAGCGCCGTCTGTGGAATTCAACGCATCCGCCTTGAACCACGCGGCCAAGGTCGGTTGCGGCACCGGCGGTGGCGGAGGAACGACTGCGGTCACGGCGATTTGCGCCGAGTTCACGCTTTCGCCGGAGGCATTCATCGCGGAGACAACATAGTAATAAGTCACGCCATTCGTGGCGGTGGTGTCGATCACGGCATTGATCGGCGAGCTGAGCAGGAGATTGGTGTAAGGACCGTCGCTGGTGAGGGAGCGTTTGATTTGATAGTTCGTCGCATTGGGCACTGCCGACCACCCCAGTGATGGGCCGAACTTGCCGTTTTTCACCAGCAAGGTGGTGGGCTGGGTCGGCACGGGGCGTGGTGGCACCGCTATAGCATCTTGCAGCAAGCTCAAGCCGACGTCGATGAATTGCCCTCCTGAAGTCTGATGACAATGCACTGCGAGAACGTTGGTGGCGTTTGATAGAATGGCATTCTGTCCCGCAGTCGTGAGCGCAAATAAGGCATAATTTGAGTTATTGCCACCGATCGTCGCAGCCAGCACGCCATTGATGTAGATTTCCGCAGCCTCGTCGTGGAAGACCGAGAAGCGGAGGTTCGGCAGTTGCGAGGCAGTGAGAGTGCCGGGATTGAAGGTGCGGCGCAGCCAAATGTCGGGCGTGTTCCACGTCGTGCGGCGGTTGCCGATTGTGCCGAAGGCACCGGGGGCGCTTGTCCAAGCGGTGTCACTGAAGCCCGAAGCATACCAATCGCTCGCCGGGGTGGTGGTGGTGTATTTCCAAGTTTGCGCGACCGACTGCGAACTCGGCATCAAGGCGGGAGTCCCGCTGCTGGCCTGGGCGATCGATGCGCGGATCCGATCTGCGTCCGGCTTGCGGACTTGGCGGTCGTAAGTCAGGAATCCGTTCAACTCGGACTCCACGTCGGTGATTTGGGTGTAGACGGCAGCGCTCAAGCCGCTGTTCGCCGTAAAGTCCGACAACTGGTAACTCATCTCCTCAAATTTGGCGGTAAGTGCATTGCTGTCCGCCACTGAGGTGTATTCAAAACCGCTTCCCCAAATGTGATTGGCAACGGGCAGCCCGACTCCACCATACTCGCCGCAGACGACTGCCCGCGTCGCGCTCGCCGGGCTGACGGGATCGGTATAATGATGATAGTCAAAGACATCTCCGCCACCGAAATCCGTCCAGCCGCTGGCTTGGTTGACCAAACGGGAAGGATCGCGCGTCTTGAGGAAATTTGTGAGTTCAACGGTATCGTGTTGCCCTTGGCCTTCGTTGAAAATGACCCAACTGATGATTGATGGATGGTTCCGACGCGAATCGACCATTCGAGTTAGCTCGGCTTTAAACTGAGGTTTATCAATCGGCTGAGCTTCGCTGTTGTAGGAGTTGCAACTGGGCATATCTTGCCAGACCAGCATTCCTAACTTGTCCGCCCAGTAATACCAGCGGGCGGACTCCACCTTGATATGCTTGCGGATCATGTTACAGCCCAAGATCTTCGCCTGTTCGATATCGCTCTTGAGCGCATCATCGGTCGGTGCCGTGTAGATGCCGTCCGGCCAAAAACCTTGGTCCAAGGGGCCGTATTGGAAGGTGAACTGGTTGTTGAGTAACATTTTCACGAAACCACCGGACGTCCCGAGGCTGATTTTGCGCATCCCGAAGTAGCTGCCCACGCTGTCGAGCTGGGTCGCGCCGTTGGAAACCGTGACCTCAAGGTTGTAGAGAAACGGGCTAGACGGCGACCACAGCTTCGGAGTCGGCACACTGAGTTGTAAAACGGCGTTCGGCGCACCGGTGACGGTGCCGACGACAGTGTCGCCATCCTTCGCCACGGCGGTCACCGTCATTCCAGCGGTCGCCCCGGCGAGCGTCACGGTGACGTTGAGGCGGCTGTTGTCGATGTCCGGCACCAGTTTCAAATCCTCCACACTCGTCTGTGGCACTGGCTCCAACCAGACGGTCTGCCAAATACCGGTGCAGGAGGTGTAAATCACATCGTTTAGCGCCTTATCGAGGGTTTGCTTGCCGCGCGGGTAGCCCGCCGAGTCGGTGGGATCGTAAACCCGGACGATCATTTCATGCGGACCGGCAGTGGTGACCTTGGAGGTGATGTCATAGGTCATTTTATCGTAGCCGCCGCGATGGATGCCGCAGCTGACGCCATCAATGAAGACCTCCGACTCCCAATCCACCGCCTCTAAATGCAGCAGGATTTTCTGACCGCTCCACGCCGGTGGCACCACAAACTGCCGCCGATACCACGACCGTGGATGTTGCGCGGCGACTCCGGAAATGACCGACTCCATCGGGAATGGCACCAGGATTTCGCCTGCCAGAGTTTGGTTAGTCGGCACCGGATCTCCCACATTGCCCGCCTTGAACTGCCAAATTCCATTCAGGTTCAACCAATTGGAGCGAGTCATCTGCGGCCGTGGGTATTCGGGCAAGGGAGCCGCCGGATCCACCAATTGCGCCCACGGCGACATCACTGGGGCTTGCAGTAGCTGCCATGCTTCTGCGGGAATGGTGCTGATAAGCGAAAGGACTGCTGCGGCGAGCAGACCAAACTGGCGAGAAAGGCGGATGGAAGGCGGTTTCATTGAGGGCGATGGGATTAAGGGCGATGGAAAGCACTGCACTCTCCGCCAACTCCACCATCACCGGTTTTATTGAGGGCGATGGAAGGGCTGGGGAGCCTTGCTTTGAATCGTTAGGGTTTCAGCGGGGTGGCTGGAGGACATTTGCTAAGAGAATGCGGATTCTCTTGCAAGCTCGGACTATCTAGCAGCCCGTCAGATTTCAAATGACTGAAAATGCGGGCGGCCACTTGGCGGAGGCCGTCGAGGGTGATGTCGGGATCGACCGCATCGATCTCGGGCAAACCGGCGGCGATGAGGGCAGCATCGCCGCCGGTGGCGATGATTTTCGGTTTGTCGGGGAGTTCGGCACAGATCTGCGCGAGGATTTCCCGGACCAGTCCGCGGTAGCCGAAAACCGCGCCGATTTGCATGGCGTGGACGGTGGATTTACCGATGGCGGAGGCGGGCTCGGCGAGTTCGATCACGGGGAGCAGGGCGGTTTTTCGGGAAAGGTAGCCCGACATCGCGCCGAGGCCGGGGGCGATGACGCCGCCGCAGTAGGCGGGCTCGGCGGAAATGACGTCGAAGGTGACGGCGGTGCCGAAATCGATGATGATGGCGGGGACGCCGTGGCGGGTGAGGACGCCGGCGGAGTTGGCGAGGCGGTCCGCGCCGATCTGTGCGGGGAGTGGGTAGTCGATGCCCATGCTGAGCGGGCTTTGGTGATTGAGGAAATGCAGCGGGAATTCCGCCTCGAAGTGGGCTTGGAGGATCGCGGCTTTTTCCGGGACGACGGAACAAACTATCACCGCTTGGAAGTCGATTTCCGCGAGTAGCGAGGCGAGTGAATCTCGGGAAATTTCAGCGGTCGGTAGGACACCGCGCCATGGCAGCAGGCGGTCGGTGTCGCCGAGGGCGAATTTGGTGCGGGTGTTTGAGTTGTCGATCAGGAGCCAGGCCATGGGTCACCATTGGTTGGTGGTGAAGTTCTTATAAGCGGAGGTGTCGAGCTCGGGGACGGTGTTTGCGGTTTTGATCAGGAGTTTACCGTCGTTCAGGTTTAAGGTGAGTGGGCCGGCTAGATCGGCGGGTTCGAGCCAGAATTTGAACCAAATCTCGGTGGTTCCCTGTCCTGAAGTTCCGCCAAACGTGGTGTCGGCGGGCTCGTGGGTCGCGCCAGCGGCGGTTTTGAGGCGGACGGGTTTTTGGAGATCGTGGGTCATGCCGGGGATCACTTTGAGGCGCACGTCGATCCAGAAATAGGACTGATCGCGGGTCAGCAAGGTTTCCACGATTTCGCAGCGTGCGGCGGGATCTGGTCGCCACGCGTAGGGCCGAAACCAACTCCAGGCCGCGAAGGCTGAGGAAATCAACAGGCAAGCCAACAGGGAGTATCGCAGGATTTGGCGCTTCACGCGGAGAGAGGAAACGGATTGGAGCCGTGCTGCAAACGAAAACGGGCGGGCCGTTGCCGGCCCGCCCGTGGGAGGATTCTCAATTCAGCGACATTTAGAGGTCGTAACCTTCCTCGCCGTGATCGCTGATGTCCAGACCGGCGGTCTCGGCTTCAGGGCTTAGGCGGAGGCCGATGAGGGCTTTGACAATCATGGCGATGACCACGGTGCCGACAATCGAGATTACCAGCGTGATGCCGATGGCTTTGAATTGCTCAAGGAGGAGGCCGCCGTCGGTGATCATTTTCGCGAGGCCGTTGGTGGTCGCGTAGTTCGCAGGATCCGTCACGGAGAGGTTGCCGTTGACGGAGCTTGTCGCCAAAACACCGGTCAAAATTGCACCTAGCGTTCCGCCGACGGCGTGAATACCGAAGGTATCAAGTGCGTCGTCGTAGCCGATAGCTCCCTTGACATACATGACGAAGAAGTAAGGGACAATAGCGGCGAGCACACCGATGATCATCGCGCCGGTGGCGTCAACGAATCCACAAGCAGGCGTGATCACGACCAAGCCGGCGACGATGCCCGAGCAGATGCCGAGGATGGAAGCGTGGCCTTTGAGAACTTTTTCCATGATTCCCCAGACGAATCCGGCGGTGCCGGCGGCGAGCGTGGTGGTCATGAATGCATTGGCGGCGACACCGTCAGCGGCGAGCGCCGAGCCGGCATTGAAGCCATACCAACCGACCCAGAGCATCCCGGTGCCGACCATGCAGAGCACCATGCTGTGCGGGGACATTTTTTCCTTACCGAAGTTGAAACGCTTGCCGAGGATGATGCAGAGCACCAAGGCGCTCCAACCGGAAGTCATGTGGACGACCGTGCCGCCAGCGAAGTCGATGGATTTGATGGCGGCATCGCCGTTCCAGACGCCGTTCATCAGGCCGGTCACGCCCCAGATCATGTGGGCCATCGGGATGTAAACAACGAACATCCAGATGAAGATAAAAGCCATGATGGCGGAGAATTTCATACGCTCGGCGATGGCTCCGATGATTAGCGCCGGGGTGATGATCGCGAACATCAACTGATACATGGCAAACACGTTTTGTGAGATCCAGAAGCAGTAGTCGGTGTTCGGCGCGCTGGTGACGCCTTTGAGGAAGAAGAATTCAGTTCCGCCGAGGAACGGCGCTAATGCGGTTCCGCTGAAGTTCTTCCCGAAAATCAAACTGTAGCCGACAGCCCACCAAATCACGGTGACCATGCCCGCGCAGCCGAGGCACTGAGCCAACACGCTGAGGACATTTTTCTTTCGGACCAGACCGCCATAGAATAGCGCGAGACCCGGCAAGGTCATGAACAACACCAGCGCGGTGCAAGTCATCATCCAGCCGTTGTGACCGGGACCGGCCGTCTCTTTGATCTTCGAGTTCCAAGCCCCATCGCCCGAGCCACCGACGCCGACGTTTCCGAAGTAGCTTTCCAAATCGGCGATGCGTTGCTCAACCGTTGCCTCCGGTGGCGCAACTGCGGCTGCTGCGGCGACAGGTGGCGGAGTGGCCGCATCCTGCGCATGCGCGGTGTCGGACAGGGGAATCGCGATGAGCGCGATGGCGGCAGCCGTGAGGGCTCGAACTTTATGGAGATGGCGACGGATCATGTGGTCAGACTGGGTCGAATATTTAATGGCTTGGTCCCGACGATTCCAAATCTTCGAGGCTTGAAACTCGAATAAGCAAACACCGTGCCAGAATCCGAGTCTCCTGAAATTCGCTGATGCGCGAACCTCATTTCGCATGAAAATCAGTGGAAATGTCCGGTTCTTACTTGCCAGCGCCAAGCCCTCTTTCTATCCCACGCCCCGTCGGCTCGCTGATCCGTATCAAAATTATTCTGGACAATTACTTCGTAAGGCTAAACTTTTCGCCAACGGAGAGTTTCCAGCATGACATTTGGCATGTGAGATGCTAGATCCGATTTTGCTCCTATCTGTTCCGCAACCCGGTGCAGCAAGGCGCAAGCAGCAACCGAAAACCAACACAACACTATGCAAAACTACTGCAAAACCATTGGCGCCTTGGCCGCTGCCTCCGCCCTTGTGGCCGGCAATGCCTTGGCTGGCACTTCCGCTCCTGTCAGCGCTCCTGCGAGTGCTCCAGAATCGGGCATCGAATATGAACTCCACGCCGGATACTCCAGCGAATACCTGTTCCGCGGCCGTGATCTCGGTGACGACCTCATTGAAGTCGGCTTCGACATCGCTTCCGAATGGAACGGCATCGGCCTTAGCGCCGGCGCTTGGTACGGCAGCTTCGACGCTGCTAACACCGTTACAGCCGGTCCATTCTCGCAGGATGTCCAACTCGACACCGACGAGCTCGACCTCTATGCAGAAGTCTCCAAGGATCTTGGATTCCTCAAGGCATCTGTCGGCTACATCGCCTACATTTACAACCAAGCACACAGCAACAAGCAATTCGCTAACCTCGACGACGCACAGGAAGTTTACTTCTCCGTCGCTCGCGACTTCGGATTCGCTGAAGCATCCCTCACCTACTTCTGGGGTATTGAAGGTGACAACGACGGCTACTCCGAGCTCGCTTTGAGCCGTAGCTTCGAACTCAACTCCTGCCTTGCTCTCAACGTCGGCACCAACGTCGGCTACTTGGTCGAACAAGGCCAAGCGACTGCTTGGACCACCAAGGTCGCTCTCGACTGGGGCTTCGCAGAACACGCTAAGCTCTCGCCGTTCGTGGCAGTGTCCGTCGCTCTCAGCGATGACAATGACACCCTCTACAAGGGTTCCGGCAACGAATTCGTTGCAGGTTCGATGGTGAGCGTCAGCTTCTAAGCTGAACTGAGTCATCTGACTTGAATTACCTCTGGGGCGGTCGCGAAAGCGGCCGCTCCTTTTTTTGCGCGCGGTCCCGGAGAATACCGGCAAACTAATCATATTCCGACTTGGAAACCCACCGATCTCCGGGAAAGCTCCGGTCATGTTCCTCGGCATTGATTCTTCCACCCAATCCCTCACCGCAGTCCTGATCGATCCCCAGTCGGGGCAAATCGCCTGCCAGCTTTCCGTCAACTTCGGTGCGGAGTTCCAAAAATACCATTCTCCCAGCGGATTCATTCCCAGCGGCAAGGATGGCGAAGTCCACGCAAACCCGTTGATGTGGCTTGAAGCGCTCGATTCGCTGCTCACCCGGCTGTCCTCCGCCACGGACCTCTCCAAAGTAAAAATCATCGCCGGCTCTGGCCAACAACATGGCTCGGTCTATTTGGATTCCACTTTCGACGCCCGCCTCGCCAAGCTCGATGCTTCCCAAGATCTCGCCTCCCAACTCTCGCCCGCCCTGACCCGCGCGACCTCGCCGATCTGGATGGATACCTCGACGGGAGCCGAGTGCGCCGAAATCACGACCGCCCTCGGCAGCTCCGCAGAAGTTTGCGCCCGCAGCGGCTCGGTCGCCATCGAGCGCTTCACCGGCCCACAAATCCGGCGCTTTTACAAATCCGATCCAGCGGCCTACGAGCGCACCAGCCAGATCCACCTTGTGAGTTCCTTCATCGCATCCGTGCTCGCCGGGAAATCCGTGCCGATTGATTTCGGCGATGGTGCCGGGATGAATCTTCTCAACCTTTCTCAACTCGACTGGGACACCGAGCTGCTAGCCGCGACGGCTCCCAATCTCGGGGCGAAACTCCTGCCACCTGCCGCTGCGACGACCATCCAAGGGGAAATCTCCCCCTATTTCATCACGAAATACGGCTTTGCCGAAAACTGCCGCACTGCACTTTTCACTGGCGACAATCCGGCCTCCCTCGTCGGCATGGGCGCAACCACCCCCGGCAATGTGGTTATCTCGCTGGGCACCAGCGACACCTTCTTTGCCGCCATGCCGGGGCCGAAAACCGACCCGAACGGCTTCGGTCACGTCTTCGGAAATCCGGCCGGCGGCTTCATGTCGCTGATCTGTTTCCGCAACGGCTCGCTCGCCCGCGAAGCCCTGCGCGACAAGCTCGGCGCGGACTGGTCGGCGTTCGACCGTGAAGCGCTCGCCGGGACACTTTCATCCGCTGGAGCAAATTTGATGCTGCCGTTCTTCGGTCCGGAAATCACCCCGCGGCACGATTTCACGGTGCCGGTTTTGCAGGGCACCTCCACTTTCGAGTCCGGCACCGATCCAGCGCTGCAAGTCCGCGCGCTGCTTGAGGGACAATTCCTGAACATGCGCCTTCATTCGCAATGGATGGAAGTGAAAACCGAGCGCATCCGGCTCACCGGCGGCGCGGCCAAAAACGACGGCATCGCCCAAGTCGTCGCCGATATTTTCCAAGCACCCGTCGAGCGACTCGATGTCTTGAACTCCGCTGCCCTCGGTGCCGCACTGATCGCCGCCGCCGCAGGTGGTCACGATTTACCAACGCTTCAAGAAACCTTCTGCAAAGCCGACGCCGGTTCCTCACTGCAGCCGAATCGCTCGCTCGCAGCCACTTATGAAGCCGCGCTCGGACGCTTCCAAACGCTGCTCCATGCCAGCCTCTGAGAGGATTCTCGCTGAAAGTTTGACCCATCCTGACTTCTCTCCTACTTTGCCGCCCCGATGACGATTGACCAATACGCGAACCGATTTGTGTGCGACCTCGTGGCCTATGAGCCGGGAAAGCCGATTGATGAAACCGCCCGCGAACTCGGGCTCGACCCGTCGCAAATCGTCAAAGTCGCCTCAAACGAAAACCCGCTCGGCCCGTCGCCGCTGGCGAAAATCGCCATGCGCGAGGCGCTTGAGGAAGCCCACATCTATCCGGACGGCGGCGGCTACCGCCTGCGCAGCGCCATCGCCGAATCTTTCGGGATGGAACTTTCCAACGTCGTGCTCGGCAACGGCTCCAATGAAATCATCGAGTTACTGTGCCACACGTTTTTAAACCGCGACGCGGAACTCATCGCCGCCAAACACGCCTTCGTGGTTTACAAACTCATGGCTACGCTGTTCGGCGCAAAATACATCGAAGTGCCCGACCCCGGCTTCGTCCACGACCTCGACGCGATGGCCGACGCGATCACCGACAAGACACGCCTAGTTTTCATCGCCAATCCGAACAATCCCACCGGCACCATGGTGAGCCAAGAGGCGATCGACCGCTTCATGGTCCGAGTTCCGGCGTACGTCATTGTTGTCTTCGACGAAGCGTATTTCGAATTCCCCGACTCGCCGCCGGACGCGCTCAAGTATGTCCGGGAAGGCCGGAACGTCTGCGTGCTGCGGACATTTTCAAAAATCCACGGCCTCGCCGCTTTGCGTGTCGGTTACGGATTGGCCTCGGAAAACGTCGCCACGCTCCTGCAAAAAGCGCGGCAACCGTTTAACGTGAACGCCATCGCCCAAGCCGGTGCCCTCGCCGCGCTTGCGGACACGGACCACATCGCAAAGACCCGCGCGGTCAACCGCGCAGGCATGGCTTTTTATGAAAGCGCCTTGGCCGCTAGAAACCTGGAATACGTCCCGAGCTTTGCCAACTTCCTGCTCATCAAAACCGGCGACGGCGACCGGGTTTTCTCCGAAATGCTCAAGCAAGGCGTGATCGTCCGCGCGATGAGCAGCTACAAACTCCCCGACTGGATCCGGATTTCCATCGGCACCGAGTCGCAAAACCGCCGCTGCATGGAAGTGCTCGATTCGGTCCTCGCGACCACGGCGGAACCCTAAGCTTTCCCAAAGCATTCAGTAACCTTTCATCAAATCAAATTCTATGATTTCAACGTCCCAACGAGAATTTCACTGCGAGCATTGCGCCGGGAAAATCATGATTCCTAGGGATCTTCCGCCGACGACCGCGCCCTGTCCACATTGCGGCGGAATGATCACCTCACCCGAACTTGAGCTTGAGCCCGAACTTAAAATCCCGGACGCGCTCGTTCCTGACTTTCAGCCACCGCCACCGCCTCCGGAAATTCCTCCGACCCCAGTTTCCGAGGAACTCGAAAAGCCACCTGCCAAGGAACCTCTCCCAGAGCCCGTCCCTCTTCCCGAAAAATCTGAACCCGAAGCCAGCAAGCCGAAAGGCAGCCGTCTTATTCCCGCCATACTCATTCTATTCGCGCTTCTTCTCCTAGGTCTTGGCGGAGCTTATTACATTTTACCCAAAATGAGCCAAGAGCTTGCTCCTCCAGCGAACCCAAAAATCTCGGGCGAACCCAAAACCAACCCTGCCAACTCCATTCGAATGGATTGGCAGAAAGAAGCCTACCAAGTCCTTCGCAGCTACATGGCCGCCACCCGTGACAAGGACAAAGCCCCCTTCATTCTCAACGGCAGCGAACTCACCACCCAGCTCGAAGGCTTCTACGCCGGAGCCGTCATCAATGATTCGGACACGCCCGCGGATGCGTTTTCGATTTATGAACTCTCCGAGGAAGATCACAAACGCGGCCTGTTCATGATGGTTTACGACCAATCGCCGCAGGCCAAGACGAAGAAACTCCTCCCACCACCCGCGAACAACAACCTCGCCATGGAATCGCGCACGATATATGCCTTTTTCAAACGCACTCCAGACGGCCTCAAGCTCGATTGGGAAATCTTCGCCCAAACCAAATACCGCACCCTCCAAAACTTCGTGGCGCAGCGAAAAATCGGCCAAAGCAAAGTCTTCCGCGTCTTCATCGTCGAGGATGTCCCCGACAAGGGCCGCACCACCCCCGCCGGCACCCGCACCTACCGCGTGACCGATCCCGCTAACACCGGCGACACCGCACGCGTCAACGTCAAGGTGGACTCCGAAATAGGCCGCTCCCTTTCCAGCATCAACTGGCACGGCATCAAGGAAAACCGCCCGATCACCGGCACCGCGACGGTGGAGCTGAAGTGGGGCGGCGAGCCGACATCGCCAGAGCTTACAATCAGCCGTTTCGTCTGCTGGGAATTCCTCGGTCTCGGTGTCAACCAGCCGCCCTCCCCAGCAGCGGCGAAGTGACTCACCGGATGGCCAGAATTTCAGATCCGCACCGCACCACCATCGCGGCAATCGCCACCCCACCCGGCATGGGCGCGGTCTCGTTGCTGAGGATTTCCGGACCGGACGCGATCCAGATCGCCGACCAAGCCACCGGCGGTAAGGCGTCTTCCCTGCTGCCCCGCACCACTCGCTATTGCACCATCCGCGATGCCGGCGGACAAATCTTGGACGACGGATTGATGACGGTTTTCCACGGCCCCAACAGCTACACCGGTGAGGACAGCGTCGAGTTCACCGGCCACGGCGGGATTCTCGTGACTCGCGAAGTGCTGGCCCGCTTTCTCGCCTGCGGTGCCGATGCAGCAGGCCCCGGCGAGTTCACCCAGCGCGCGTTCTTGAACGGAAAACTCGACCTCACCCAAGCTGAAGGAGTGATGGATCTCATCTCCGCGCAAACCCGACTCTCGCTGCGCGCCGCCCGCAGCCAACTGGAGGGCACTCTCGGTCGGCGCACCACCGAGGCCCGCGACCAGTTGCTGGAAACCCTCGCCCATCTCGAAGCTTGGATCGATTTCCCCGAGGAGGACATCGACCCGCAGACCGGCGCGTTGCTGCGCGGTCGCGTCGCGTCGGTCCTCGCCGTGGTCGATTCCCTGCTCGCCACCGCAGACCAAGGACGGGTGCTGCGTGAAGGCGTTCGCACCGTGATTTTCGGCGAGCCCAACGTGGGGAAATCCAGCTTGCTCAACCGCTTGCTAGGATTCGAGCGGGCGATCGTCAGCGACATCGCCGGCACCACTCGCGACACGATTGAGGAGGTCG
This sequence comes from Verrucomicrobiota bacterium, assembly GCA_041179105.1. Classification (GTDB taxonomy): domain Bacteria; phylum Verrucomicrobiota; class Verrucomicrobiia; order Verrucomicrobiales; family Akkermansiaceae; genus Luteolibacter. The sequence goes on along the minus strand of JBEGUC010000050.1, from coordinate 1,107 downwards.
TTAATTTACACGGCATCCCGCTGCGCTTGGTCGATACCGCCGGGGTCCGCGAAGCGTCCGACCGGATCGAGGTGGAGGGCATCCAGCGCACCGTCAGGCAGATTGAAGCCGCCGACCTTTTGTTGGAAATCGCCGACGCCAGCCAGCCCCGGCCTGCTGGTACCATTCTTCCGGAGACCTCCGCCAAGCGCCTGCAAGTCCTCAACAAAACGGATCTCGGCGAGCATCCGTCCTGGGCCGGAATCGAAGCCGTGCGGCTTTCCTGCAACACGGGGGCGGGCTTCGATCTGCTTTCAGACGCCATCCACGCCTCGCTTCATTTCAATGAGGCGGATTGGGGTGAGCACGCAATTGCCATCAACGCCCGCCATCAGGCCAGCCTCCAACGCGCTCGCGCCTCGCTGCTCGCCGCACTGGAGCTCCTCGACGATTTATCTGACCCAGAGCTCGCCGCGATCGATCTCCGTGAAGCCCTCGACGCGCTGGGAGAAATCCCCGGAAAAGTCGATACCGAGGATCTGCTGGGCGTGATTTTCAGCAGTTTCTGCATCGGGAAATAATATGAGACAGGCATTCTTGCCAGTTCTTCGCTCTCCATCCGTAGCCCCGGGCCTACTCCACGCTCTCGAACACCCCGCCGCCTAGCAACCTGCCGCCATCGTAAAGCGCGCAGATCTGGCCGGGGGCGATGGCACGTTGCGGGCGTTGAAACTTCAAGCGGATTTTCCCGTCCGCGAGCGGCTCTAAAATGGCAGGCTCCGCCTTGGCGCGGTAGCGCGGTTGGGCGTCGATCTGGCGGCGGGTGTCGAATGGTTCATTCAGCGCGGTGAGGGTGCCGACGGTGCATCCGCTGGCGTAGAGGCCGGCAGATTCCGGGGTGTCCCAGCCGACGATGAGGCGGTTTTTCGCCGGGTCCTTGCCGACGACGACGTAGGCCATGCCATCGCGTGGCGAGGCGACGCCGTGACCTTTCCGCTGGCCGAGCGTGTAAAGGTGGAGCCCGCGATGCTCGCCGAGCACCTTGCCGGATAGATCGACAATTTCGCCCGGCGTGTCGGCGACGTAGTGGCGGAGGAAATCGCTCATTTTCACCTGGCCGAGGAAGCA
>JBEGUC010000049.1:0-17584 GCA_041179105.1 Verrucomicrobiota bacterium | reverse complement strand
GCCATACTGTCAAAGAGCTTGTTTCGAGGGGACTAAAAAGCCGATCGGGTAAGTTCACTTCAGTGAGCACCTCGATCGACGCTTTGTCTCTCGGTCGCCCTCCGTCGTGGCGACGGGCGGAACCTATTCCCCTCACCCGCCCCCCGTCAATCCATTTTCTTCAAGAATCTGAAACCCTCCAGGGCGCTTGGTTTGAACACCGCGAGAGCTTGATATTTGGGCGATTTAAATAGCCCTAAACAAGAGACCACAAAAATGCTGCATTCGGCTTGTGATTCACAATCTCGACACCCCACTCGGCGCGGACCAGGCAGTTCGCGGGTCGCTTGAAATCCATCTCGCCCAAACCACTGCGGATTGGGAAATCGCCCATCAGATGCTCGATGAAGAGCATTTTCTGGGTACCGGGCGCGAGGCCGGAGATCGCCTCTGCCAGTTCGTCATCGAGCACGGCGAGGTCGTTGCCGTGCTCATCTGCTGCGTCGCCGCCTGGCATCTCAAGGACGGCGATACGATCATCGGCTGGGATCCAGTCACCCGCTCACAGCGCTTCAAACTCGTCGTCCAACTCCGCCGTTTCCCAAGACCACACCGACTACTATCTGCCTAACGAACGCCCCAAAAAACTCTGGCTCAAGCCGCTCGATCCCAACGCCGCGGCCCTAATGTGTGCGCCCCAGTTGCCGGAAAACTGCCAGGCCGCCCTCGTCGATAGCGGTGGCGCACGCAGCCCCCTCAAAGTCGGCCAGCTCAAAACCCTCCGCCACGCCTTCGAGCAAGTCCCCGACCCGCGCCGCCGCCCTCACCGCCTGGCTTCAGGAAAACAGCGGCCTCCTCCCCCGCAGCCTCGCGCTGGACAGCAAATGCGGCATGATCGTCACCCTCTGCCGCTACGAAGACGGCCGACCGGTCGCCATGATCCCCGCCACCGGCAAGAAAGAAGACTGTGAAGTGAGCGAAGCCCGCGCCCTATTAGCCGCCCCCACCCCATCTTTAACACTCAAGACATTAATCATTTGATGATTAATGTCTTACATTATTTCAAGGTCGGCTCTGGCACTACATTTCGCTCAGTTTGTTAAATGGTCATTCTTTGGCCGCCGCCCGGGTCGGGGGCGAGGCGCAAGCGGGCGTAGAGGTTGGCGAGATCTTCTTCGGGGCGAGTGGCTTGCCGGATGTGAAGGGTTTTGCCGTCCCGCGGCTTGAAGGTTGCGGTGATCCGGTGTTGGCGCGCGAGCTTCTCCCGCAAGCTTGCCCAGCTTTCGTGAATCCCGTGCTCTTTGAGTTTTCGGCGGATCACCTGAACTGCCTGATAGGCGAGGACGGTGATGAAGAGGTGCCCGTCGCAACGGTCCTCTCCGTGATGATAAACCGGGCGCATGAGGTGTTGGTTAGGTCGTAGAGGGTGATGGTGGGTGTGAAGCTGAAAATGTCCTGCACGCGTCCGAATATCTTTTCTTCAATGAAGGCTTCCAAGGAGACGTGTTCGGCGCCGACGGTGCGGGGGTTGATCAGCTGCAGGGAGTTGACATCGAATTCCTCGAATTCCTCGGTCTGCCCGATTTCTAACGAACTGAGTTCGCCCCTGCGGGCGATGATCTGGCTGTAAATATGCTGGGCGGTGTGCCATTCGCGTCATGCTAGCGCGCAAATAACTTATAATAAACGATTTGAATCAAAATAATCACAATAAAGGCTTTACAAGGCGAGCGGGCCGGCAAGCTCGGTATGTAAAAAACCTTACCGGCCGGCCGCTCGTGGCCGAGCCTGCCCGACCTCGATCTCATCGCAAGCCAAACCCGATTGATCATTCGCAATTCCCGCAAATTCACCGCCGCCGGATTCCTCCAATCCCTGCTCAGCTCGGTGGCCACCGGGTTGGCTTCGTTGAACCAGATCGCTGGCGACCTCAAGGACAGGGACCATCCGGGCATGGCGCGCCAGTCCCTTCACCAACGTTTCGACATCCGCTCCGCCGCCTTCCTCATGACGGTTCTCGGGAATCTCATGGAACAACGCTACAGCACCGCCGCCACGGCGATCGGTAGCAGCGGAATCCAAGGCATCCTCATTGAAGACGCTTCCAGCCAGGTCTGCAAAAGTCTAACGCGGACGCATTCTCCGCGCACGGCAACCACTATGGAAAGACCGCCGGGGTGAAGATCGACCTCGCCTACGATCTGCTAACCGGTTCTATCGTCTCCCACGGCCTGCACGCCGCCACTGAGCAGGACAAATCCATCGGCAAGGAGTTCCTCATCGAAGTCCGGCGCGGCGATCTGGTTTTACGCGACATGGGCTACTTCAGCCTCAGCGAGTTCACCGCCATTGAGCAGCTGAAAACTTGGTGGCTCACCCGCCTGCCACTGACCACCGGCGTCGTGTTAGCGGATGGACGCACCCTGGAGAAATTGCTCAAAAGCTTCAAGGGAGACATCATCGACATCGATGCCATCGTCGGGAAACAAGGCAAGAAGTGTCGTCTCGTGGACATGCGCGCGGACCCGAAAGTCATGGCAGCTCGGCGGGCTGAGCGTTGTAAGAAAGCCCGTGATCTGGCAGAGTTAGACGTATTCGATCCCGACCCGAGACACGCCGAACGAGACAAGCGAACTCGAAAATCCCCCGTAGAATCAGGCGTCCTAGCCTTAACCTGACGCGAATGACTCCGTGCCTACGTCCATGCGGTGTGGCTTCCCATTCCTTATAGCCGCTATCGCGGCCGGGACATTTATGTCCGGCACTCCTTGTTCCTCTAACCAACGATTGTTCAGCGCGAATCGGACAATCTCATTCTGGCTCATCCGCCAGTAGCCATTACGGTTGCGCGTCGCCATGTGAACGGTCTTGGTATTTGCTCCCAATGATAACAAGTGACGGCGACGCGTGCGTGGCTGCTTCCATCGTCCGTCACACGATGGAGATCAACGGCCGCAGGTCGGAGCCGATCCGTTGGAAATACTATCAATACACGGCGCTGCTGTTCACTGAGATTTTCCTGCACTGATATTTCAAGCGCCCGGCGGACTTGCTGGAATCGCTCAAGGCCTGGCAAGGAATTCTACGTCCTCAGAAGACCGAGGCCGACTTCGCCGCCGCCCATGTCCTCCTCCAAAAAGACGAACCAGAAACCTACATCGAGAAGTTATTCGAGCCCATGTTGGGCACAGCTCAGGTTGCCACTCAGCGACTTTTGGCGCGGACTTTTTCCAATAGGGCGGGGTCGGCTTCCAGCGCGTCGGCGACGGCGCGGATGACTCCGAGGGTGGGGCGAGAGACATGGTGCTCCATGCCCTCGACGTCTTTGTAAATGGTTTCCTCGTCGATGCCGAAAAGCCGGAGGAAACGGGTGAGCGTCTGGTGGCGCTCGATGATGGCGAGGGCGATGCGGTGGCCTTCCTCGGTGAGGACGGTGCCGCGGTATTTCTCGTGGTTGACGAGGCCTTCCGCGTCGAGCCGCTGGAGCATGTTGGTGACGCTGGCTTGGGAAATACCGAGGTTTTTCGAAATATCCACGGCGCGGGCGTAGCCTTTCGCTTCGATCAGATGGAGGATCTGTTCGAGGTAGTCGTCCATGGCGGTGGAGCCGCTGGTGCGGCGAGTGGGTTGCGTCATGAGGGGGGAAACTAACGAGTGGATTGGGGGAGGGAAAGCACGGTTTTCTCGTAAAGTCCGGCGTTAGTCGCTTGGAACTCGGCTTTGAGCCGGACGCGCAGCGCGGAAAGATCGACCAAGCGCCAGCCGGTGAAGGTCCAGAGGCCGTCCTTGCCGTCGTGCTCGATGCCGACGAGTAGGTGCACGGCATCGTCGGTGATTTTCAGGGTTTCGGTTTTTGGCTCGAAATAGAAGCTGCGGAAGGTGCTCTCGGCGGAGCCTTGCTCGACGAGTTTGGGGTCGAGATAGAAAACGAGTTTCGATTCCAGATCGACGATGCGGAGGTCCGGATAGCCGGAGCGTTGGTGCTCGCCCGCGCGGTTTGGGGGGATTTCGCATTTCAAGCCGGGAATCTTGTTGAGGTGCTTTTGGATGGCGTCTTCGAAAAATTTCGACGCTTCATTGATCCGGCGGAGCTGGCGGACGGGTGAGTCGGCTTTGTTGAGTTCTGCGAGGGTGGCGGTCAGGGCTTGGGGGATGGCGGCGGTGATTCGCAGGTGGGCGGGGCTGCTATCGAGCGGTAGGACTTTTTTGCCGGAACAGGCCTCGGCGACGGTGGCGAAGGAGAGGGTGCGTTCGGATAGGTTTTCCGCGAGCAGCGAGCGGACCAGCGCGGCGTCTGCAGCGGGCTCTTCTGCGGAGACGAATCTGGTAACTGACGCGAGGACGAGGAGTTGGAGAAATCGTTTCATGCGGCAAGTCAGGGTCTTCGGGTTTTGTGCCACCGCGAGGTGTCGGGCTGGAACAGGGCGGTGACGGGATGATCTGCGAGGGAGTGGGTTTCCACCAGATGGGCGAGTAGGACGAGCGAGGCGATGGAGTCGAAAAGCGCGTCGTGCCACGACTTCGCGGGGACGAGTGCTTGGATGGTTTCGGTCAGTCCGTGCGCTTCGCAAAGCGCGCCGAGCGAGTGGTCCGGCAGCTCCGGCCAAGCGGCGCGGGCGAGTAGCAGGGTGTCGATCCACGGGCCGAAACCATGGCCGGGGAAGGCGCGGAGGAAGCGTTTTTCGGTGCCTTTGCCATGGGCGACGACGACTGCGCCGGCGAGACGGCGTTTGAATTCCGGCCACAGCAGCAGTAGGGACGGGGCGTCTGTTAGGTCTTCCGGGCCGATGCCGTGGACTTTGCGCGCGGCCCACTGGATCGGTTGATCGGTGAAAAGGTAGGAAACGAACGCGTCGGAGTGCCCGTTTTCCGCCGACCAACTGGCGAGGCCGACTTGCACCGGGCTGTCGGTTTTGCCCGGAGACGCGCCCGCCGATTCGAAATCGATGGCGGTGAAACGGCTTTGGCGGACGAGTGGCATGCGGCAATTTCATCTGTCGGCGCGGATCAAGCAAGCTCGCGCGCGTTTTCTGCTTTGCCATTCGCGGATAAACCGGGAGGCTGCTGGAGATGGATTTTCACGGGATGTTTCTGGCGAGCGGGGTGGCGAATATCTCGCCGCTGTTCGCGTTGTTGACCTTGGTGCTGGCGCTGGCGGTTTTAATTTCGCTGGTGCTGGTGAAGTTCAAACAGAGTTTGCTGGTGGGGTATGTGCTGAGCGGGGTGCTGATCGGGAATTTCGGGCTGCTGTGGGCGACCGGCTTGGACAAGGACGATCCGGTGATTTCCAATTTCGCGGAAATCGGGGTGGTGCTGCTGATGTTCACGCTGGGCATCGAGTTCTCGCTGGGCGAGCTTAAGCATTTGTGGCGGACGGCGTTGATCGGTGGCGGCTTGCAGGTGGGCATCACGGCGGGGATCGTCGGCTTGCTGGCGCGAATCTGGGGATTTCCCGTAGCGGACAGCATCGTGCTGGGGGTGGCGGTGGCGCTGAGTTCGACAGCGGTGGCGATGATGTCGTTCCAGGATCTCGGGCAGACGAATAATCCGGGGGCGCGGGCGAGCTTGGGGATCGCGCTGTTCCAAGATATTTTGGTGATCGTGTTTTTCTTGGTGATGCCGGCGCTTTACGGTCGGGGCGAGGGTTCGGTGGCGGGGCAGATCGGCGAGGCGTTGATGAAGGGCGGGTTGTTTCTGGTAGGTGCCTGGCTGCTAGGCCGCTACGGACTCACCCCGCTGCTCAACGCGGTGGCGCGCACCCGCAGCCGCGAGTTGTTCACGCTCACGGTCATCGGGCTTTGCGCCGGGGTGGCCTTCGCCGGAGGTGCTCTGAATTTATCGCTTGCGCTTGGGGCCTTCGCGGCGGGGCTGGTGGTGAGCGAGTCGATTTATAGCCACCGGATTCTATCGGACATCCTGCCGTTCAAGGATTTGTTCCTGGCGATTTTCTTCATCTCGGTGGGCTTGCTCATCGACGTCTCAGTGATCGTCTCGGACTGGCACCGGGTGCTGCTAGGGAGCGCGGTGATTCTGGTGCTGAAGGGCGGGATTGTCTTTGCGGTGTTGCGGTGGATCAAGCTGCCGGGGCGTCCGTCGCTGCTCGCGGCGGGCAGTTTGGCGAGCACCGGAGAGTTTTCGCTCGTCCTCATTGGCAAGGCTGGCGGCTACCGGCCGCTGGATCCGGTTGTCGAGCAGATGTTGCTAGTCTGCACGGCGGTGACGATGGCGGTGGTTCCGTCGTTGATGCGCGGCTCCCGTCCGCTCGGGAAATGGCTGGAAATGAAGGGGGTTTTCGGTAGTCACAAGATTTCTACCGGGGCGATGACGCCGGTCAAAGCGATCAAGGAAATTTCCGACCACGCGATCATCTGCGGCTACGGTCCGGTGGGGAAATCCCTCAACGCCGCCCTGAAACGCTGTGGCGTGAAGACGCTGGTGATGGAGCTGAATTCCGACACGGTGCGCGCCCTGAAAAAGGAGGGCCAGCCCGTCCTTTTCGCGGATGCGACCCATGCCGAGGCGCTCGATCTCGCGGGCATCGAGCGGGCGCGGTTGGTGGCGTTCACCTTTCCTGCGGTGAACGCGACTTGCATCGCCGTCCCGCTCGTCCGCCAGAGAAACAGCGGCATCTTCATCTTCGGCCGCGCAAAATACGACACCGAAGTCACTCGCCTCCGGGCGCTGGGGGTCCAAGTCATTCACGACGAGCACGAGAGCGCCGTGGCAATGGTGCGCGCGGCGGTTTCCTCCTACGAACGCGTGGACATCGATCCTGAGGAAATCGTGGGCGACACGATGGAGGGTTGCTGATCGGGAGGCTCTGCGGTTTTTTCCCGGGAAAAAGGAATCGACCTTTCGGCGCAGGCTTTCAGAATCCGGCCATGCCCGGTCGCGAAGATCTCAAGAACTTGTCCCTGCTCGGAAAATCCGAGAACCGTCTGCCTGCTAGCCCGGATGAGGCGGAGCTGGATGTTTTCCCGAATCTGCGGCCCGGCCGCCGTTACTGGATCACCCTGAATTGCCCGGAATTTTCTTCGCTGTGCCCGGTGACCGGACAGCCGGACAGCGCGAAAATCGTCATCCGCTACGTGCCGGGCGACCTCTGCGTGGAGACGAAAAGCTTGAAATTCTACCTTGCCTCGTTCCGCAATCAACCGGCTTTCAACGAGGAAATCGTCAACCGAATCCTCGATGATTTGGTGGCTGCGATGAAGCCGCAGGAAATCATCGTCCGTGGCGAGTTCGCGCCGCGCGGCGGGATTCAGCTGACGACGGAGGCAACTTACCCGGACATTCCGAGATGAAAGTTTGCGTGTTGCTGAGCGGTGGGATGGATTCGGTCGCTGCGTTTTACGAGGTGCTCGGCATGCATGAGGTGGTCGCGGGTGTGTCGTTTGATTACGGTGCGAAGCACAACGCGCGGGAGATTCCCTTCGCGAAGCTGCATGCGGATAGAAGCGGAGTTCTCCATCAGGTCATCCCGCTGGATTTCATGAACGGCCTGTTTAAATCCGACTTGCTCCAGTCCGGCGGCGAGATTCCGGAGGGCCATTATGCGGAGGAGTCGATGAAGCAAACCGTCGTCCCATTCCGAAATGGCATCATGCTCGCCATCGCCGCCGGCTACGCGGAAAGCATCGGTGCGGAGGGCTTGGTGATCGCCGCGCACTCGGGGGATCACGCGATTTATCCGGACTGCCGTGAGCCGTTCATGCAGGCGATGGCGACGGCGATGGTTGAGGGGACTTACGCGAAAATCCAGCTACTGCGGCCCTTCATCGCGATGGACAAGACCGGCATCGCGCGGCGCGGCGCGGAGCTCGGGATCGATTTTTCGGAAACGTGGTCCTGCTATAAAGGAGGGGAAATCCACTGCGGCGTCTGCGGAACTTGCGTCGAGCGGCGCGAGGCATTCATCCTTGCTGGCCTTCCGGATCCCATACGCTACGAGCGGACTCCCGCGCTGCCGACGCTCGGCTGAGGCCGCCGGAGCACGCTCTCATTGACATGCCTCGAGCGCCCCGACAGGGACGGCTTCACGGAACAGCGCAGTGGCGAGATCCTCCTCCGCCGGGATGCGGGCGAAGGCGGCTTGGTGGCGGCGGGCGTGTTGTTTCCAGAGCGCGAAGTGATCGACGTAAGCATCCTGATAGCGGCGGAGCATGGCGGGCTCGATGCGGTGCGGGTGGTGGGAATTTCGCTCGGGATCGATGAACTCGTAATTTCCGGACCACGCCGGGCGGGCTTCGGATTCGAGGAAGGGTGAGAAAATGACGACACTACTGTGACGTTGGCCGAGGTGGCGGAGGATCGGTTCGGGATCGGCGGAGAATAGGAGGTCGGATAGAAAAACGCGGATCGCGTTGGCACGCAGCGGGAGGCGCGTGAGATCCGGTGCTTTGGCGGAGTCGGTGGCGGGCAGCGCGCGGGCGGTGGCTAGCCATTGGTGACTGCGGAGCGTGGCGGGATCGAGTGCAAGTGTGGCATCGCCGCGGACGGCGTGGAGCGCGAGCGAGGAGCCAGCGGCTTGCGAGCTTTCGGCGATCAGATAGAATAGCTCGGCAGTGCGGGCTGCTTTTTTTTCGTCGAAGAACATCGACTCCGAGGCATCGAGGATCAGGTCCACGACCGGCCGCACTTCCTCGCGGAAGAGTTTCATCGTGTAGCTGCCGGTGCGGGCGTAAGCCTGCCAGTTGATGTGGCGCGGGTCGTCGCCCGGCGAGTAGGCGCGGTGGTCTTGGAAATCCATCGATGAGCCGGTGCCGCCGCCGGTGAATTCGCCGGCCTGGCCGCGCCAGACGCGGGAGCGCAGCGGCAAGCGCAGTCGTGCGGATGCAGCCAGCGCGTTGGAATGACACTGCTGGAGTGCGGCGGGAGTCATGAAACTGGAGTGGAGAGTCCGTTTTCGGCTTCCTTGATGATTTCCCGGTAGCCGCGGAAGGCGATGATGGCGGTGGCGAGCAGCAAGGTGAGAATGATGCCGTCAACGATCATCACGGCGGTTAGGAGTTGGCTTTTGTCGAAGCTGCTCTCATCCGCCATCGCGATGAATATCGGAGGATTCCAGATGAAGAGCCACAGGTAGTTTTCGTGGTGGTTGATGTTGGCGAAGATGCTGGGGAGGATCGTGAGGATGATCGAACCCAACAGGAAAATCATGAAATTGGTGAAGCGCTTGTTTTCCTGTTTGCTGAAATTCGCCGCTAACAACGCGGCCAGCAGGATGCCGCCGACCACGGCGAGAGTGAGGAGCTTAATTTCCGCGATTTCGGTCGGACTGATGGCCGGGCCCGCGGCGGAGAGGAATCCGGTGATGCAGAGCGCAAGAAGGAGCACGGTGTAGAAAACTCCGGCAGGCCAGCCCGGCAGCAGAAACACGCTTGCGATCCGTCCCGGCAGGCCGCGCTTCAAGAAAGGCGTGCAGATCGGAGGCAGTAGATTAGAAGGCTCTGTCAGCGCGGTGATGACAGCGGGCGCGAGAATGATTCCGAAAATGACCAGCAGGACGTAGCCTTCCACCGCCGGGTGAAAGCCGACTCCCACGGCGACGCAGGTGAGTCCGAGGGCGATCAGGCGGCGGAGGGTCGAGTGGTTCTCGGCGGCGGGTGCGATGACGGAGATGCCGTGGGAAAGCGCGCACCAACCGAGGTAGGTGATGAAGCAGAGATAAGAAAAAATTCCGATGCGGGACTCCCAGTCGGACAGCGTGCAGTAGCTCATGAAGTTGTTGAAGCCACTGCGGAACAAGACTCCCGGGATGATTTGGATCATGAAAATGAAAGCCACAAAAGGCAGGATTCGGGAAAGCTTCGCGTTGGTCCCGGACATGCCGACCATGACTGCGGTCAGGGCCATGGAAGTCAGGAAGATCAGCGAGAGGAATACCAGTTCGCCTAGCAGCACCATGCCGCCGAAGAAGTAGCGCAGGATGAGGTAGGGAATGATCGTGATGAGGATCAGCGCTGTCTGGCTGACGATGGCGATCCATTTTCCGAGGACGATCCGCGAGGCACTCAGCCGGGTGAGCGCCATCATTTCGATGGTGTTGCCGGTGATTTCCGAGGAGAGCGCGGTGACGCCGCGCATCGGCTGGATGAAGAGGGCGGCGATGCCGAACATCGTGAAAATCACTCCGGAGGCGAATGACCCGGCGTTATCCATGCTGGATGCAGCGCTGGCGGAGAGGAGGATGAAACCTAGCAGGATCTGGAAAATCAGGAACAGCATCGTGAAGCTGCGGGCGCGCAGGCCCTGGCGCAGCTCCTTGACGAGCATCGGCGAGAGCTTGTCGGAGAAATCGGTGAGGTGAGTGAGGGACATGGGAGGAAGTTGATGGTTGATGGTTGATGGTTGATGGTTGATAGTTGATAGTTGATAGTTGATGGGGAAGAGGAAGAGATGAATGAAGGCCGGGATGAATCCTGCGGTCCGGGTTGGGTTCTTTCTATCAACCATCAACTCTCAACCATCAACTTCTCTTCCGGCAGCGGCGGCGGGAGCGCGGGTTGGCCTGAGTCGAGGCGGCCGATGATGTCGATGAAGGCGTCTTCGAGGTTGCGTTGCTCGCGGTGGAACTCGGTGATGCGGAGGCCGTCCTTGACCATGCGGGCGAGGACGTCGGCGGCTTTGGTGGGGTCTTCGGTGTCGATGCGGATGCGGCCGCCTTGCTTGCGGGCTTCGAGGAATTCGACGTTTGGCTGGAGCACGCACCAGTCGGAAACGGCGTTGGGTTCACCATCGACTTGCACGTCATAGAGCACGCCGCCGAGCGTGTCCGAGCCGCGGCGGAGGGTTTCCGAATCGCCGTGGTGGACGATGCGGCCGTTGTTGATGAAGAGCAGCGAGTCGCACATCTCGCCGAGTTCGGAAAGGATGTGGGAGGAAATAAAAATGGTTTTGCCCTCTTTGGCTAACACTCGGATGAGGTGCTTGAGTTCGACGCGGGCTTTCGGGTCGAGACCGGCGGCGGGCTCGTCCATGATCAGGACTTGCGGGTCGTGCAGCAGTGCGCGGCCGAGGCCGAGGCGCTGGGTCATGCCTTTGGAAAGCTTGTTGGAAAATCGCTCGGCGAGAGGCACGAGATCGGTGAAATCCATCACTTCCTGGATGCGCTGGCGGCGTTCCTTGCCTTTGTAGCCGAGGGCGCGGGCGTAGAAATCGAGATATTCGAGCACGGTCATGTGCTCGTAGTTTCCGAAGTGGTCGGGCATCCAGCCGATGAGTTTCCGAACTTCCGCCGGGTGGTGGAGCACGTTGATGCCGCAGACTTCCGCCAAGCCGAGCGTCGGGTAGTCGAGCGTGGCGAGGATGCGCATGGTGGTGGTTTTGCCCGCGCCGTTGGCACCGACAAAGCCGCAGACCGAGCCGTGGGGAACCTCGAAGGTGACGCCGTTGACGGCCTGGAGATTGCCGAAGTAGCGGTAGAGGTTTTGGACTTTTAGAGCGGACATGGAGAAATTTGAGATTTGAGATTTCAGATTTGAAATTTCAAGGTGCGACGACGGGTCCGGTGATGACGGTGCGGGTTTCCTTCCAGCGGATGCCGGGGTGGGTCTCGATGCCGGGAGCCTGGGTGGTGATGGCGACGAAGTGGCCGGGGCGGTCTTTCGCGGTTTTAAGAAACTGTTGGTTGCGGGTGGCGAAGGCGTAGATCTCGGTGGCGAGGGTGGGATCGACCATGGAGGTTTCCACCGGGGTGAGGGTGAATCGCTTGCCGGCGGTGATGCCATCGGCGCGTTGCCATTGCTTTGATTCATCGAGGTAATAGAGCGTGTCGATGGGGAACTCAAAGGTGGACAGGTAGGTGCCGGGCGTGTCGGTTTTCTCGATGCGGCCGCGGGTGGCGACGACGGCGGATAGAACGTGGCCGTGCTCGGAGCGGCTTTGGAACCAGTCACCGGATGCTTGGAGTTTGCCGTCGGCGGGCTGGAGGTGGAAGCTGCCTTTCGAGCCGGAGCCATCGGTGAAACGGGCCCAACGGCTGGCGGCGATGGCTACTGGCTGGAAAGTGGACGGGGTGTCGATGGTGAAACGCGAGCCGGTGAGGACGCCGGTGCGGCAAAATTGTTCCTGATGGAGATAAGCGGCATTCGCGCCTGCGTCGGGGCGGACTTCCATCAGCACGCGGCGGATGCCGTTGCCGCCGAAGCCGTCCTGGGCGATGATCAGGACGATGAGGATGAGGCTGGCTCCCAAGGAAATCAGCGGGGTGGTGATGAAGAGTTTGTGGCGTTGACCGGATTTGGCGAAGACGAAGAGATTTACCGGGCCGACGAGGATGCCGAAGAGAATCAGGATGGCGATGAAAAGCGCGTAGCGGAAGGTCTGCGAGCCGAAGAGGTTCTGCAGCGGCCAGGAGCTTTGGAAATCGTTGCGCTGTGAGACTTGCTGCGGCTTGGTGGCGTTGCCGGTCACGAGTTTCACCACTGCGGGCGCATCGAGTTTTAAGTCGGATGAAACCGGACGGATCGTGACGGTGCCGAAGCTCGTTTCCGCCGGGATGCCCAATGACGCTGCCGTCGCGGAGCCTGTCGAATAAATGACCAACTGACCGCCGAGCCGGAGCCACGAGAGGATGGCGTTACGGCCGCCGGGCGGGATGTTGGTCCAGTCGTTGTCGGTCAGGATCACGCTGTCGTAGCCGGAAAAAGCGAGCCAATCGCCGGGCAGTTGTTTGGGATCGAATTTGGCGGCGAACTCGGTGCCGCCGCCACGGCTGGAGCCGCCTTTTGCTGAGGCCGCGCTGTCGAGCGAGGATGCGTTCGGGGTGAAGAGCGCCTCGCTGAGCAGGACTGCCGGTTGATTGGAGTCGATCGAGCTGCGGATGGTATTGACGCCTCTGCCCATGGAACCGCCGAGCGCGGCCTCGATATTGGTGCCGCCGTAGCTTGTGTTGGGTGGACTGAGCGGGACTAAGATATCGCGGGTGACGGTCTTTCCGCCGCTGGCGGTGAAATTGAAGGACGAGGTGGTTTGAAGGTCGTTGCCGTAGTCCGCCTTGCTCTTGAACTCGAGCCAGACGCTGCTGTCGTTTTTCAGGTTGTTGGCGATTTTTACCCGCACCGGGAAATAGCCACCGGGCGAGGGTTTGCTGAATAGCGCGAGCACCTCGACGTGGGTGTCGGTCGCCGTATCGAAAACTTGGCGGATCATGGTTTCCTGGGCGGAAACTTGCAGGACGAGTGCGAGGGTGAGCAGGTATCGGAGAATCTTCATTTCAAATTTCATGCTTAAGATTTCGAGCTTAAGACCCTCGGCGTCGCGGCGGCTTGGAACGGGACTTCCTCCAGCAGCGCGCGGACGATGTCGTTGGTGGTGTGGCCTTCGACGCGGGCGTTATAGTCGAGCACGATCCGGTGGCGGAGCACGGCGGGTGCGATGGCTTTGACGTCCTCGAAACTCGCGTTCACCCGCTCTTGCATGAGGGCGCGGGCCTTGGCTCCGGACGCGAGGGCAAGCGCGGCGCGGGGACTCGCCCCGTAGCGAATGCCGCGTGCGGCCGCGGATTGGCCGGGGTGGCTGGCATCGACGAGGCGGGCGATGTAGTTCGCCACGACGTCCGGTAAATAGATCCGGCGCACGAGTTCGAGCAGCTCGCCCAGTGTCTCCGCGCTCATCACGGGCTCGACCCGCGGGTCGGTGCCGAGTTCGCGGTGGGAAACGATGCGCTGGAGCGTGGCGACGTCGTTGCGGGTGACTTCGAGTTTGAAAAGGAAGCGGTCGAGCTGGGCTTCGGGCAGCGGGTAGGTGCCTTCGAGTTCGATCGGGTTCTGGGTGGCGAGCACGAAGAACGGCTTCGGCAAATCATGGGTTTTGCCGAGCACGGTGACGCGGCGCTCCTGCATGGCTTCGAGCAGGGCGGACTGGGTTTTGGGCGAGGCGCGGTTGATCTCGTCCGCTAGCACAATGTTGGTGAAAAGCGGCCCCGGTTGGAAAACGAACTCGCGGCGACCTTCGATTTCCTGGAGCACCGGGTTTCCCGTGATGTCGCCGGGGAGCAGGTCGGGCGTGAACTGGACGCGCTTCGTGCCGAGTTTGAGCAGCTTGGAAAGTCCCTTCACCAGCTCGGTTTTCCCGAGTCCGGGCAGGCCTTCTAGCAAAATGTGGCCGCGGGCGAGCACGCCGGTGATCACGAGATCGATGAGTTCCTCTTGGCCGAAGAGCACTTGGTTCAGTCCGCTGGACAGCGAGCGAAGGTGTTTGGCGGCATCGGCGACTTCCGTTTCGGTGGCGTATTCCATGGATTTTTCCGTGAGGCTAATGAGGCTGCCGCGTTTGGGAATGACGAAGGTGTGAAATTTCCGTGAAGGGGCGGCTCAAGCCCAGTCGTCGATCACCAGCCCCTCGATTCGTTTGAACTCCTTGGTATTGTGAGTCACCAGTATTGCGCCAAGCGCCATGGCGTGCGCGGCGATGAGCGTATCGAGCGGGCCGATGCCGTGGCCTCTGGATTCCAGTCGGGAGCGGATGAGGCCGTAGTGCTGAACGCTTTCGGCACAGTCGAATGGGAATTTTGTAAATGGGAAGAGCACCTTTCTCAGCGCGGATTGCTGGGTCTGTGGATTGCCTCCGTGCTGGAGACAGAATTCAAGTTCCGCTAGAGTGATGGCGGAGAGTCCGATCTCATGGCCTTCGGACTCGCGCTTTTTGCAGGTGGCGAGGATTTTTCCTGCGGAACGTTTCACCACTTCCTGACGCGGTGTTTTGGCATGGGTGATCGCGGTGCCCCGCAGTAGGAGAATGAAAGTGTCGGTGTCGAGCAGATGGATCATCAGATTCCGGCGGAGAAATCGCGTGATTGGGTAGTTTTCCGGTCTCGGGCATCCATGGCCTTGAAAAAAGCATCCCCGAGCTCGCGGCTACCTTCCTCGAATCCTTCCCAAGGATCGGACTCGCAGATGAGAATCCCTCCCGGCACGCGTGTCAGGCTAACCTTTTCTCCGGTCACTCGGAACTCCTTTGGAAGCCGGATCGCCTGGCTTCTGCCATTCATGAAAACTTTCGCGGTCGTGCTCATTGCAAATGATCTATACCAAGTGGTAGCGCCGAGTCAAGGGGGCGTCTTATTCTGCGTGATATAGGCATTCCTGCTGGAGTTTTTCCACAGCTCTTCCAGCCTGCGCGCATCATGAGCATTTCCACCACGGATTACGAAAAACTCGGGCAGTTCTATCTGGGGCGCGGCTACGATCCGGAGGCTAAAAAGGTGCAGGATGATTTGATCCTCTATGATTCCAAGGACCTCGTGACCCACGGCGTGGTGCTGGGCATGACCGGCTCGGGGAAAACCGGGCTTTGTCTCGCGCTGCTGGAGGAGGCGGCGATGGATAACATTCCGGCGATCATCATCGATCCGAAGGGCGACATTTCGAATTTGCTGCTGATGTTTCCCGATCTGGACGCGAAGAGTTTCCGCCCGTGGATCAATGATGATGACGCGGCGAAGAAGGGCCTCTCGCCGGACGAACACGCGACCGAGACGGCGGAAATGTGGAAAACCGGCCTCGCCGATTGGGGGCAAAACCCGGAGCGCATCGCGACTCTGCGGGAGAAGGTGGATATCAATATTTTCACGCCCGGCAGTAAGGCAGGGATTCCGGTGAGCATCTTGAGTTCGCTGGAAGTGCCGCCATTTGAAATCATGGACGACTCGGAATTGCTAGGTGAGCGGGTGGAAAGCACGGTCTCGTCGCTGCTCTCGCTGGTCGGCGTGGATGCAGATTCCATCCAGAGTCCGGAGGCGGTGCTGGTGGCGGCGATCTTTCAGAACGCCTGGGCGGCGGGGCAAAATGTGAATTTGGAAACGCTGATCCGGCACATCCAGAAGCCGGCTTTCGGCAAAGTTGGCGTGATTGATTTGGAGTCGTTCATGCCGGAGAAATCGCGGCAGACGCTGGCGCTGAAATTTAACAACCTGCTCGCCTCCCCCGGCTTCGCGAGTTGGCTGGAAGGCCCGCCGCTCGACATCGCGAAAATGCTGCACACGCCGGCCGGCAAGCCGCGGATCTCGATTTTCTCCATCGCCCACCTCGGCGACACTGAGCGGATGTTTTTCGTGAGTCTGTTATTGAACCAAATGCTCGGCTGGATGCGCTCGCAAAAAGGGACCACCTCGCTGCGGGCGTTATTATATATGGATGAAATTTTCGGCTACCTGCCGCCGAGTGCGAATCCGCCGTCCAAGCGGCCGATGATGACGATCTTGAAACAAGGTCGCGCCTTCGGGCTGGGATGTTTGTTAGCCACGCAGAACCCGGTGGATCTCGATTACAAGGCGCTCTCCAACATCGGCACTTGGTTCCTTGGCCGCCTGCAGACCGAGCGCGATAAGCTGCGCGTGCTCGACGGGCTGGAAGGCGCCGCCGGATCGCAGAATGCGAAGTTCGACCGCGCCAGCATGGAGCGGCTCATCTCCGGTCTGGGGAACCGGGTTTTCCTCATGAATAACATACACGAGGATGCGCCTGTTATTTTCCATGTCCGCTGGGTGATGAGCTATCTCACCGGCCCGCTGACTCGCAGCCAGATCAAGCTGCTGATGGACCCGAAGCGCGGGGAGTTCATGAAGATTTCCGCCCCAGCCGCCGCCGCGAACCCGATGGGCATGCCGGGGATGGACACCGCCGCGGCCTCGCCACGCCCTAACGTGGGCGCGGGGGTGACGGAGATTTTCGTGCCGCCTGCAGGAGATGGCGCCGATACGACTTATAGGCCCTATCTGCTGCGCGTCGGCGTGGTGCATTTTTCCTCGGCCAAAGCGGACCTCGATGGCTCGCGCACGGTGCGGCTGGTGAACCCGATCACCGCCACAGGAATTGATTGGGAAAATTTCGTGGGCGCTCCGGCGAAGCTGGTAGAGACCGAGCCTACGGCAGGTGCCGGATTCGCCGAACTCCCCGGCTTCGCGATGAACGCAGCGAACTACAAGCAGGTGGAAAAGGACTTCTCCGAGTGGCTCTATCGAAACGAGCGGGCGGATATTTTCTCCTGCCCGGCGGTGAAAACGTGGTCGCAGCTCGGCGAGAGCGAGGCGGATTTCCGCGCCCGGATTATTCACCAAGCGCACGAAGCCCGCGATGCCGCGATCGAGAAACTCCGCGCCACCGCCGCGAAGAAAGTCGCCACTCTCGAAGCCCGTCTGCGCACGGCGGAAGGCCAGCTCCTGAAGGAAAAAACCGAGTCTAACTCCGCGAAGATGCAGGCGGGCGTCTCGGTGCTTGGCGGCATTCTGGGCGCGATTTTCGGACGGAAGGCCGGCCTCGGCTCGATCACGCGCGGCTCGTCCTCCATCAGCAAGGCGACTGGCGCTTATAAACAACATCAAGACGTCGCGAACGCCGAGGCCAAGATCGAGGGCGTCGCCGGGGAAATCCAAGCCATCCAAGAAGAACTCGAAGCGGGCATCGCGAAATTGACCGAGTCCTTCGACCCCGCGTCGCTGCCGCTTGAGACGGAATCGATCAAGCCGACGAAGACCGATGTGGAGGTGGAAACGGTGGCACTGTTGTGGCTGCCGTGCGATGCGAGAGGGGAGAAGTCGTGGTGATTTAAAATCCTCTTGCCCTCGGCGGAATGTCCCGCCAACCTACGGCTCACCAAGGCGGCT
>JBEGUC010000048.1:0-17914 GCA_041179105.1 Verrucomicrobiota bacterium | reverse complement strand
CGTCCGGGGCGCGGGCGCTGATCGCGGAGGGCAGTCCCTTGCTGGGCGTGGCGCTGGCGCTTTTCACGATCGTTTCCCCCTTGGCGCTGGCGGGAGGGCTGATTTATGTTTGCGCCCCGCTCATGTTTGGAAGGATCGCGCCGGGGGCGATCCATGTCGCCAAGTGGCTGAATAAGACCGAGCCATGGAATATGATCGAAGTGTTCCTGTTGGGCGTGCTGGTCAGTCTGCTGAAGCTCAATAAGCTGGCAGATGTGCATTTCGGCCCAGGTTTCTGGGCCTTCGGCGCGGTGATGCTGTGCATGGCGGCGGCCATCGCCGGCATTGACCGGGATGAACTTTGGGATCGCTTGGAGGTGGCGAAACGATGAGTGCTTCATTACCACGAGCGGCGGCGCGGGGATTGGCGGGCTGCCACACGTGCGGGAAAGTTTCTCCGGTCCGCCTCGGTCGCTGCCCCCGCTGTGGCTCGCATTTGCACCTGCGGAAACCGGATAGCATCCGGCGGACGATGGCCTTCATGTTGGCCGCGGTGGCGCTTTACATTCCGGCGAATTTCCTGCCGATGATGACCATGGTCGAACTCGGCACGGTGACGAGCAACACGATCATCGGGGGCATCATTTACTTTTGGAAAGGCGGGGCTTACCCGATCGCGCTGGTGATTTTGACTGCGTCCATCGTGATTCCGCTGCTCAAAATTGTCGCCATCAGCTGGCTTTGTCTGGCGGCCAGTGGGAAATTGCATCCGTCGCCCGCGATGCTTGGGAAAATGTATTGGTTCACGGAGTTGATGGGCCGTTGGTCGATGGTGGACATCTTCGTGGTGGGGATTTTGGTCGCGCTGGTGCAGCTCGGCAATTATATGACAGTCACGCCCGGCCCCGGCGCGCTTGCATTCGGCGGGGTGGTCGTGCTTACCATGTTCGCAGCGATGAGCTTCGACCCCCGACTCTTATGGGACCGCCTTGAAAGGCTCGAACTCGATTCTACAACTCTTAAAAAAACAGACACTTGAGCGAAACGCAAACGACATCCTCCACAGCAGCGACACCGGAACTCCGTGCGGCGCAACGCTGGAACATCGTCTGGGTGGTTCCTATCCTGGCGCTCGTGATCGGCGGCTGGATGATTTACCGCAGTATCAGCGCGCAGGGGCCGGTCGCTTACGTGCGTTTCGATACGGCGGATGGGATCGGGGCAGAAAAAACTGAAGTTCGGTGCCGTTCGGTGCGGGTGGGATTCGTCAAGGAAGTTACCTTGGCGGACGATTTGAAATCGGTCGTCGTGAGACTTGAGCTTAATGATGATTCCGGCCGCTTGTTACGAGATGGCACGAATTTCTGGGTCGTGCGGCCGCGAGTATCGACCACGGATATCTCGGGCCTCGGAACTCTGATCACTGGTGCCTATCTCGAACTCGATCCCGGTCCGGCAGATGGCGACGAAATCAATCATTTCAAAGGTTTGGAAACTCCGCTGCCGACCCATCGCGACATTCCGGGCCGTCGTCTCATCCTCACCGCCGAGGAGGCCGGCTCGCTCACGGCCGGCTCGCCGATTTATTACCGCGGCTTCGAAGTCGGCCGTATTGAAAACCGCAAGCTCGACATCGAAGGCCAACGAGTCACCTACGATGCCTTCGTCCGTGCGGAATACAGCTCGCTGGTGAAAGAAAACACCCGCTTCTGGAACACCAGCGGCATCGACATCAGCGCCGGGGCGGATGGTTTTAAAGTCCGCACCCCGTCGTTCCAAGCGATGGTCTCCGGCGGCGCGACATTCTCCGTGCCCGAGGGAATGAAGCCAGGTTCGGCCGCCGCAGATGGAGCGACGTTCACGCTTTTCACCGACGAAGACGCGGCGAACCAATCCACCTTTAACCCCACCATGAAATTCGTCCTGCTCTTCGACCAATCCGTCCGCGGGCTGGTCAAGGCGGCTCCCGTCGAATTTCGCGGCATTCCGATCGGGCGCGTCGCAGATATTTCCTTCGACTACTTGAAGGCCGCCAACGATTCGCGGATTCCCGTGCTCGTGGAAATCGACCCATCCCTGTTGCGGCGTGAAGTTGCGGAAAAAATCAGCAAGCCCGATGACGAATTCCTCAAGGAGGCCGTCACTCGGGGCCTGCGCGCCGCCCTGAAAACGGGCAGCTTACTCACCGGCGCGCTCTTCGTGGATCTGGATTATTATAAGGATTCGCCGCCCGCCGAGTTGACGAAGGTGGGCGATTATTCCTCGATTCCCACGGTTTCCTCGGGCCTCGCCCAATTGGAAGCCAAGCTCACCGCCATCCTCGACAAGGTTCAAGCTCTGCCACTTGAGGAAACGATGAGGAAAATCGACACGCTGGCCGAGGAGGCGACCGTCACCATCGCCTCCGCCCGCAAGACGCTCGATTCCGAAGATTTTGCGAAGCTTCCCGGCGATGTCCGTGCTAGCCTCGCCGCCTTCGAGAAATCCGCCGGAAATCTGGACAAATCCATTTCCAGCGTCGGCCCGGACGGCGCGCTCCAAGGCGATTTACTCCGCACTCTCGATGAACTCCGAGCCGCGCTGCGCTCCATGAAAACCGTCACCAACACCCTCGACGAAAAGCCTAACTCGCTGATCTTCGGCAAGGACAGCTCGGGCAACCCCACCCCCAAAGCTCCCAAAGCCGGGCGCTAAATCCTTATTTCCCCATGAATCGATTTTTCATTCTCCTCGCCGTCTTGCTCCTCGCCGGCTGCGCCCAGTCGGGCAAAAGTTTCTACGTCCTCACCGCCAACGGCCCCGCGCCCTCCGGCGGCGGCATCGGCATCGGCGTCGGCCCCATCACCCTCGCGGAATACATCGACCGCCCGAATCTGGTGATCCAGCAAGGCCTCAACCAGCTCGCCGTCTCCGAGGACAATCGCTGGGCCGGCGACCTATCCGCCTCCATCGCCCGCGTCACCGCCGCCAACCTCGGCCGCGAAATGAAAACCGGAAACGTTCGCACCTATCCGTGGCAACGCGACGGAGAAATCGACTACCAAGTCACGCTCGACATCCGCCAGCTTCATAGTGAGGCGGACGGCTACGCGGTCATCGAGGCTGGCTGGCGCGCTTATTCCCTACCAGACCGGAAACTCAAAGCCTCCCGCACCTTCGTGGACCGCGAGCCGCTGGCGGCCGATGGCTACGCCGCGATGGTCGCCGCCCAATCCCGCCTGCTCGCCCGCCTTGCGGAGAACATCGCGGCAGGCCTTCGGTAGTTTTCTCCGCCCCACCTCGTCGTCGCCCCGCTTTCCCACGGGCCGGTATGTCTGAGCCGTGACAGGTTGGCGGGATGACTGACCTGCATGAAAGAGGACACATCTGGGGCTGACCTTATCGAATCACAAGTTTTGCATGGGTTGCTGAATTCTTGCGGTGCTGCCGTTGGAATTTAACAAGCAGGCAAATTCATGACATCGCCTCCCACCACCACCGCCCTGCTTTGGCTATGCGCGGGATTTCTTGGGTCCGGTTTCGCCGGAACCACACCGGCCGACACAAAAGAAATGGGCTCGGCCACCACCGGCGTTCTGGTCGGTGAATGCGCCAACGGATCGGACTGGGATCGAGCGCTCTCGGTGCCCACGCTTTATAAAAACGCGAAAAATCCTTGGGTGCATGAGGTCGCGGTCTGCGGCCAACTTCAGACGCAGTATGCCTATGGTTCCGACGCTTCCGGGCAGTTTGGATCCAACGACATGCCGGATGAACTGACTTGGGGCGACATCGAAGTGCGCCGGATGCGTCTGGGCTTGAAGGGGCGGCTGATCGGAAATCTGACGTTTCTCTACCTGATCGATCTCCATCCGGATCTCTCGCCGCGGATCTACAAACGCACGCCGGAGACGTATTTTACCTGGAGTGAGGGCAACGCGTTTAGCATTTCCGCAGGCAAGAGCGAGCTGAAGTTCAACCGCGAACAGGAATATTCCTCGAAGGAACTCCTGCCCTTCGAACGCACGGCGCTTGGCAACATGTTTTACGGTGGAGAACTCTTGGGCACTTGGGTCTGCGGCAAGGGGATCGCCGGCGGCTGGCTGTATCACCTCGGCGCTTACAACAACGAGCGGGTGGATGAAATTTCTCATTTCAACGGCGGCTCGATGATCCTTGGCAAGATCGGTTATGACTACACCCAGCGCACGGGGTTCGATCTGGCGGAGGTGAAGTTCCAATACCTCCACAACACCGATCCCGGTTTTGCCGACAGCGTCACGAATCTGGCCTCGCCGTCATACTCGGACTGCGTTTCCATCTCCAACCAGATCACTGCAGGTCCCTTCGGCCTGACCACCGAGTTTCTCTGGGGAGATGGGGTGAGCGGTCGCTCGGATGTCTGCGGCCTCATGGCCATGCCGACGTATTTTTTCACGGAAAAACTCCAACTCATCACCACCTTCGAATTCGCCGGCAGCCGCGAGGACAACGGCGTGATCCTCCCGACGCGCTATGAAGCGCTCTCTGCCCACGTGGGCGACAAGGCCGGCGATGCGTATTTTGCCGGATTTGCCGGACTGAACTACTATATCCACAGCCACAATTTGAAGCTCATGTCCGGCGTGAAGTATTCCTACCTCGACGGTGGCTCCCATGGAGGGGATTTCGATGGATGGACCATGCTGGCCGGCGTGCGCATCGCCTTCTGAGGCAGTTAGGCGGATCGGAAAAAGCGACAACGGATGGGTTGCCTCCTTGAGAAATCCCCCGGATTTCCGCTTCACGAACGACCCGCAAGCCCTTAGAAGGCTCGCCGACATGATTGATACCCAAAAACTACCCGGGAAATTAATGGCCGCCAACCGCGGTGAAATTGCCATTCGAATCTTCCGTGCAGCCAATGAACTCGGTCTCACGACCGTCTCAATCTTCGCCGAGGAGGACCGCTTTTCGATCCATCGCTTCAAGGCCGACGAGGCCTACCAGCTCGATTCCTCGAAAGGCCCGGTCGGAGCGTATCTCGATGTGGAAGGCATCGTCACCCTTGCTAAGCAAAAGGGCGTGACGATGATTCACCCAGGTTACGGGTTCCTCTCGGAGAACGCAGCATTTGCCCGTGCTTGTGCGCGCGAGGGAATTATTTTTATCGGCCCATCGCCAGATTTGCTGGAAAATATGGGCGATAAAACCGCCGCCCGAGCGTTGGCCCACAGCTTCAACGTCCCCACTCTGCCCGGCACCGAGGAACCGATCAGCGATCCGGACCAAGCGCTCACCGTGGCGCATGACATAGGCTTTCCGCTCATTATCAAGGCCGCATTCGGCGGTGGCGGCCGCGGCATGCGGGTGGTGGAAAAACCCTCGCAGCTCGCTGGTTTGCTTGCTGAGGCTCAAAACGAAGCACTCAACGCATTCGGAAATTCCGCAGTTTTCCTCGAGCGCTACATTTCCCGCGCCAAGCACATCGAGGTGCAGATCCTTGGCGACCAGCACGGCAACGTCGTCCACCTCTACGAGCGCGACTGCTCGGTGCAGCGGCGATATCAAAAAGTTGTCGAAGTCGCGCCCGCGATGCACCTCGACCCGAAGATCCGCAAGGAGCTCTGCGACGCCGCCGTGACGCTCGCCAAAGGCATCGGCTACGACAATGCCGGCACCGTCGAGTTCCTCTACGACATGGATCAAAATGACTGGTTCTTCATCGAAATGAACCCGCGAATTCAGGTAGAACACACAGTGACCGAGTGCGTCACTGGCATCGATCTTGTCCGCTCACAAATCCTAGTCGCCGCCGGACACACGCTTTTCAGCGAAGAAATTGCCATTCCTCCGCAGGAGGAGATGCCATGCATCGGCTTCGCCATCCAGTGCCGGATCACCACCGAGGATCCGGAAAAAGGCTTCGCCCCCGACTACGGGCGCATTCTCAACTACCGCTCCGCCGCTGGCTTTGGTATCCGCTTGGACGCCGCCTCGGGTGATGCCGGCTCGGTCGTCACGCCGTATTATGACTCGATGTTGGTCAAGCTCACCGCGATGGGCCGGGACTTCCCGATGGCTTGCCAGCGAATGGACCGCGCGCTCCGCGAGTTCCGCATCCGCGGGGTGAAAACGAACATCCCTTTCCTCGAAAACGTCATCGCAGACGAGACCTTCCGTGCCGGCCAAGCGCACACCAAGCTCATCGACACCAAGCCCGAGCTATTCCACTTCAAGCGCCGCCGCGATCGTGCGACCCGCACGCTATCCTATCTATCCGACATCACGCTCAACGGCAACCCGACCACCAAAGGCTGGAAGCCCGAAGCCGTGCTGCACAAAGCCGCCGTTCCCAACTCGCTCATCATCGAGCACCAAGCCAAAGTCCCCAAGGGCAGCCGCGATGTCCTGCTCGACCTCGGTCCGGAGAAATTTGCACAGTGGATTCTCGACGAAAAGCGCCTGCTCATCACTGACACCACCCTCCGCGATGCCCACCAGTCGCTCATCGCTACCCGCATGCGCAGCTTCGACATGCTGCGCGTGGCCGAGGCCATCGCCCACCGCACCCCCGAGCTTTTCTCGCTAGAAATGTGGGGCGGCGCGACTTTCGACACCGCGATGCGCTTCCTCAGTGAGTGCCCGTGGGACCGCCTCCGCCGCCTGCGCGAAAAGGTGCCGAACATTTGTTTCCAAATGCTCTTCCGTGGCTCGAACGCCGTCGGCTACTCGAATTACCCGGACAACGTCGTCGCTGGCTTCGTCAAGCACGCGGCGGATTCCGGCATGGATATTTTCCGGATCTTCGACTCACTCAACTACCTACCTAACATGAAGGTGGCCATGGAAGCGGTTCGTGACCACGGCAAGGCGATTTGCGAAGCGGCGATCTGCTACACCGGCGACATCACCGACTCACGACGCGACAAATATTCACTCAAATACTACATCGAGAAAGCCAAGGAAGTCGAGCGAATGGGCGCGCACATGCTCTGCATCAAGGACATGGCCGGTCTCTGCAAGCCGCACGCCGCCTTCAAGCTGGTCACCGCGCTGAAAGAGGAAATCGGCATTCCCGTCCATTTCCACACTCACGATACCTCCGGCATCAATTCTGCCTCCGTGCTCGCCGCCTCCAAGGCCGGCGTGGACATCGTGGACCTGGCCATCTCCTCGATGTCCGGCTCCACCTCGCAGCCGAATCTCAATTCCATTTCCGCGGCTTTGGCAAACACCGCGCGCGATCCCGGACTGGATTTCGATTCGCTCAACGAGCTTTCCGACTACTGGGAACACGTCCTCACCTTCTATCAACCGTTCGATTCCGCGCCGCGCTCTGGCACCGCAGAGGTTTACGAACACGAAATGCCCGGTGGCCAATACACCAATCTTCGCGAGCAGGCGAACGCCATGGGCCTTGGCCACCGCTGGCGCGAAATCGCTCGCACCTACGCTGAGGTGAATCAACTCTTTGGCGACATCGTCAAGGTCACCCCATCCTCCAAAGTCGTCGGCGACATGTGCATGTTCCTCGTCACTCGCGGCATCAAGGCGGCGGATGTGCCCAAGCTCAAGCCCGGCTCCATCGACTTCCCGGAAAGTGTCATCGACATGCTATCAGGCGGCCTCGGCCAGCCTGATGGCGGCTGGCCGCCGGAGGTTCAAAAAGTCGTGTTAGGCACTCGCAAGGCCACCACCGTCCGCCCCGGCGAACTCGCTGATCCAATCGATCTTGATGCCACCCGTGCCGAGCTTTCTGTCAAACTTGGCCGTGCTGCCAGCGAGGACGACCTTTATTCGCACTTGATGTATCCACAGGTGTTCGCCGACTTCACGGCCTTTCGCTCGAAATACGACGACCTCAGCGGCCTGCCCACGCCCGCGTTTTTCTACGGATTGCATATTGGCGAAGAAATCGAGATTGAGATCGATACCGGCAAGATCCTCATCATCAAGCTCATTTCTATCGGTGAGGCGGACTCTGCCGGTCGCCGCGCGCTGTTCTACGAACTCAACGGCATGCCGCGAGAATCAATCGTCACTGACAATTCACTCAAATCCGTCAGCACCGCCTCTCGCCCGAAAGGCGAGTCCGACAACCCTGCCCACGCCTGCGCGCCGATGCCCGGCATGGTCACCGAAGTCGCGGTTTCTCCCGGCCAGACAGTCAAGGCGGGCGACAAGCTCGTCGTCCTCGAAGCCATGAAAATGCTCACCACCGTCAGTGCCAGTGAGGACGGAACTGTCACCGAGATTTTCGTGAAAAAAGGCGACCGGGTGGATAGTGATGATTTGTTGGCGAAACTGGCGACCACATGATCTGCTGAGCCAGGGCAAATCGCTGGTCTGGAGGTCGTTCAATCGTGCCTTGGCCGAGCTCTTCTTCGGGGCGGGTGTGTTTGTTGGCGGGCTGGGGCTGGCAGAGCCATGTTAGGCTGGTCACTTGCTGGGTGACTTCGTCCACTGTCATGCCCATCTGTAACTCGCTTATCTTTAAAGAGTGCGCCTGATTGGATTCGAACCAATGACCGCCCGCTTAGAAGGCGGGTGCTCTATCCAACTGAGCTACAGGCGCTTTTTTGTTTTCAATGACTTACAGAGCAGGCAACGGAAAGATGGACTTTTCTACTACCGCTTTTCACTATCATAAACCCACTGAAATTGACAAAAACGGACGATTCCCCGCTGTCACGGGTATGGGCGTTATTGAAAAGGTTCGTGAGAACGGCACTTATTACTTGCGGGCCAAGGTGGCTGGCAAGTGCGTTTATGCCTCTCTCAAAACAACTTCGCTGAAGATCACGAATATCAAACGCAACACTAGGCTGCCGAGCGAGCTTGAGCCGCGTCACATCCTGAAGTCCTCGCCCAAGTAATGCTTGCGGGCGATGGGGTCGTTGACGAGTTCGTCGGACGCACCTTCGAGGATGACGCGACCGTCGTGGATGAGGAAGGCGCGGTCGGTGATGCTGAGGGTTTCGCGCACCGAGTGGTCGGTGATGAGAATGGCGAGTCCGTCCCGGTCGCGCAGCTCGCGGACGATGCGTTGGATGTCCTCCACGGCGATGGGATCGATGCCGGCGAAGGGCTCGTCGAGCATCAGCAGCGTGGGGTCCGAGCAAAGCGAGCGGGCGATGGCGAGGCGGCGTTTTTCGCCGCCGGAGAGGGTGATGGCGAGCGATTTGACGAGCTTGCTGATGCCGAAGCGATCTAGCAAATCATGGGCGCGTTCATGGCGCTCGGCGCGGTTGAGGTTTGGCCGGGTTTCGAGAATGGCGAGCAGGTTGTCGAGCACCGAGAGTTTGCGGAAAACCGACTCTTCCTGCGGCAGATAGCCGAGGCCGAGGCGGGCGCGGCGGTGCATGGGCATGTGCGACATGTCGTGGCCATTGAAGCAGACTGAGCCAGCGTCGGCGGGGATCAAGCCGGCGATCATGTAGAACGAGGTGGTTTTACCCGCGCCGTTCGGGCCGAGCAGGCCGACGATTTCGCGGGGCTGGACGGTGATGGAAACTCCGTCCACCACGGCGCGGCCGTTGTAGGTCTTGCGAAGTCCGTTCGCGAAAAGGACGGCGGATTCCGTATGGGCGCAGGTGGAGCCGGGGTGATGCATCGCGGGAATGGTGGCGGGAACGGGCATGGAGGTCACAGATGGGAAACGGCTAATTTGTTTTCTGTTTTTTGGATTCGAGATTTCCGCCCATTTCCCAAACGCCTTCGGTGACGAAACTGCCCGTTTTGGGGGACATCCGGATGGTGAGGTTTGGCTCTTTGGCGCGCATGAAGGTCGTGCCTTGGGTGTACCACGGGTAGCCGCCGCTGAGGATGATTTGGTCGGCTTTGACGTTGTAGCTGAAAATGGCACCGCTGGCGTGGATGGGATCCTTGCCGGGCTCGGCTTTTTGTTCGATGCGCACGGCGCCGGTGGCGACGATGCGCTTGACCTCACCGAAGCCGGGGCCGGGACTTCCTTTCGGGCCGGGTTTGGCTTTTTCGAGAGCCTGCTCATTGGCAACTTTGGCCGGCTTTTTCTCGAAGAAAATCTTTAGCTCGTTGGCTCCGGATAGATTGAAGCGCGGGTCTTTGACGGTGACGTTTTTCAGGTAAACCATGACGCCCTCATCCGCATCGAAATACATGCCGCCCTCGCAGTGGATCAGAGTGTCATTTGGGCCACTCTGGATTTCGAGCGGTTTGGTGGGAGCTGGCACGGTGTTCGTGGAGACGGCAGGTAAATCCGCTTGGGTGACGAAGGTGGCGGCGTCCTTGGAGAGGGTGGCGGTGCCTGCCACATCGTTCTCCAAGCTGTTGCGGGCACCGGCTTGCGCGGCGGTGGTGGCGGCGGCCTTGGATGCGGCGTCTGCCTGGATCGCTGCGGTTTCTGCTGCGGTTAGCGGCTTGGGCGGCGCGGCGACTAGCGACTGGGTGAGAAGTGAGACGCCGAGAACGGCGGTGGCGCGAAGCGGGGATTTGGGAGCGTGCATGGTCGTCTCGGTGGGAGGAGCTTGGAGGTGGGTGGTGACGGGGCCGAGCATAAAACCCTTGCTCTCCGCGATGGAGTAATAAAGGCCGCCGCCGCGGGTGCTCATTCGGTCGGATTGCAGGTGGACGGGCTCTTTGGTGGTCAGCAGGCCTTTTTGCTGATTGAAAACTGCCTTCACAAAATCAACGCGCCCGCGTGGGGTTTGATCGGAGTTGTAAAATAACACGGAAACGGTGTCGCCGGCGATTTCCCCGGCACTGACGATGGTCATCGCCTTGGCGCTCATGACGCTGTCCAAGCGGCGATTTTCATCGTAACGCGGGAGGATCACGTTCTTGAGCTCGCTGCCGTCGGGAAGGAGGCCGAAGGCGGGAATTTCCTTCACCGGCGGCGGAGTGGCGAGCACCTCGCCCGCCAGGGTGGCGGCGGGCACGACAAGCGCGAGGACTGTAAGAATGCGGCGCAAGAACGGACGGAATCGGTTGGGTTTGAGCGGCCTCAGTGGGAGGCGTGATGAATCGCGATCAGTTTGACGAGAAGGTCCTCGATGAATTCGAGCGGGATTTGGTTCGGCCCGTCAGAAACGGCGTTGGCGGGGTCGGAGTGGACCTCCATGAACAGGCCATCGATGCCAGTGGCGACTGCGGCGCGAGCGAGGACGGGGGCCAGTTCGCCATCGCCGCCGGTGGCACCGCCGAGGCCGCCGGGGCGCTGGACGGAGTGGGTGGCGTCGAAAATGACCGGCAGGCCTTCTTTGCGCATCCAGTAAAGCGACCGCATGTCCACGACGAGGTTGTTATAACCAAAGGTGGTGCCGCGCTCGGTGATGAGGAAGCGCTCGCAGCCGAAAGCGCGCATTTTCCCGGCAATGTTGATGGTATCGAGCGGGGCGAGGAACTGGCCTTTTTTGACGTTCACGGCGCGGCCGGTTTTGGCGGCGGCTTCGAGCAAGTCGGTTTGGCGGCAGAGGAAGGCGGGGATTTGGAGAAGATCGACGTGCTCGGCGGCGATGGCGGCCTGCTCGGCGGTGTGGATGTCGGTGGTGACGGGCACGCCGAGTTCCTTGCCGATTTGGCCGAGGATGCGGCAGCCTTCCTTGACGCCGGGGCCGCGGAAGGCGTCCACCGAGGTGCGGTTCGCCTTGTCGAAGGAGGCTTTGAAAATGAAGTGGATGCCGGTGCGGTCGGCGATTTCCTTGAGCGAGCGCGCCATTTCCCAAGCGAATGCCTCGGATTCGAGCGAGCAGGGGCCGAGGATGAAAAAGGGTGCCGGGCCGCCGACGGGGACCTTGCCGATGTTGAAGGGGTCGAAATTCATGGGAGTTGGATGGGTCAATGATCGGTTGAAGCCTGGGCGGCGGCGAACAACGGGCGGAGATTGTCGAGCGCGGTGGTCAGGAGCTTCTGCTCGGAAGTTGTGAGATTCCCGCGAGTTTTGGAAGCGAGCATTTCCAGCGAATCCATCACGGATTGGGCGGCGCGCAGGTTGATTTGCTTCTCCCCGCTGTGGGGATTGGGAATCTGGCCGAGAAACAGCCCGGCGTTCTGAGCTTGGAGGATGATAAATTCGTTGAACCGGGGATCGGCTTCAGGCGCGGTGGGCATGTTGCGAGCGTCCGGGCTGCGCGAGAAATATACAAGTGGGAAGACGGGGGACACGGCGGATTGCAGTCCGGGAATCGCCGCTGCGCCACTCGTCTTTTGCCTTGCAGGGCCGGACGCCACCGCTAGTCTCGCGGCTCAATGGCATGCATTTCATGCCATCGCCCAACCCAAAACCACCTCATTGAAATCATGAAACTCGCCTTTATCGCCGCGGCTGCGGCGCTTTTCGCAGCCTCCTGCTGCCCAAGTGCCCCAGCTTCCTGCCAACCGGCTTACGTGGCCCCATCCAAGTGATTTTCTTTTCCGGCATCTGCCAACGCTAGACCCCGCTCCTTTTCCGTCCTAAAACCTTTCCAATTCCACTCCCATGACCCGTATCCTCATCTCTCTCGTCGCTTCCGTATTCGCACTGTTGGCCGCTTCCTGTTGCTGCACCAGTGATCAAAAAGCACCCGGCCTACGCCCGCTTCCTCGGTTCCAGGAAATCCAATCGACTCCGGCTCCTGAAGTGCATTACACGAAGTAATCCACGCGCCTTCAGCTGCCAGTTACCGAAAATAATCAAGTGCCCCCCCAGCATCCGGCGGGGCCCTTTTAGAAGCGTAAAAAATCACAAGATCAGATTTTCTACGCAGTAACCGGCCAGCCACTTATCTTTCCTTTTGAAACGCAATCATCCCTCTGACGAGCCGTTCAAGTTCAGTGGGAGCTTGCGTCACTACCATCGTTCCGGCGCGCAGAGGCAGCGAACTTGGGATGAATGGGTCGAGGGCCCTTCCTCTAAGTCTCATTCGGTGAAAAATTGGTTGAAAATCATCGCCATCCTCATCGGTGGACTCGCTCTCGCGGGAATCATCGCCGGCTTGGCCATCGAACTCAGTTGAAATCGCCGGTTTCTTTCCGCCGGATTTGCATGCGGCTTTGACATTCTGAATCCGCATGGGCAATTTTCCCTCCCGTCGCCAACCACGGCGGACATCTTATATCATGGGAAAAAGCCTCTTCCAAAAAGTCTGGGACGCACACACCGTCTGCACCATCGCGGACGGACGCACGCAACTCTTCATCGGCACGCACCTCATCCACGAGGTCACCTCGCCACAAGCCTTCGGCATGCTCCGCGATCTCGGCCTTGGCGTGAAATTCCCCCAGCGCACCTTCGCCACCATCGACCACATCGTTCCGACGATCAATCAGGACCAGCCCGCGGATCCGCTCGCGGCTGAGATGATCGATGCAATTCGCAAAAACTGCGATGACTTCGGCGTCACCTATTTCGACCTCGCCTCGGGCAAACAAGGCATCGTCCACGTCGTCGGCCCCGAGCAAGGCATCACCCAGCCCGGCACCACCATCGCCTGCGGCGACTCGCACACCGCGACTCACGGCGCGTTCGGCGCGATCGCGTTCGGCATCGGCACCAGCCAAGTCCGCGATGTGCTTGCGACTCAGACGATTGCGCTTCAGGAAATGAAAGTCCGCCGCATCGAAGTGAACGGCAACCTCGCTCCCGGCGTTTACGCCAAGGATGTCATCCTCCACATCATCCGCCTGCTCGGCGCGAACGGCGGTATCGGCTACGCCTACGAATACGCCGGCGATGTCTTCGACCGCATGTCCATGGAAGAGCGCATGACCGTTTGCAACATGTCCATCGAAGGCGGAGCCCGCTGCGGCTACGTCAACCCGGACGCCAAAACGGTGGCCTATCTGAACGGCCGCCCGTATGTCGATATGACCGACTTCAGCGCCACTGCCGCCCGCTGGCTTTCCTTCGCTTCCGACGCCGACGCCGTCTTCGACGACATTGTCAAAATCAACGCCGCCGACATCCCGCCGACAGTCACTTGGGGCATCTCCCCGGACCAGGGCATTTCCATTTCCGAAAACATCCCGGACCCGGCCACCGCTAAGACTCCGTTGGAAAAAGCCTCCATCGAGGAAGCGCTCGCCTACATGAAGCTCGACGCCGGCACCCCGATCAAGGGCGTGAAAATCGACGTCGCCTTCATCGGCTCCTGCACCAACGGCCGGATTTCCGACTTCCGCGAAGTCGCGAAATACATCCAAGGCCACCACGTCGCGCCCGGCGTGCAAGCGCTCGTCGTCCCCGGCTCGCAGATCGTCGCCATCCAATGCGAACAAGAAGGCCTGCCAGAAATCTTCCGTGCCGCGGGCTTCGAGTGGCGCGGCGCAGGCTGCTCGATGTGCCTGGCGATGAATCCCGACAAACTCATCGGCGATCAACTTTGCGCCTCATCGTCCAACCGGAACTTCAAAGGCCGTCAAGGTTCCTCCACCGGACGCACCATCCTGATGTCGCCTGTCATGGTCGCCGCCGCCGCCATCCGCGGCTCCGTCGCCGATGCCCGCGAGGTTTTCACGCTGGAAGCAAGAGCAGAAGTCGCCTAGAATCGGCATGATTATGAGCAGCGCCGCCCAGAACCTACCCATCACCGCCGCCGAGTATCTCGAAGGAGAATTACGCTCGGAAATCCGTCATGAGTTCGTGGACGGGCGGATCTACGCGATGTCTGGCGTCACTTTCCGCCATAATGAAATTTCTGGCGATACTTACGCAGCGATCAAAAATCACCTTCGCGGCGGGCCCTGCCGGGTCTTTATGGAGGCCGTGAAAGTCCAAATCGCCGACAACGTCGGAGAATCTTATTATTACCCGGATGTCTTTGTGACCTGTGAGCCCACCGACGATAAGTCGTATTTGGCGCGGTCTCCCAAGCTCATTATCGAGGTTCTTTCCCAATCGACCTCGCGCTTTGATCGGGGCGATAAGCTCACCACTTACAAACGGATGCCAAGTGTCGAGGAAATCATTTACATCGAGCAAGACTGGCCAGAAATCTACATCGTCCGGCGCTCGGATCATTGGAAAAAACATATTTACACTCAGTTCGATTCTTTGGTCCACCTCGAGTCCATCGACCTCACACTTCCAGTTTCCGCCTTCTATCAGTCCGCTCCGTTTCCCGACGACGTGAAACGCCCGTGGTATCTCATCAACCGCGAAGACGGCTGAATTTTTCAACTCTCTAATCTTTATCACCATGGCACTCGACCCCGTTCCTTCCGTCACCGGCCGCGCTGTTTTCATCCCCGGCGCGGATATCGACACCGACCGCATCATCCCCGCGCGTTTCATGAAGTGCGTCACCTTCGACGGTCTCGGCGAATTCGCATTCTATGACGTCCGCTTCGACGAGCACGGTGTGAAAACCCAGCACCCGCTCAACGACCCGCGCTTCGCCAAGGCCTCCATCCTCGTCGCCGGCGTGAACTTCGGCTGCGGCTCGTCCCGCGAGCACGCGCCGCAATCGCTGCGCAAATACGGCTTCAACGGCGTCATCGCCGAGTCCTTCGCGGAAATTTTTTACGGCAACTCGACCACCCTCGCGATGCCCTGCGTGATGGCCAGCCCGGCCGACGTCGTCGCCATCCGCGACGCCGTGGAAGCCGATCCGGAAACGGAAGTCACCATCGACGTGCAAGCGCTCTGCGTCCGCACCTCCGGCGGCCTCGACATCCCGGTGACCATGCCCGACTCCGCCCGCGAAGCCCTGCTTTCCGGCCGTTGGGACCCGATCCAAGAGCTGCTCGACAACGAGGCCGCCATCGGCGCGAAGGCCGCCGAGCTGCACTACGTCTGACGGCAACTCATGGTTGCCGGGTGACTTGGATGCGGATGAAACAGGGGCTGCCGGAACTCAGCGGGATCTTCGCCTCGCGATTTTCTAACGTGCCGACCGTCGAAATTAGGCCCCTTTATTATAAATCCCTAGGCTTCCTAGCGAATGAGCCTCCCAAAAAAGAAACTCTGGTCAGATCATATTCAAAAAGTGTCAATTCCTTTTCATGCTCCACGATTGACATTAACTTAAAAAAGGTGTTCAATTGAACTTATGAAAAAACCTTTAAAACTTGCCAACTTCCCCTCCGATCTGACTTGCATTGAAATTTGCTCAGGAGCGGGCGGACAAGCGCTTGGCTTGGAGCGAGCAGGCTTTGAAGCCTTGGCCCACGTCGAATATGATCGTCATGCGTGCGCGACTCTTCGTCTGAATCGTCCAAACTGGAACGTTGTCGAAGGAGATGTTCGGAGTTTCTCCGCCAAGGAATACAAAAGGATAGTGCTTTTTGTGGACCAAATCGATGCCGGACAGAAAATTGAAGGCGATCAACCTCGAAGGATTTCATTTAGCTTATCAAGCGTTTGAAAACAGCTACGGTTTGAGTCTCACATATTGACCTAAACAGATGATCGGGGCCTCACAAATTTAAGTCCTTATTTCAAATCTATTTTGTTAGAAAATAACTTGAAATCAAAGACCACCTCGGAAGTGAGCTTTTCAATTTCATCTGTTGCGAAGTCTTGGCAGGCTCGGTAGAGCACTTCGGCCTTATTCTGGATCGAGGGCCGAACATTTATTGACCAAGTAATGAACAAATTGTAAGGTTCTTGAAACTGACGGATCCGTTCTCGGACTTGGCTCAGCAGCTGGATTCTCAAAGTATCGTCTGGCCAAACGGATGCCCAGTAGGCGCAAGTTTTGCATTCCGTTTCACAGCGGAGACCATCGTGCGAAAGGAACGATTCCCAGCCACTGCTTGCCAGCGACAACTTTGCCTTCTGATCGTCTCTCCGCTTTTCATTGTTACAGCGTCTGCATGCCATAGCGACATTGCCAGGAACATGAAGTCCCGCCCGGAAGCGATTCATACCTTCAAGATGCTCCACCGAAGCCCGGTCATGCTCTAAATCGCGTCCGCAATAGAGGCAGGAATGCCCGAAGGATTTGAGGACGTCGTCTCGATACCGAATATCTGCAACCGTCATGCATCCTGCGTCACATGCCCGGCGGCTGACCTCGTGCAAAAACATGCTCACAAGCTTGTTGGCGACATCGGATTTCGCCCGTCCTGTCGCTTTCTTGAGCGCTTTTGCCGAGTCAAAGTCCATCCTCGCCCCTCTCTAAAATTGACGGACCACCAGTCGTCTGGATTCCCAGTAGCCAACGAACATCCACCTTTAAAACCTCTGCAAGCACCGGCACTTCGAAATCGAATACGCACCTTTGGGCTGACTCAATTTTAGTCATCGCAACTCGATCCAAAGATATCCCCTTGGCTGCAAGACGTCCGGATAACTGGTCCTGAGTCAGCGGAGGATCAAAAGCAAGTCGAGCACGGCGAATACGCTGGGAAATGATATTTTTGGCGGATTTGGCCCCACTTCTTGGATTTCTCACGTGCGCAATGTAGCAATCGAACTTGCCAAGAGAGTTCTTTTGAAGAACATTGTTTGCATTAAGAACATCATCAGTTCACCACCTCGAATCGAAATATGAGCCTTCATTCATCCCCAGATCCAAGTTTACTGAGCAAACTGGTCGAAAATCTAGATCTGATGCCCGCACATGATCCGAATCGCTTTGATTCAATCGACGGCTACGACGATCAAAATTGCACAAACATGAGGAGGGCGTGCTTAACGATTGATGCATTGGCAGTGCTCCAAAAGACTTCCCATATGAATGAGGAACCCGGCGTGGTAGTTGCCGATTTGATCTGCGATCTGCTGCATTTCGTTCACTCGCTCGAATACAGCCCAAAAGACGTGCTCGAAAGTGCTCTTACTCATTTCATCGCCGAAGCTGGATGAATTGACTTTTCATAACAGATGTTGGAAGTGAATTATCAAGTGACAACTAAATTAGTTGATGCCTTATGTTGACTACGCCCAGCGCCGCCATCGGCGCGAAGGCCGCCGAGCTGCACTACGTCTGACGGCAACTCATGGTTGCCGGGTGACTTGGATGCGGATGAAACAGGGGCTGCCGGAACTCAGCGGGATCTTCGCCTCGCGAGTTTC
>JBEGUC010000047.1:0-17952 GCA_041179105.1 Verrucomicrobiota bacterium | reverse complement strand
CCGGCGCGGTGAGCGGGAAGGATTTCCGATACCACGCGGCACCGGAGTAGGTTTCCAGAACCCCTGCCTGAGACCAATCTCCGGGGGCGATTTCGCCAGCGCCACAGTCGAGGCGGATGAAATCACGGAATGCGGCACCGCCATATTCGCCGCGCACCTGCTCGACTCGTATGGCGACCACTACGGGTGATCGCGCCGGTGCGGGAAGGGTCGCATTCCATTCGCCGTTCGTCATTTTAGCGGCCAATTTACGACCATCGGCCCAGACTTGGATTTCTCCGGCGCATGGGATGGTGAGTCCCCAAGATCGGCCGCCCTTCGCGGAATGGGCGTAGTTGATTTGGTAGCCAGAAACCCCCATGCCTTTCATTTGTTCGAGTTGCCAGGCCAGGCGCTCTTTGGTGATGGGATCTCCAAGCCACCAATAAAACGGCGCAATGCCATAGCCCGGCGGCGGAGATTGGAATCCCGGTAGCGCGTCGAGCGCCGGTGAGCGGTCGCTGAAACCAATGGCCGAGGCAGGCGGCGGCGGGGTGTGCGCGGGGTCGCTGTCAGACGCATGAACCCAGCCAGAAAGAAGGAGGGAAATCGGGAGATGAAGTAAGAGCTTCATATTTTTGGTTTTCAAATCGGGTGAGGTTTGAGGCGAGGTTATTTAAACCAGCAGTGCCCGGAAATGACCGATTTCACAAATGAAATGACGAATTGAGAGGAGCCATCCTGCGGCGTCATGACGCGAGAGCCTCAAGGCTCGGAAATTTGGGCAATCACACGCTTGGACATTCGCGTCCGCCTGCGCTAGCACAGGCCGCATGAACTCATGGTATCCGGCGGTCGATGTGGTGAAAAGTTGTCTCAAGGCGGGCGTCTGCGAGTTCGTCGTCTGTGCCGGGGCGCGGAATGCGGCGTTACTCGAAGCGCTGGCCCGCGCCGAGGCGGCGGGATTGGTGCGCGTCTGGCGGCATTTCGAGGAGCGCAGCGCTGGATTTTTCGCGCTCGGGCGGACGATGGAAACCGCGCAGCCGTGCGCGGTCATCACCACCAGCGGCACGGCTGTGGCCGAGCTATTACCCGCCATCATCGAGGCGCATTATCAGGGCCGCCCGCTCGTCGCAATCACTGCGGACCGCCCGGCGGCGTTTCGCGGAACCGGCGCGCCGCAGAGCATCGAGCAGCCGGGGATTTTTGGAAATCACGCGTGGGTGGGAAGTTTCGCGGATTGGGATGGGAATCAGCCGTTGCACCTGAATGTGGAGTTCGAGGAAACCTTCGAAGCGGGTGATGAAAATTTCTCGAATGAAAAACTCGCCGAATTTCAGTCCGTGAAGGAGAGGCTCAACGTCGCCTCGCTCGCCCGCTGGCTGCGCGAGGAGGCTTATAAAGGCATCGTCGTCCTCGTCGGCGGACTCGATCCGGACGAACGCGAGGAGGTGTTTCATTTCTGCCAGGACCTCGGCGCACCGGTCGTCGCCGAGGCCACCAGCGGCCTGCGGGAAGCGCTCCAGTCGCTCGCCATCCACGATGCGGACCGCATCTTGAAATCCCGCCCGCCTGGGAAAATCCTGCGTCTGGGCGAGGTTCCCAGCGGCCGCTTTTGGCGCGATCTCGAAGAATTGCCCCAAGTTTCCGTCTGGTCTGTCTGTCGCAACGGCCTGCCCGGCCTCGCCCGCGAATCCGGTATCGTCCGCGGTGGGTTGGACCGGGTGATCCAGGCACTCGGCCCGATCGAACTCGCCGACGATGCGCTCGACTACCTCGCCGGGGCCGGCAGCCGTGCGGTGAAGATTGACGAATTGTTGGAAATCTATCCGGACAGCGAGCCTGCGCTGCTCCGCACGCTTTCGCACTACGCATCGATCGGCAGCGGGCTCTTCCTCGGTAACAGCATGCCGATCCGCGAGTGGAACCACTTCGCGCAATGGGTGCGGCCCGTCCCGTCCGTTCGCGCGAACCGTGGCGCGAACGGGATCGACGGCCAAGTCAGCACCTGGCTCGGTTGGTCCGCCGATGTGAGTGACGCTTGGGCCGTCGTCGGCGACCTCACCGCGCTGTACGATCTGGCAGCGCCGTTCGTGCTGGAGCAAATCCACTGCCAAGGCCGCGTGCTCGCGGTCATCAACAACGGCGGCGGCAAAATTTTCGAGCGCCTGCCGCGCCTGCAAAGCATGAGCCCGCGTGCCGTCGAGTGGATGATCAACCCACAAAGCGCCGATCTATCTGGCCTCGCCACGCTCTGGGGCATGAACCATCTCCGCATTCGCACCGTCGATGATTTCGACAAATTTGAAGCCGGCGAAAAAACTTTGCTCCTCGAAATCATTCCTGACGCCGCCCAGACCACCGCCTTCTGGGCCGCTTGGGATCGGATGACGGTCTGAAAAGCAAGATTTGAGGCATCGCGAATCTGACGAATCCTGCGAATGTTCAAAATTCGAGGAGAGGCTGTCAGCTTCTTCAAAAGATTCGCCTAATTCGCAAAATTCGCGGTTCGTTTCTCTTTCCGATTCCCAGGTCCTGCAAATTTCATCCTTCTCCTTGCCAAGCCGCGCAAGGCCCGTTACGCATTCCCCCCTCAGCGCAAACGCACTGGTCCCGTGGTCCAATGGATAGGACGATGGCCTCCGAAGCCGTAGGTAGTGGTTCGATTCCACTCGGGACCACCAGTTGTAAATCTCTTTAAATCAGCGACTTGCAGTTCAGAATTCCCTAACGAAATTGCGACATGGACGCGCCTCAAAACGCGCTGAAAATCGCCGAAATGAGGCGGAAAACGATTACAAACCGATTACAGGTTTTTTGCCTAGGCAAGGTGTTCGGGCTGATGATTGCTCTGGCGGAAAGTCAGCGGCGGTTCCCCGGAGGTCATGTTGGTATCGTTGCTGTAATCGCTGTAATCGGCGGCCGGGTGTTGTGAGGATTCATCGTTTCGGCAAAGCCCCACCAAATACCCAACGACCTCGAAACATCGGGGCGCGGAGCAGACCATTGAGAAGGCTCCGGACGGCGTGAAGCCCAAGAAAAGCGAGCGGGACACGCTGCCCCGGTGGGGCCGGTTTTTTCCCGTGGATCGAGGATTAGAATGTGAGGCCCTCCGTTAAATTCCGGGATTCTGAGCTGATTCCGTTAGGATGCCGGGGCGGCATTGACGGGCTGTGGTAGGGAGTTAGCAACGCCACGCCCGCCGATGTCACCCCTTCTTCCCGACATACTACCATTTGCCACTACGGCGCGGGGAATTCCTTGGCGGCAGTAGGCTTGAGCAATAATGCAACTGTTTTGCGTTATTTTGAAGAACTTTTGAGGAAATGCGGGGTTTCCGCAATTCTTGTGCCTCCACTCCACGGCGTTTCATACGGAACATACTACGTATTATCTCGCCAGAGCGAAAACTGTGGTATCAGATTCCACCGTCCGCGCAAGCGGGCGTGGATGTGAGAGTCCACTCAGTAACCGGTCGGCATCGACCGCAACGATGCCGCCAAACCGACAAAGGTCGGGGAGGCGGCGGTGTATGTCCAAGCGGTCGCCTACGGGAGGTCGCCAAAGACCGTTGCAGCCGCGTTACTGCGGTTCTCTCAACTCCCCGTCCACTTGGCAGGATGCCCCCTCAATCAACCACCATGAACTCAAAGACCGCGCGGAAACACGCTGCAATGACCTTGCTCTGCCCCTTTTTCTATTCGCTGATTTTCTCGCAGCTCGCGGCAGTTCAGCCTACTATCACGGCGGGATGTGGCACAGCCTGTTTCCGAAGTGCCATTCCTTTTGCCGCTGGAAACCTCCCCTGACATCCAATGGAAGCACCGTCCGAATTCGTTGAGTTTCGCCAAAAATGGCGGCGTGCGTTAGCCATCACCGGCAGAATAAACCGCCTAGATTTCCTCGTCTGCCTGGTCTTGTTCTTCGTCGGAATAGTGGCCTCGGTCATTCTGGATGTGATTATCGGGCGGTCTACGGCTGCGTTCTGGATATTGGGAACAGTTTGCTGGTGGTTCTGGAATGCTGGAGTGGCGAAGAGGTTCCACGATTTCGGAATCAGTGCATGGATCAGTGTTGCGATTGGCTCGGGTCCCTTCGTCGCGATCATCTTAGGGCAATTTACGCCGACAACCGTCCCTCTTAGCCAGTTTGCGGCAGATGGACTTTTGTTCGGATGGGTTGCCCTAACTATTATTTCGCTTTCGATTCCTGGGAAACGTGGTGCAAACCAGTTTGGCCCAATCCCGAAGCCGTGGCCGACTATTAGTTATGAATGGGCAGAGGAGTGCCCCGCCTCAGAGCCCAATTCCGGCGGGATCAGGTATCGCTCGCCCGCTCCAGTATTCGCATCTAGGAACTCCTACCATGCTCCACCCGAAAAGGGGCCCCCAAAAGACTCCGGCGGAATACCGGAACACCCGGAAATTCATTCGCAGCCAATCATGACGATACAAACGAACGTAGTTTGCCCACATTGCCAACAACACCTTGATTGCACTGGTGTGATGGCTGGAATCATTGAAACATGCCCAACATGCGAAGGCCAATTCGAAGTTCCCGATTCCCAGCCTTGCAATATCTTCATAACCCCGACTGTAACTTCTGTTGTGAAGAATAATTTCATAAAACAAAACGAGATGAGACTGAAAGATAAAATACTGATCGCCGCTGTCGCATTGTTGATACTCACTTGGCTGTTCCCGCCAATGAGCCAATCTGATCGTTACCAGCGCACGAACTACGAGACCCAAGAATTTGATGGCTTTCATTTTATTTTCTCTAACGATCCTTACTCGCGGAGACGGGTTCTGAAGATCGACTTGACGAGGCTCGCTGTGCTGAACCTTGTTATTCTGGGGCTTGGAGGTGTTTCCTATTTTGTGGTTTCTAAGAATAAGGAACAACAGGCATGAGCGACACTGATGAGGATGGCTTCGAGGTCAGCACGGGATTCAGCCCCACGTCCGCCATTAGCACCCCGGATGCGCTGTCATCCATTCGCACGGCGGTCGAGTTCCGATTCAATGCAGCGGATGGCGTGAGCTACCGGGTTGAAGCGTCCACGGATCTCGAACTTTGGGGAACTATCGAAAGCTCCATCGTCGGACAAAGTGGAGTGGTGACGCGCTTCTATTCGATAGAGAATTTGCCGAAACGGTATTTCCGGGTTCGGAGGAATTAACCCGCTTTCCTCGCCTTCCGACAATTAAAAGATTCTAGCAGTCAGTTAATGCCCAGCCAATCAATCGATGAAAACGCAACACTCGCTCGCCGTAGCCCTCGCCATCCTCGTTACGCACGCGCACGCGCAAAGGTCGGTCTTCGAACCGCGGATTGACCTGAGAGACCGTGCGGAGCGGGCGGAGGATCAACGTTTAGAGATGCTTCGTCTCCAAAAGGAGGCAAATGAAGAACTCCGCCGCCAGCGGGTAGCCACGGAAGATGCCACGAACCAAGCATACTGGGACGGGTTTAGGAGGGACCAAGCCGCCGCCAAGGCACAGCGGGAAGCTGAACTCAGCGAGGCCCGCGATAGCTTCCTCCGCAGCTTACAGAGAACACAAGAGTTGGAACCTGCAACGACCCCCGCTCCAGTGAGGGAATACTCACCGCCGCCCAAAGCCCCCACTCCACCGTTGACTTTGAGAAACCCAAATGACCCCAACCAGATCCCAACCTTGCAACAGTTCATGGATGCCCACAAGGGCGAGGACAATCTGAGCATCGTCCACAAATACCGCGACGAGGGCAGTCTCCAACTCCTGAAAAATGGGGAATACGACGATGAACTGATGGACGAGATCAACGGTCAGCTTTTCCAACATGCCGTGGAGCGTGGCTGGATAGACGCAACCGACCAACAGAAAGCCATGGCCCAGTATTTCGGCCCCGCGTCCAAGGCGGACGCTCAAGATGCCTCCCTCATTAATCTCCAGTCGTTGTATGACGGCGACACGGCGGCAGGCAAAGCTGCCACCCTCTACAAAGCGCTCCTCTCAGACCACGTACGAAACACCTACGCGGACCAAGCTGAGTATCAGGCCAAGCTGGAAAACGCAAAGCAACAGTTCAGGAGCATCGCCACGCCTGACAAGATCGCAACCGCCCGCCGTGCTGCCGTTGACCGTGGCGACATTCCCTTTTCAGTTGTCAATGATAGCATCTATCTCGGGAAGGAAATAGAGAAGTGTGCGGGCGACGACGCCGCGCTTGCGAAGATGTTTGAGGCTTACCCAAACCTCGACCGTACTCTGATAGGTGCCGTTCGCAAAAAACTCAGCAAGCCCTAGGCTTTCAACTTCCGCCACACGTCAGCAAATGACCGTAAATTGCCCACATTGCCAACAACACCTTGATTGCACTGGTGTGATGGCTGGAATCATTGAGACATGCCCAACATGCGAAGGCCAATTCGAAGTTCCCGTTCCGCCGCCGGGTTCATGGGCACAAAACCATCGTGTTTTGCCCTCTCTGCCCAAAGAACCGGAGAGGGTAAGTCTTTTCTGCCAGCAGTGTGGGGCGAAATTGACAATGGAGCGGCAGTTTCACCAGGTTGCGGGGGAATGTCCGGCGTGCAAAGCATCCTTCGTTGTTAGTCCGGGTGAGTATCCGGCAGTTGCCTCCCGAAACAACTCGTTTGCTGTAACGCCTACAGGGCAACTAGCAGAGTTGGATCAGGCCGCCGAATTGTCACGAAAGGTCCTCAATGCGCCCAAGATCAAGAAGGCCTCATTTTTTACGTCGGGCATCGTCGGCGGGATTGTGGGTATGATTCTCCTTGGATTGCTCCGGGCAAAGGGAATTTACTTGGGTGGGATAGCAGCTGGAGTTGTTGTTGTCATTTTCTCGCTGATAGGCAACGGGATAGGGGATGCATTGAAGAAAAAGTGATATTTTTCTGATCCTGTGTGGGTCGGGTCACACCAAAAAAAGTTCCGCCGATATCATTAATCTCACATAAGTAAATCATGACCGTAACCTG
This sequence comes from Verrucomicrobiota bacterium, assembly GCA_041179105.1. Taxonomy (GTDB): domain Bacteria; phylum Verrucomicrobiota; class Verrucomicrobiia; order Verrucomicrobiales; family Akkermansiaceae; genus Luteolibacter. Next base: position 10,991 of record JBEGUC010000047.1, on the reverse strand, counting down.
CTATCTTGCTCAGAGTCTACCGGACTTGCATGAGGATGACTGGGATGCTTATGATGGCCACGGCGCATCATCCGATATGCCAATATGGATGTTTTACACAATTCTTGCTGTCTCAATTCTTGTCCCCTTAATGCTCTGGAGGACTGCCGCAAAAAAGAATGAAAAGGGCGATGGTGAGGGATGTGTGGGTTTCGCGTTTGGAATGTTCATTTTTTTGATGGTTACTGCAAACTTTGCTTACGGCATCGGGATCAAAGGAATTTTGATATTATTAGGGATCGTGATTACCGTCAGATTGATCGTGAAGGCTCTGAAAAAAATCAAAAATAGGAGGGCAGTTCGTCCAGTGAAGAAATTGTCAGATCCGCCTCAAATACCACAAAAAAATGAAAACTTGGAATTTAATTACAGCGATGCCACCATCCCTGCCGCTTCCCAGCCTTGCAATATCTTCATAACCCCGGCTGTAACTTCTGTTGGGGAAGCGAGCACTTCTCTGGAACTCTTCGCCCCGAAGTTTCGTGACCTCTTATGGGATGATTGCTCTGGGATATTTCTGTGCGGAATTGAAGCAGGAGATTACGTCATGGGTTCTCCGCCGAATGAGCGGGGCCATCGCGAAAACGAGAATATCGCAAAGGTTGTAATATCAGAAGGTTTTTGGATGGCTAGAACACCATGCACCCAGTCTCAGTGGGAAGCTGTCATGGGAACAAATCCTAGCCGCTTCACAAATCCCGAGCATCCCGTCGAACAAATCACTTGGGAAGAGGCGAGCGAATTTTGTGTGGTTTTAACGAGAATCCAACATGAAACCGGACAGCTTCCTTTGAAAGCGAAGTGGAGTTTGCCAAGTGAGGCTCAGTGGGAATATGCGTGTCGTGCCGGACATCGTTCGAGTCTCAATAATGGAACGGCGATAAAATCTGAGAGAAATGATTGCCGAAACTTAGATAAGGTCGCGTGGTTCCGCAATAACAGCGGAGGCACTACGCACCCGGTCGGGGAAAAAGTTCCTAACGCGTGGGGTTTGTATGACATGCACGGGAACGTGTGGGAGTGGTGCCGAGACTGGTATATTGATCGGAACCCCGGCGGCCAAGATCCATGCAACCTAGCGATTGGCCAATACCACGCGATTCGAGGCGGCGGATGGGGCGATCTTCCTTGGGCTTGTCGTTCGGCGGCTCGCCACCAGAATCCACTACCCAAAGACAGCGACTTCGGATTTCGCCCGATCATCAGTTGGTAGCTTTCCCTTCTCCAGCTGGAAAACTTTCAGCGAGATCAAGAACTCGAAGTGCGTGCCGTTGGTGTCCTTTCCGTTTCCATTCTTGCCGCCAAGCGTTTCCAATCCCGTTTCAGGGAAACGCCTATATGGGACAAAGGTTTTTGCCAACGCCACGCCAAGCCGTTTCCAGATTCGTTTCCATCGGTTTCCCGTTTCCCACCCATGGGGGGAAACGCGGAAACGCTTTTCAGGCGGGCTTGTATTTGCCGCCTGATGTGATGGAAATTTTGCCTTCGGCGTTGAGTCGCTTGGCCCACTTGCTGACACAACCTTTGCTGCGGTCGAGTTCTTTGGCGAGATCGCTGGCGGAATCCATACCGCCTCGGATGAGGTCGAGCATCACGGCAAGGTCGGTTTGCGGCTTCGCTGTGACGGTCATTCCATCGAGGCCGCTTCGGAATTCCCAGAGAGTCGGAGGTGATTCGCTGCCGACGCTGTTGCGATTCTTGGTGAAGCGGGAGACAAAGCGGGTGCCATTGAAATCGCCGGACTCGTCATGAGCGGGTTCCAGAGAGAGAACCCAGTGAGCGGAATCTTCCCGACGACTGGTCCCGCGCATCTGGCCGTTTCTCCCGGCGTGAGCGATGACCACTACGGAGATTCCTGCCCGCCGAAGATCGAGGAGCCACGGCAAGACCGCTTCCCACGCATCCGCCTCGTTTTCCGCAACTCCCCGGAAGAGGCATGAAAGGTTGTCGATCACGACCACCTGCACGCCCATGTTTTTGATGAGGGCGCACACATCTTGCTGCTGTTTGGGATCGGCGAGGTTGAGACTCACTTTGCCGTCGGTGGCATTGAAGATGATTTCGTGATGGAGGAGGAGGAGCCGATCCGAATCGCAATTTAACATGCGGAGCCGTTCTTGGGATGCCGGGAGGTTCATTTCACCGTCGATGATGAGCACTCGCCTTGCCCGAGCCGCCCGCCACTCGCCGATTTCTCCGCCTGATGCAATGGCGGCGGCGCATCCGGTTCCAAGCCAGGTCTTGCCTAGTCCACGCGGCGCGAAGATAAAGCCGAGGTCGCCCTCCAAAAAGAACTCACCCAGTACCTTTTCCCGTTTCGGGATGTCCATCTTGCAAAGAGAGGCGGCGGAAAGTGTGGCATCATGGAGCATCTGCATACGGTCGGTGGACTCCGTTTTGGCGAGCCGTGAATCCGCCCACTTTTCCAGTGCATCAATCCGCCAGTGCCTCCCCGGCGCATCCGGGTCGAGAAAAAGCAATGTCTGATGCGCGGCGGGCTTCGCGGGCGTGTCGCCGTCTGGTGGAACTGCGGGGCGGGTGCCTCCCGGAATGCGGGCGAACTGTGAGAGTGTCCAAAGTGCCCTATCGGCCCCGAGACGGCAGGCGATCCGCATGAACCTTTCCTTGTCCTCATGCGGGCGGTTGGCGACATCGTAGAACCCATGGAGAGACTTGCCGCCGGAGTCGCACACACAGAGGAGCGGGGCGTAGTCGGCGAGGAATAGCAGGAGTGAGGCTTGCTTGTCCTTGTCTGCGATTTTGTCGAACTCCACTACGAGATTCGAGCGCTCGGAAGTGTTGGCGTTTGATTTAGACGATAGACGACCATCTTTTGTCTTCCCCTGCTCTGAGGTCATGGGCTGCGGAACTAGGTAGGGGTGTTTGTGGGCGTGATCTTTGAAAGTGCTCAGTGGTTTTGTAGCAAACTGGTTTTTAGAGGAGCCGATGCAGACAAGCGGATCTTCCGCGATGGCCTCTCTCATCAGCAAATGGATTACCTTGAATGCCGGGGTATTTAATAAACCCGGAGACCATTCTTTCAAATCGCTAACAGTCTTTCGTGTCTCCGTGGTGACGGCGGAAATCAGGCTTGTGTCGGCGACGGGGAACTTTGGAGGCGTTCCGCTTTTGACACCGTTTCTGACCCTCCTGACAGCGCGGCGCACGTCGGAAAAGTCCCGGTGATAGATGCTCTTGAGATAATCCTCCGCATCCTTGTTGGAAAGATCGAACACGTTCAAGAGTAGGTCGGCGACTCGCTTCAAGCCCGAGTTGTGCCCGCTCCCTTCGTCAGGCAGCGTGAGGAAGCGATAGTCCTCGTCAGGGTTTTCTTGATCTTCCATTGCCCGGCGCTCCCAGGGGGTGATAGAGGGGTGGAGGCGGCGGGCGAGTTTGGTTAAATAGGCGTCGTTTTCGGTGTCATCGGACAGTGTTGTCATAGCAGAAAGTTTGGTTGTAAGGTGGTGATAAAATGTGGAAATCTGCCGGAGCAGAAAGGTTAGGAGCGCCCGCACGACTTCGCAGGTCGGCGTTGCTCTGTCACATGACGTTTTCGTCGGGTTCGTCCATGGGGGGCTCGTTCAACAGGAGTCGGAGTGAAGCGGCTGCGAATTCAAAGCCAATGAGCAGAGAGCGGATCTCTGATTGGCCCATACCTTTGAATTCTAACGTCCCGACCGTAACATGCGGATAAACAAAACTGGGCCGCATCGTGCTTTGGTAATCTCCACAGCACTCGAATCGAACGGAGGCCGTACCACCGTGATTGCTGCCCTTGCCATTCCAGCCGGTCGTCTCAGTCTTCACCGTTAGAATGGAGTGATTAGTGATCGTCAGTTCATTCACGCTCTCCAAATGCAGACCATCTTTCGGCTGGTCGAACTTGCGGAGTGTTGCGGGAGCTTTCACTTGGCACCACCTTTCTTGCGCGGGTTGGCGCGGGTTTCCCTCGCTTCGATCAGGTAGTCCAGAGCGGACGGTCGGATTCTAACGGAGCGGCCCAGGCGGACGACTGGGAGGTCTCCGGTTGAGATGAGTTCATCAATGGTCCGAAGAGAGACGTGAAGAATACTTCCGGCGTCCTTTCGGTTTAACAGCGCTTCATGTGTAGTAGCCATGACGCGACTTTGCGCGGTTACATGCGCCTCGTCGTATGCATTAAACTAGGGGTTTGGTGCCTATCTGTTCTTCGGGGCACTCTTCTTTCGGGGTGCTCTTGTTCCGGCGAGCAAGGAAAGTCCAGACGCCACCCATAAACGCGTCCAACCCCTCGGATCATCCTTGCTCGGCGCGTCTTTATAGGTTTCACGTCGGGCGAGAATATAGTCCTTCAGCTCCGGCTTGCTCGGATCGCGGCCAGTCTCAATGACGAATTGCAAATAGGCCTGATAGGCAAAAAAGTTCCGATGAGGAGAGATGATGTTGGTCTCAATGTTTCTCTTCAGCGCAAGCACACCCTGGAAGATTTTTTCGAGAGCCGAACTTGGAAAAGTTTTGAGGGAAGTCACAAAAAAATCGCCAACAATCCTTTCTAGCATAGGAGACGAGTCTCCAAACAAAATCGGAGTGAAAAAGGGGGCAAGAATATCATCCCCAAAAGGATCTGCCCACAGGAGGTCTAACGATTCAAACGCGCGACCTATGCGAATTTCCCGAAGTTGATCGGGCGTGAATTTAGGCAGTTCCGGCGGACTCACGGCAGTTGCAGATTCAATAGCGGCGCGGACTTCTGCATAAACTTCGTGTAAGCGTGAAACCATTTCCCCATCGCTTTTGATGCGCAAATCCTTCGGCGGGCGCTTGGTGGCTTTATTTGGTCGGCCCACTTTCTTGGGTGACTTGCTCATGCCGACAACCTCCCGGCTTCGATGTTGGTGATGTTTTTTGCCTTCTTGGCTGGAAGGATCTTCCAGAACGCCGCCGCGTGCTTTTCTGCGGTCGGGTTCTTGTAGTGTTCGTGGAGCATGGCCGGATTGCTCTTGTGGCCAAGCTGGAGGGCGGTTTCCCCGGCGTCTCGGAAGTGGAAGAGATGGAAGGTGCCGAAGCTGTGGCGAGCCGCGTTGGAAGGGAATACGAACGCCTTGGTGATCTTCCCGCTCGTGTCCCGCTCTGTGAGAGCGTCCACGGCTTTCTTGAATTCGCGCTTCCGGGTATTGTCAGCGGGGCAGATGTCGCCGGATTGCTGGGCATACGGTCGAAGCCATGCGTCGAGGTTCGGCTCGATTTTCATCGTTCGGGCTTCGCCGGTTTTTGAGAGACCGGCGGGCAGGTGAATTTTTCCGGCATCGAGGTCGATCATGCTCCAGTCCATTCCGGCAGCTTCGGCATCGCGAATGCCCGCGAAGAATTTCAAAGCCCAAAACGGCACGAGCGACGGCGCTTTGACGCTTGCCACTTTGCTATTGCTCAACGCCGCCATGAACCGCGCAACATCCGCCGGGAGCATGATGGCCGGTGCCGTCCGGGTGGCGATCTTCACCGCCCTAGACTTGCTCCGTTTGGCAACTGGCACGGGATTGGTGAGAGTCCACCCGCGTTCCATGGCGAACACGAAAAACGAGCGAAGGGAGCGGGTGAGATTGTGGCGTGTAACGGCGGTGAGCTTGTCGCCTACCTTGTCGGCGCGGGTGGCGCGGAGTGCATTCAGCCAGTCAGAGAAGACCCCGGAAGTGATCGTGGAGACGATCTTGCCGCCGTGGTCCTTCTCGAAGCGGCCAAGGCGGCTCTTGAGGCTGGCGACGTGGCGCGGCGCGGCCCTTTCCGCTTCTTGATGGGCGAGGAACTTCGCGACGGCATCGGAGACGGTGAGAGACGCCTTGGAGGCCAGCCACGATGTTTTGAAATCCTTCAGGACGGATAGCAGTTCGGGCGGGGCGGGGGATGTATCCTTGGCGAATTGACGCCAGAACGCAATCGCGGCCCGCTCACCTTCGGCAACCGCGCCGAAGGTCGATCCCATCACCCCCACCTCGGACTCCTGCTTCTTGGCAAATGCCAGGGCAGCGGTTTCGTTTGAGAAATACCGATCCACGCGCTTTCCATCCGGCATGAAGAATCTGACGCGGTGAGAGTAGCGCGGATGCTGGCTTGCGGTCACAGTCACAGTGTTTTTCATGTCCCTGCAATACCGCGCATCGTGGCGCGTGGCAAACAAAATAGATTACAACCGATTACATGTATGGAATAAAGCCTTGTAAAACAGTGAAGAGCGATGGCCTCCGAAGCCGTAGGTAATGGTTCGATTCCACTCGGGACCACCAGTCATAAGCGTTTTAAACAAAGGTAACTCCAGACCTGCTGATCCTCACGCCCAGTTCGGTACTTCCAACCGGAATTCCGGAATTCGTGCGAAGACCCACTCGCCGGCGGCGGTTTCGCCGAAAAACGCCCCAGAAACCCGCGCTCCGTGGGCGACCACATGGTAGCTGTTATAGGAAAAGTGTCCGCCCGGCTCGATCGTTGGACTCTGTCCCACCACCCCGTCGCCCTCGACCACGGTGATTTCCCCCTCGTCCTCCTGGACCACCCACTTACGGCCACGGATCGTCACCGGCACCTCCGTTTCATTGTGGATCGAGATGAAATAGACGAACGGATGCGGCTTCTCCGGCGGCGCGTCGAGGCTGGGCATATACACCACGTCGTCCACCTTCACACGAAGGCCTTCAAGTTCCCGAATCACACCTGCCATGGCGGCCATCGTTCCGTGGGTTGCGGAAACTGCCAAGCACGAAAGATCGCGAGATTTCCCGACTGAGAGAGCCGGGACTGCTTCAGGATTCCAGCCAGCCACAAGCCTGCTTCGCGAAATAGGTGAGAATCATGTCCGCGCCGGCCCGCTTGATAGCGAGCAGGGATTCGAGGACGATCGCCTTTTCATCGAGCCAGCCACCGGCGGCGGCGCTCTTGAGCATGAGATATTCGCCGCTCACCTGGTAGGCGGCGACTGGCAAAGTGGTGGTTTCGCGGACTTTGGCGATGATGTCCAGATAGAGGCCAGCGGGTTTAACCATCAGCATGTCCGCGCCCTCGGCTTCGTCGAGCAAGGTCTCGCGGACGGCTTCGCGGGCGTTCGTGGGGTCCATCTGGTAGGTTTTCTTGTCGCCGTCCTTCGGTGCGGAATCCAGCGCGCCACGGAACGGGCCGTAAAAGGCGGACGCGTATTTCGCGGTGTAGCTGAGGATGGAAACGTGGGTGAAACCCTCACTGTCGAGCGCGTCGCGTATGGCGGCGACGCGGCCGTCCATCATGTCGGAAGGCGCGACGATGTCCGCTCCGGCGCGAGCGTGGCAAAGCGCCTGCTGGCAGAGAATCTCGACAGTTTCGTCGTTGAGGATTTCCAACTCCCCTGCCCCATTGCGGTGAACCATGCCGTCGTGGCCATCGGAGTTGTAGGGATCAAGCGCGACATCGGTGATGACGCAGAGCGTGGGGTGCGCGGCCTTGAGGGCGCGGATGGCGCGGGGGACGAGGCCGTCTTCGTTGTAGGATTCCTCGGCCAGCGGAGTTTTCAAAGCTTCCTCGATTTTTGGGAAAAGCACGATGCCGGGAATCCCTAACGCGTGCGCCTCCCCTGCCTCGCGGACCAGACTGGCCAACGACCAGCGCGTCACGCCGGGCATTGAGGCGATGGCCGCGTCTTCCGCGTCCTCGTGGAAAAACAGCGGCAGGATGAAATCGGCGGGAGCGAGCGTGGTTTCACGCACCATGGCGCGGATAGCGGGCGTGCGGCGGTTGCGGCGGGGGCGAATCATGAAGATTTTAAATTTTAAATTTTGGATTTTGAATGATCAGAAGCGATCGCAATCGCGTTGGCGGCGGCGTATTCGCGGGCGTGGGTGAGGCTGATTTGGATTTCGGTGATGCCGTTTTGTTTGGCGAACTCGGCGGCGTTGCCTTGGAGCAAAAGCTTCGGAGCACCCGATGGATCGCGGGTGATTTCAAGTTCCAGCCACCCGGCCTGGCCGCCGATGCCGGTGCCGAGCGCTTTCGAAACCGCCTCCTTCGCGGCGAAGCGGGCGGCGTAGTTGAGCGCGGATTTCTTCTGCGCCTCGCAATAAGCGCGCTCGTTCGCAGTGAACAATTTCGCGAGGAACGAGTCGCCATGGCGCTCGATGGCCGAGGCGATCCGATCCACCTCCACCACGTCGATCCCGATTCCAAAAATACGCATGGTTAGGCGGAATAAGCGGCCATCAACTCCTTCATTTCCCGCACCGCTGCGGTCAGGCCGACGCGGGTGGAACGGGCGATGATGCTGTGGCCGATGTTGAGCTCGGCGAGGTGGGGAATCGTCAGGATCTGCTGGATATTCGTGTAGTTGATGCCGTGGCCGGCGTTCACTTGGAGGCTCAGATAGCCCTCCTTGGCGGCGGCGATGAGACGATCCAACTCGGTTTGCACGGCGTCGCCCGTGGCATTGGCGAAGGCTCCGGTGTGGAGTTCAATCATATCGGCGCAGACTTCTCTGGCGGCTTCGACTTGTTTCAAATCAGGATCGATAAAAACACTCACGCGGATTCCAGCATCTTGCAGGCGGGCGATGACTCTGCGGGTCTTGTCGAAACTCGCTAGCACGTCGAGGCCGCCTTCGGTCGTGATTTCCATGCGGCTTTCCGGGACGAGGCAGACAAACTCCGGCTTGAGTTTGAGCGCGAGCCCGAGCATTTCCTCGGTCACTCCCATTTCGAGATTGAGCGGAATTTTAATTTCCTCCCGGATGCGATAGGCGTCGGCGTCCTGCATGTGGCGGCGGTCGCCCCGGACGTGGATGGTGAGCGAATCCGCGCCACCGGCGAGCGAGTCATGACCGGCGAGCACCGGGCAGGGCTCGGCGTTCGGCGAGTCCGGCTCTTGCGCGTAGCGGGCCTGACGCAGGGTGGCGATGTGGTCGATGTTAACTCCAAGCAGCAATGGCATGGCCGCGAATAACCTTAGAACGTCCGGCCCGCAAGACTCACTTACGGCGCGAGCAGCGTGAACGGCCACCACGGGAGATTCCTCAAGATCCAGAAAGCGACTACGATCCATACAATGGCCCACGCTCCGGCCACGCCCACATTCAATCGAAACGGCAGCGGCCTGCCCCGGACCCAACCGAGGATTTCGAGCCCCACGCCGAAGCACGCCAGGGGCAGCAGGACCATGCCGACCGGATTGAAACGGAACGCCTCGCCGATCCGACCGTGCAGTGTGGCGTGGGCGGCGCGGGTCATGCCGCAACCCGCACAATGCAGGCCGGTGAGTCGGTAAAAGGTGCAATCTGGCAGCCAAGGCAAGCCATACGGCCCCTGCTCACGGAGGAAAAACGCGCCGCAAGTCAGGAGCAGAATTCCCAGCACCAACCACCCTGCCCGCTCGCCATGCATCGTGATTTAAGCGGTAAACGCTGCGGTCGCGGCCGCGAACAAAATCCACACAACCATCAATCCCAGCCAAATCCCCGCCGCCACGATGCACCAGGTTTTCGCGCTCGCAGAGGCCGCCATCGCCCCCGCGATATCACCCCGCGCCCTCAAACTATCGACCTTCGCCGCGTAAACGATGGCCGGGATCCCGAACGGCCAGCAGCAAAAAATCGTCACCACGATGGACTGCCATAAGTAGTTGGGAATGCTCGCCCCGCCGGGCATCGGCACGGACGAAAACGCTGGCGGCACGTAAGGCGAATTCACCACCGCCACCGATGCGAGTTCCGCGACATTTCCCGCCGGGCGCCAGTCCGCCATGCCTTCCTTCCAAACCAGATCCGCAGCAGAAACCTCGCCGGAAGCCAGTTTCGCGAGAAGCTCCCCTTCCGAGACCGGACCGAGTTGAGTGCCGTTTTTCGAGTAATACCACTGCATGCAGGGAAATTCGTAACAGCTTGCGGCGGACTGACCATCGCAAAAACACCCCCGCGAATTCCACTTGGCAGGCATTGTTTGTCCCGTCAGCCTGCGGATCGTCCAAACAATTTGCCATGACCACTATCCTCGGCTGCCTCTTCGGTTTCATCATCTGGTTCCTCATGCGCTACCTCGTCGCCGGGATCTACACGGTCAACCAAAACGAGCGCGCGGTGAAAACCCGCTTCGGCCGCGCCGAACGCCTCGACCGCCTGACCACCCTCGACGATCCGATCTCGGACATGCTCACCGACGACCAGAAGCGGCGCTATTCCTATCCGCAAGTGCGCGTCATCATGCCCGGCGGCCCGTATTTCAAATGGCCCTGGGAAAAAATCCACAAGATCTCCATTGCCACCGAGACGGTCAACATGGCCTGGGACCCGGAGGACTCGTCCGCCAACTACAACAACACGATGCTCGAAGCGGTCACCAAGGACCAGCTCAACACCGGCCTCACCGGCCAGATCCGCTACCGCGTGGCCGACCGTAACCTCTACGCCTTCCTCTTCGGCATCAAGAATCCCTTCGCCCACATCATGGGCTACTTCGTCTCGGTGCTGCGCGAGCGCATCGCCAACTTCGAGGCTCCCCGCGCGCCTAACGCCGACGGCACACCGGACAACGCCGCGGTCATTGGCATTTCCATCAACGACCTGCGGAAAAACCTCCGCGACCTCAACGAACACATGGACCGCGAGTGTACCTCCTCCGCCGCTCGCTACGGGATGGTGCTCGATGCCACGCTCATCACCAGCATCGACCCGCCGCCGGAAGTCGAGTCCGCGCTCGCCGCGATCAATACCGCCTACAACCAGGTCTCGTCCGACATCAGCCTCGCCCAAGCCTCCGCCGACCAGAAGATCGTCCAGTCCAAGCGCGCCGTGGAAATCGAAACCCTCCGCGCGCTGGCGGAAGTCGAGCCGCTCACCCGCCTCGCGGCCCAGCTGATGGACTTGCGAGGCCGCGGCACCGAAGCCCTCCGCTCCTACGTCCGCAACGTCCGCCTCTCGCTGTTTGAAAAAGCCCAACAAGTCTTCGTGGAATCCAACAAATGAACTTCCT
>JBEGUC010000046.1:0-18011 GCA_041179105.1 Verrucomicrobiota bacterium | reverse complement strand
CGGTCTGATGGTCTGGAATGAGGAGCTCGGAGGGGGAAATGCGGGCGAGTTCGTCTTCCAGCAGGCCGAAATCGGGGAATTCTGCGATGGTGAACTCGCCGGTGGTGTGGTCGATGCAGGCGAGGCCGAGGGATTTTCCGTGGCGACAGACGGCGGCGAGGTAGTTCGGGCGTTGGTTGTCGAGCAGGGTGTCGTCGTCGATGGAACCGGGGGTCAGGATGCGGGCGATCTCGCGGGAGACGAGCTTGCCAGCGACGGGTTCGGAAGTCTGCTCTGCGATGGCGACGCGTTTTCCGGCCTTGAGTAGCCGGGCGATGTAGCCTTGGGCCGCATGATAGGGCACGCCGCACATCGGGGTGCCGCCGCGCTTGGTGAGGGCGACGTTCATGATCGGCGAGGCAGCTTTCGCGTCGTCGAAGAACATTTCATAGAAGTCGCCGAGGCGGTAAAATAGGATGATATCGGCGGGCAACGACCGGCGCATGGCTTGGTATTGGGCCATCATGGGGGTCAGCGCGGGTTCGGACATGGGCGGAGAGTGGCGGCGCGGTTTGGAAGAATCAAGAAGCGAGGGAGTTTATGGGAAATGTGGAAAATGAGATCTGCTTTGATCGCAATGTCTTCCCACCACTGGCTTCGTCCCGCCAACTCCCGCGCCTCCTCCGCCACCCGCTTAATCCGGTATTGCCAATCTGCGAATCCGGTAATACTTTTCAAATATGACAACGATTTCGCTGAAGGTTCCCGATGAGCTGCTCGCCCGGATAGATGCGGTGGCGCGCTCCAGACGATCCAACCGATCCGCGTTGCTGCGCGAGGCACTGGAGGAAAAGCTTAAGGCCACAGCCCAGGATACCCCACCAAGCCTGTTTGAGCGCAGCGCGGACCTCTGTGGCAAAGGCTGCAGTGGACTCGGGGATCTTGCCTCCAATCCTAAACATCTCGAAGGATTCGGATCATGAACGAAATCCTTGTCGATACCGGCCCCCTGGTGGCGTATCTGGATCGCAGCGACAGGGACCACGGATGGGCAAAAGAAACCTTCATGCAGCTCACTCGTCCCTTGCTGACCTGTGAGGCAGTGATTGCCGAAACGCTCTTCCTTCTTCGACGGGGCGGAATTGATCCGGACGGCTTACTCAATCTGATCGTTCGCGGGCTGCTGGTGCCGGAGTTTTCCCTCGCGACGGAGATCGGGGCGATCCAACTCTTGATGAAAACCTACCGCAACATTCCGATGTCTCTCGCCGATGCCTGTCTGGTCAGAATGGCGGAGACCCATGAGAATTCCAAAGTCATGACCTTGGATTCGGACTTTGTGGTTTATCGGAAATCCCGGCGGAAAGTGATTCCGCTTCTGCGACCGGAGCGGTGAGGAGCAACCTTCCAACCGCAAGTCAAATGGCACTCCGCCTGCTAATTCCCCCTCCGCATGGCTCTCGCGTCTTGCCTAATCCTGTCAGGATAGGTTTATAAATTAAGAGAATTTAACCGCAGATGAACCCGATGAACAGGGGCTCATCGATGGCATCCCGGCACTCAACGACTTACGCCAAACGACATTCCGAGTGGACTCGATAAGTCGTTGCTAATGACCCAGAACACCGGCCTTGCCTTGTAAGTTTACGGACTGTTATGTTTCAACGGCATGGAAAATCAGATGCTCCAACTCCTTCCTCTCGCGACCAAAATCGCCCGGGAGTTCCATAATATTCCCGGCCTGCCTCATGCCGAAATTGAGCTGGCCGCTCAAGAAGCACTCGCCCATGCCGCGCGGCTTTTCGATGCGGCCAAAGGCGACTTCACCGCCTACGCCGCCCGCGCCATGCGTAACACCTTGCGCGATCTCTATGAACGCCAAGTGCGGCATCACCGGCACCACGTTTACAACCTCGACCTCCCCGTCACCCAATCCGGCACCACGCCAGAAGCTCGTCTGCAAGAAATTCCCGCCCATGGCTTCCCTGCGCGATCTCGGCAGCATGAATGGCACGCACATCAACTTTTAGAAACCCGTCTCCGACGTCTGGAGCTTCGCCGCCTCCCTCTACCAACTCCTCACCGGGAAATTTCCCTACCGCTTCGATCCCAAGCGCGACCCCATCGACATCATCCTCAACGAAAACCCCGTCCCCATCCGCGATCGCATGCCCCTACTGGAGAAAAATCTCGCCGCCACCATCGACAAAGCCCTCGTCCGCAATCCCAAAGAACGCTTCCCCGACGCCGGGAAACTGCTCGCTGCCATCCGCTGAATCATCCAATCCGTAAAATGGCGAATTGCACTACCCATGCCGTCAGAATAGTTTCCTCCATGACGCCACTCGCTAAAACAAAGCCCCCATGTTCATCTATCTCGACACCTGCTGCTTGAATCGTCCTTACGACGACCAATCCCAGCCCCGCATCCAATTGGAAGCCAGCGCAGTGCTCGCCATTTTGCAGCGGGTCACTTCGGGTGAGACCCAGCTGGCTAACAGCAGCGTGCTTCAGTTCGAGATCCATCACATCACTGACCAGACCCGGCGAAATGGCATTCTCCATTTTCTCAGCTACTCATCATCTTTCCAACCCCTTACGCCCGCCATCGAGCAACGTGGCCTGGAATTAAACCCATTCGGCTTCAAACGCCTCGAGGCGCTGCATCTCGCCACGGCCGAAGCCATGAAGGCGGATGTCCTGCTCACCACCGACGATCAACTCCTGCGCCGCGCCGCCCAGCATTCCGCTCACTTGACCATCTCCGTTCTCAATCCAGTCCAATTCTCCACCATCTGAAATCTCATGAATACCACGACTTACACCAGCCCCATCGACCTCTACCGCCAGGGAGTGGCCGTCCTAACGGATAAGCTCGGCCCGGTGGACTCCATTCGCTTTCTCCGGCTGCTCGACCAAGGATCCGGCGACTACACTGCCACCCGCCAAAACCAACAGGATGAAGGAACCATGGAAGATCTCTGCGCCGAAATCCGCGACTTCGAAGCCAAACGGCCAAGACCATGAATCACAATTCACTCCTTACCGAAATCCGGAAAATGCTGTCTTAATCTCACGAAAAACTTCATATTACCTCTATGACCACTCACTTGCCCGAGGCGGCAACAGTCAACCATCAGTTGACTGTTAATCCATTGAATCGAAAGGAGCCAGCCGCATGATTTTAGAAAATAAACTGAACATCACCAACCAAGTCGAACTGGCCCGCGCGGAGGAAAAAATCAGCAAGCAGAAAGCCAAGCAGCTTTATGACTCTGGCGATATTTCCCAAGCCGAAGTAGGCACCTTTGCCGGGCTCGCCTACATTCATACTTATCTCTTTGGCGACATCTACGTCTTTGCCGGAAAAATTCGCGAGGTGAACATATCGAAAGGCCATTTCCGTTTTGCCTCGCAAATCTACCTTCAGCCATCCTTGAAGGCGATCGATGCCATGCCGCAAAGCACCTTTGAGGAAATCATCGAGAAATATGTGGAAATGAACATCGCCCACCCGTTCCGCGAGGGCAATGGCCGTGCCACCCGCATCTGGCTGGATCTGATTCTCAAAGCCGAAATCCAACAGGTGATCGATTGGAACATGGTGGACCGAGAAGATTATCTCTCCGCCATGCAACGCAGCTTGGTCAAAGACCTCGAAATCAAAGCCCTGCTGCGCAGCGCCCTTACCGATCAAATCCATGACCGTGCGCTGTTTATGAAAGGCATTGATGTCAGTTATTACTATGAAGGTTACAGCGAATTCAAAACCGAGGAACTGTAGCCATGATATACGCCATGAAACAAAACCAGTGGAACAGCGGCCACGAAGTCGTGAAACTCGCCCGCGGCAATCGCCAAGCTCGGGTTCCAGCAAAGACCTCCCGCCGAAAAATCGCAAAACTCCCGGCAAAATGACCGCAATAAGGAGTCGCGACATTCCTGTCGCGCCGCCCATGAATCGCGTGAGATCCATGCGCCAAGCTCCCACTACGTTCTGTCGGAAAAAGAACCGGCTCGTCGCCGAGTATGCCCTGCGCGGCTTGGACCCATCCATCGCTGTCGCCGCCTGGCAGACCCTATTCACCGAATCCCTCCCCGAGGAACTGCGCGGCAGTCTGCCCACCATCGAGGAAATCGAAGCCGAACTGGCTGGCGACCTTCCACCCGAATCCCCAAAACAAGGAGAAGCTCATGACTGACGCATTCGAAATCCGCCGCGTCAGTCCGACGTATCCTCCCAAAAGTAGCTGTGGCGTCCCGCCGCAGGCCGTCCGAGAGGCGTCTCGCCTTCCGTCTTCCGCCCTCTCCATTTTAGCCTCTCAGCGTTTCAGAATTCCAGCTTTTACCCAACCGCTCTCCGCCAGCAGCGTCAAGCGACTCAAATAGACATCGCCGGATCAATTGCTTCTCGCCCACATTCTTCCACATCAATTCAGAATTTCAGCTTTTACCCCATGTTCCTCCTCAACGAAAACCGGTCCTCATCCACGACCGCAGCCGCCGCCCTACCGGAAGGCGATCTCCACCGACTTTCGCCTGAGACCATACACCAACTCGTTGTTGCGGTCTCTTGCTGCAAATCTTCCAATGTCATGCTAACTCCGCAATGAATCTCCCGGACCTTTGTCGCTACTATTTGCGCTGCTTGAGTGTGGCCTATCAAGGCGGTGTTGTTGTCGCGCAGAATTCGATTACCGATCACGTCGAGTTACCTTCGCATCCATCTTGCGATCCAGGGCTGTCAAATCTCTGCGATAATCCAGGAGTGTCAGCACTGGTAAATCTGACTCAAACAGGACACCCGAAGAAGGAACTCATGCTCGGCTACCCGATCTGCCGGATGCGCGAGCCGTCTGACAGGGGGTGGAGAGATGTCTTGAAGCCAATCTTCATTACTGAACTCAGTTTCGCACCGGAGGGGCTATTTGCGGAAGGTAATTTGATGCTCAATCCGGGCGTGCTTGGCTCTTTAGACGTCGTTGGCAATGGAGACGTCATGAGTGCGGTCGTAGCACTCACGGAAGAGCTTGGGCTAAATGAAGCAACCTCGCCCCAATTGCAAGATCTCTGCACCCGTTTGCGCGAGCTTCGTCCGGCTTGGCCATGGATGGAGAGTATCGTGCCCTCATTACTATCGCAGAATGGCGGGTTGGCGTCTCTCAGTCACAATGGGATTTATAATCGCGCCATGGTTCTGGCTGCTGATCCTTCCAATTTTACGAAGGGGCTCGAGGTGGAGCTGGCGGCGATGGAAAGACTTTCCGATCAGGCAGTCGCGGGAACCGCGCTCGATTCATGGTTGAGACGTGATTCCTCAAATTTCCAGACACCACCTGGCGCTGGGATGAGCCTTTTGGAGCCGCTGCCGCTAAACTCTGAACAGCGCAGGGCTGTTGAGAGGGCTTTGTCCCAGCCGCTGACTGTGGTCACCGGGCCGCCGGGCACCGGCAAATCACAGGTGGTCTCAACGTTATTGATCAATGCCGCGGTGCGCGGTATGAGAGTGATTTTTTCCAGCAAGAACAACAAGGCCGTGGATGTGGTTGAGCAGCGGGTGAATGACCTCGGCTCTCTACCGATTCTCCTCAGGATGGGTTCGCAAGACACATATCAGCAAAATCTGCAATCTCACATTGCCGGTCTTCTCGGGGCCGAGGTTTCGTCACAGGAACGACAGGAGTTCGTGGAGGCTCAATCGGATTACCATAAATTGGAGGCGAGCGGCGCTGAAATCCAACATATGGCGGAGGCGTTGATTGATCTTCGGAATCAGGTGGACCACGCCGAACAGGCTGTAGAATCCATTCGAAAAATGATCGACCATGAGCTTTTCCAAAGGCTTCGTGGAGAAGACGCTTGTGAAATTGAGCGGGTGGCCAAGCAGATCACGACTTCGGCACAAAGGGCGGATCAATCACGGCAACCATGGCTCGTTCGCTTGCTTTGGTGGTTTCTCAAAACGCGGCGCATTGCGCTGCTGAACGAATTCGCTGCTGGCACGCGCGAGCTCTGTGGTCGGCTGCATATAAATTTCCCGAGCGGCCACGAAGAGGACGAGCGAGTAAAGGTCTGGACGAAGGTAGGCGAGGAACTGGCCCTGCGTGCCGACCAGACTCGCGCGATTGTGGAATATTCGCGGCTCCTGATGTCGTTGGCTCAGGGAGATCGGCTCGAGGATTTCATGGCTGCTTTGGACGTGAATCAGAAGGAAAAAGCGATCGTTTCGAAACGAGTCTGGGACGGGTGGCTGCGGGTAATGCCAGATCGGCTGACCTCCGATATTCGTGTCGATTTGGGCAACTTTGCTTCTGTTCTGAAGACTATTCTTCAAATTAAAGCGAGTGGCGGCAATGTTCCAAATCCCTTATGGGCGAACTTCTTCCAACTGCTTCCACAAGTTTCTTCGCTCCTTCCGTGTTGGGCAGTGACGGCGCTTTCGGTGCACAAGCGGTTTCCTTTCGCGCCTGGAAGCTTCGACCTGCTTATCATCGATGAAGCTAGCCAATGCGACATTGCTGCAATTCTACCGCTTCTGTATCGCGCCAAAGCAGTGGTGATCATCGGCGATCCTAGACAGCTCAATTTCATCAGTGCCTTGCCTGTTGCGGTGGATGCCCAACTTCTCAATGCGCACGGATTGTCGGGGAATCCCATCTGGGGCTATTCGATCAATTCGGTTTATGATCTCGCCGTTACGATGGCGGATTCCGCGAACGTCGTTCAACTTCTGGATCATCACAGATCCCATGCCGACATCATCGGCTTCTCCGTTCAGGAGTTCTACAACGCAAAGCTGAGAATTGCGACCGACTACAGGAAACTCATGATGATCGATCCGGGTTTGCCGGCGATTCAGTGGATTGATCTTATAGGTATAGTCACGCGCAACGGCCAAGATGGCATTGTCAATCAAGCCGAGGCACAGAAGGTGGTGAAGGTTTTGGAGCGCTTGGTTCTCGTTCGGGACTATCAAGGTAGCATGGGCGTGGTCACACCTTTCCGGGGACAGGCGAATCGGATACGCCAGCTTGTTAAGCAAAACTCAGCGTTGGACGCGGCTTTGAATCGCAGGAATTTCATGGTGGAGACAGCCCACGGATTCCAAGGCGATGAACGGGATGTAATGATTTTCTCACCAGTGGTTTCTGCAAATACTCCGCATGGAGCACTAACCTTCCTGAAGCGGACCGGCAATGTGTTCAACGTGGCGGTTACCCGCGCAAGAGCAGGACTGATTGTGGTGGGCGACAAGCAAGCTGCGAGAAATTCCGGTGTCAGTCATCTCGCGAGTTTCGCCGGGTATGTCGAACGACTTTCCGCCCCTAAAGCGCCAGTGACTTACCCGACCGTTGCCAAACCAAACTTCGTCTCCGGGTGGGAAGAATATTTTTATTCGGCGCTACAGGAAAAGGGTATCCTTTCAACGCCCCAATACAACGTGGACAAATACATCCTCGATTTTGCGTTATTCGACAATGATCGCAGACTGAACATCGAGATCGACGGCGAGCATTACCACCGGGACTGGAACGGCGATCTTCTCCAACACGACCAGCTTCGCAACATGCGTCTCCGGGAGCTGGGTTGGGATGTGATGCGGTTCTGGGTTTACGAGGTGAGGGATGAAATGGAGCTTTGCATCCAGCGTGTCCAACAGTGGCTTGACTCCGAAGAGTCCCGATGAATCAGAAGTTGCCGCCTTTGATCGGTCGCCGGGCGGAGATGTTGAAAATAAAACAGATCCTGCTGCAAAGCCGGAATAAAAATTTGATTCTGGTGGGCGAACCGGGCGTGGGGAAGACCGGGATTTACAGGTAAAAGCTGAAACGCTGAAAGCCGAGTTGAGGTGTGGCGAACTTTATCGAAATCGCGAAGCATGATGGCTTGGACGGAGTAAAACGTAGTCAAATTCTGAAAAGCTGAAGAGCATAATGCGATACTGAGCATTGGGGAAAACATGCTGCCAAAGAGCGGATTCCAGGCCCGCCTGAAGCGGCAGTCGCGGAAGTCCTTTTCGTTGACGGTGGCGAACCTTCCAAGCGTAGTTTTCGGCCGATGGGCGGGCATGAGCGCGAAGTCTGACCTTGGGTGAATTTACGGACGGGAAACTGTGCCCTTGCCGAATCCCACGAATTTAGGCGAATTCTCGGTCGTGAGATTTCTGACTCTATTGATCGCTCTTGCTGGTCCGCTGCATGCGGACCTTCTTGCTCATGTCCAAACGACCCAGGGTAACGTGGATGTCGTCATGCAATATGCCACCGCTCCGCAGGCAGTCGCGAATTTCATCACCTTGGCCCAAGGAACTCGCCCGTGGGTGGATCCCATCAACGGAAGAATCCGCACCGACCCATTTTACAACGGTATCAAAATTCACCGGACGTCCAATAATAGTGGATACAAATTCGCACAGGGTGGATCTCCCAAAGGCGATGGCTCCGACGGTCCGGGATACACCTTCAAGGATGAATTCAATTCTCCGCTGACACACCTACCATACGTTCTGTCCATGGCCAACGCCGGGCCGAATACGAATGGTAGCCAGTTCTTCTTCACCGGTAGTCTTTCCCAGCCGTCTTTCAACAACGTCCACACGATTTTCGGACTCGTCACCGATCCCATCAGTCGCAGCGTCGTGGATGCGATGATTGAGGCGGGTCCAAATGGCACCACGATCAATGCGGTCACATTTACCCGCACGGATGCCGCGGCTATCGCTTTCAATGAGCATGCGCAAAATCTGCCGGAAGTTAGCTGTCCGAGCGGTTCTCTCACCGTCAACAGGGGAGTGTCCGCTGTCTGGAACTTGAATTCACTGATGAGCACGGGTGCGATTTTCCACGCCTACCGCTCCAGCACCTTAGCCAATGGTTCCTGGTCGGAACTCGGCTCCGCCACACTCCATGTGGGGATTTCCAGCAGCCCGTTGGTCAGTCCTGCTGTGGCTAGCGCGACTCTCGATAATGCGGAGGCACCCAGCGCTTTTTACAATCTCTATGTGGCACGTCATCCCGGTTCGGTCGCTCCGTCAAACCTGTTAAACCGGACCATCCTCATCGCTATTAACGGCGGTGTTATTTACTACGCCCACAACGCGGCGGGCAATGGAGGGAATGCCACTTACCAGCCCGATAGCGGTGCTCAACTCAATTTCACCTTTAACACTTATAGTTTCAGATCGGCAGCCCACGAAATCAGCTGCATTATTCAAAACATCGGCATCGATCCCGCCAACCTGTTGCTCAAAATCGGCTGTGATTCCGCCACCACTACCCAGATCGACGGACGCCACTCGACTCAATATTTCGATCAATTCACCGGTTGGGAGCCATGGTCAAAGGGTGCCGCTGCTATCAGCCGCTGAGCATCTTGGAGTCCTTTCAGTAGCGGCAGCCTGACATTGACGCGATAACCGTGTGCTCGACACGCTGAATTTTCAGCTCTCAGGCCGTCAATCCAACATTTCCACGCCACGAGCGATTTCACCCTTCCAACCAGGCCCAGTGCATGACGACCTCGATTTCCGGGTGGATGCTGTGGTGGACCGGGCAGCCACGGGCGGCGCTTTCTAGGATCTTGCGGTCGGGATGGGAGGCGGGGAGGGGGATGGCGAGGTCGAGTTCGAGGCGCTTGATCCGCCGAGGCAGGTCGTCGGACATGAATTTGCGGACGATGACGGTCATGCCTTCCACAGCGATTTCCTTGCGCTTGGCGACGATGCCGATGACGGTGGCCATGCAGGAGCCGAGGGCGGTGGCGACGAGATCGGTGGGCGAAAAGGCCTGGCCGCGGCCGTTGTTATCGAGCGGGGCGTCGGTGACGAGGGTGTTGCCGGAGGGCGTGTGAATGGCGCTGCAGTGCAGGTCGCCTTCGTAGGAGAGTCGGATTTCAACCATGAGGAGAGGTAGGGTGCGGGAGTGGGAGTTAGTTTTCGGGTTTGGGCGGGACTTTGGCAAGCACCACGCGGAAGCCGTAGATGGCGTCTTGGAAATCCGGGGGCACGGCGTTGCGCGAGCCGGTCAGCAGGTTCTCGGACTGGCCGGTGATCCAGCAGCCGCCGCGCAGGGCACCGAGCAGGCTTTTCCCGAGCTTGGAGTAATCGTCTTCCACCCATTCTTGGACGTTTCCGCTGAGGTCGAAGAGGCCGTAGGCGTTGGCCGGGAATGAGCCGACGGGGGCGGTGAAGGCGAATCCGTCGTCGTAGCCGGGGATGATGCGGTCGCTCGGCACGCTGCCGGCGGTGTCGGCGGCGATGTCGGCGAAGTTTCCGACTTTGCCGATGGGTGGCCAGACATTGCCCCACGGGTAGGTTCTCTGCTTGCGAGCGTCGCGCGAGCCGGGGCTGATTCCCTCTTCCTCGCGGAGTCCGACCATCATGCTCCACTCCAAATCGGTCGGCAGTCGATAGTGGTGGGTGAGGGCGATCCGCTCGTCCTTGCGCTCGCGCTCGGTGAGCCACCCGCAGAAGGCCTGTGCGTCTTCGCGGGAGACATTGACGACGGGATGATCCGGCCCCTGGCGGAAATACGCGGCATGCGGCGCGGTGCGGGCGGAGTCGTTGCCAAACCGTTGATAGTCGCGAATCCGCGTTTCCCAGATGGAAACGAGCAGGTCTTGGTCGAGCGGGGCGAAGCGCATGCCGATGCCGTTTTCCCAAGACTTGCCGAACACCGCGCCCTTGCTTTTTTCCAAGGTCACGCTCTGCGAGATTTTCTCGCCCTTGCCGACCGTGAGATCGATGGTCAGTGGCTTGTAGCCTTCCCGGACCAGATAGAGCTGCCAGGCACCCGGCTTGACTTTGGGAATCCGCAGCGGGCCCTCGGTCGAGCCAGCGGAGCCGCGGTTGGTCGGGTCGCTGGTGGGGTTGATATACACCTCGACGCCCGCCGGCTCGGTGGTGAGGTTGATTTCCCCGTAGGCGATGGGGCAAACTTGCAGGCGGAAGGGTTTCAAGCCGTCGCGGCGGGCTGTCTCGCTCAAGTCGGGGTTTTCAAACGCACTTTCCGACAGCGGCAGCACCTCGTCGTCCTCGGAGAGGAAGCCCGCCTTGAGTGCTCCGTCCTGGAACCATTCACAAAACGCGAGCGCATCGCCGGGCGAGGGAAGGACGATTTCCTCGGTCGGCTTGTTGTTATTGGCAAGCGCGATGCATTCGACTGCTTTTCCAGGCCGGTTCGTGGCCTCGGTGAACGGCGCCCAAAGCGACCGCGTCACCAAGCCGGTGGCGATGTGCTTGTCCGCCACGGGCTGATAGGAATTCCCGAGATGGTCCTTCCATGGCTCGCCCGGTTGGGGCGGCGAGAAATTTTCCAAGCTCGCGAAGAGCACCAGTGGCTCGGACACCACCGTCGCGGGGATCTTGCCCTGAAGGGTGAACGCACGGTAGCCGCTGCGTTTCATCGTGAAAAAATACGTCTGGCCGACCGTGACGGGAATCAGGACGGTGTTGGTGGTGCCCACCCATTCGCCTTTCGCGTCGCGCACTTCGGCACCTTCTGGCGCGCTCACCACCCGCAGCATACCGGTCTGCGGCGGCACCGGGACTGGCGCGGGTGCGGGCGCCGGATGGATCCGCCGCGCCCACTCGCTGTCCTTGACCATTTCCCAACCGAGCCAACTGACGAAGCCCGCCAGCATCAGGGTGGTCATCCATACCGCGCGGCCACTCAAGCGCCGCCGTTTGCCGCGTTGGAGGCGGCGCAGCGCGTCCGCAAGATTCGCGGCAGTGGAGATTTTCCGCTTGGAAATCCGCGGCTCGCAGATGTCGCAAATGATCCGGTTGAGCTCCAGCCAGCGTTTCCGGCTCGCCCCAGCCGGCATCTCGTCCGGCAGCTCGGGAAACGCCATGCGGTCCTTGCCCGTGGCAATTTCGTATAAAACCTTCCCCAAGCTATACACGTCTGCCTGCGCCGATCCCGGTCCTTCTGGCGGCACAAATCCCTCCGTCCCGACAAACGTCCGCTGCCCGCGCACCGCCACCAGACCGATGTCCGCGAGCTTCGCCCTGCCATTCACGAAAATTACGTTGGATGGCTTCACGTCCCGATGCGCCAGCCCGCGCTCATGCAAATGGTCCAGCGCCTCGGCCAGCCGCAGCCCCACATCGATGCACTCGTTGGTGTCCCACTGCGAGCCTTGGTGATTGTCCGCTCGCAGCGTGCGCGGCTCGTATTCGATGGGATTGATGTCCTGGCCGGACGTCATGTCATCCCCGATTTCCATCACGTAATAGTAAAAGGAAATCCCGTCCGGGCTGCGACCGACGTGCAGCACGTTGACCAGTGCCGGATGGTCCCGGGAAATCGGCTCGAACTTCAAAATCCCCTCGAACTCACGCTCGAAGGTCCGCTCGTCCTCGAAATCCTCGCGCCACACCACTTTCACCGCCCGCAGCGCACCGGTCACCCCGCGGGCCAGCCACACCTCGCCGTAAGCGCCGCCACCGATCTTCCGCAGAACCTCGTGATCGGGGATCGCTGGATTCTGACGGATCTTAATCGCCATCTGCTTCGTCTTCGAGTTTGGCCAACTCCTTCTTGAGCACGCTGCCCACGCGGTGCTTCGCCAAATAAACCTGCGCCATGCTCACGTGGAGTTGGTCCTGCACCCGCTTCGCGTCCCATTGCTTGATCACATAACAATCGAAAATTTGATACTGCTTCGGTGAGACCTGCGCCTTCACCCGGGAAAGCGCCGCATCCGCAATGTTCTTTTTCCACTCGATGTTCCAAAGCCGCGACAGCACGTCGCCGTTCGGGTCTTCCACTCGGTCGATCACCGCCGTCTTGCGGTCGTTTTCCCACTCACCTCCCACCATCGCCGTGTCCTTCTTGCGCTTGCGGAATTGGTCATTAATCCGCCAGCGTGTCATATTCATCAACCACGTCTTGAAGGAGCCCTGCTCCGGATCGTAAAGCTTCTTTTTACTCTGCTTGGCGATGGATAGAATCGTTTCCTGCACGCAGTCGAACGCCTCGTCCTGCCGCAGCCCGGCCTTGACCGCCACCGCATAAATCAGCCGCCAGTAAGTTTGGTAAAACTCATCCCACGTCCGCTGGTCTTCCCAATTTTCCAGCCGGGCGATCAGGCTCTTGCGCGTTTTCGCGTAGCCCTGCACCAAAATCGCGTCCCGTTCGTCCACTTTTTCCTCGTCGTCCTCAGCCATTGAGAAACGACTACCTCATTCCCCACCCGCTGTCTTTCACCGATTCGTTTTTTCTCTCACGGGCCGATTTTTTCGAAAAAATTCATAAAGACCTCCGAATGATCGCCAAAAACAAAGTAAATGCCTCGTTCGCCCCCATTCCTACTGACGCCCCGCACTCCACCGGACGCTCTTCTCCATCAAGCCGCCATTGCGATTTGACGAAGCGCCCCGCGCCGCTCAAACTCCGCCGCGATGTCTGACCCGAAGCACGTGCTCTTTGTTTGCACCGGAAATACCTGTCGCAGCCCCATGGCGGAGGGCCTTTTCCGCAAGGCCGTCGCCGCGCGCCATGATTACGAAGTGAGCTCCGCCGGAGTCGCAGCCTCGAAAAATGCGCCCTGCAGCCAAGAAACGGCCCACTTGCTGAAAAAACGCGCCGCGATGCTGAACGAATTCGCCAGCCGCCCCGTCTCGGACGCCATTCTCGCCGCCGCCACCCACGTCTTCGCGATGACCCGCGGCCACCTGCAAACGCTCGAAGCCCGCTTTCCCAAATACGCGGATAAATTCTATCTGGTCTGCGAATTCGCCGACGTCCCGAACGGCGGAATCGGCAGCGACGTGCCCGACCCCATCGGCATGGGACGCCGCGCTTACGAAGATGTCGCCAGCGTGCTCGACCTGGCCATTCCCTCCATCATCGCCTACATTGACCAGACGTGGAAACCCTCTGCGGGCTGATTAGATCATCCCAAGCTTCATCTTTCCCTCTTCGGAAATCATTTCCTGATTCCAAGCCGGGTCCCAAACGAGCTCGACGCGGGCGTCGTCGATGCCATCGATGGTCATGATTTTCGCCTGCGCATCTGCGGCGATCACCGGGCCCATGCCGCAGCCGGGAGCCGTGAGCGTCATCTTCACGGCGACTATTTTCTTGCCGTCGGACTCCTCGATGCAGCAGTCGTAAACCAAACCGAGGTTCACGATGTCCACCGGGATTTCCGGATCATAGACGCCCTTGAGCTGGCTCCAAACCTGTTCTTCCAGCGGCGCATCCTTGAGCCGCACCACCTCGGCCTGCTTCTTGAGCTCGTCCTCGGGATTGACTCCCAGAGCATCCGCATCCTGCGAGGAAATCCGGGCGAGGCCCTGAGAAGTGGCCACCGTGTAAGTGCCGCCGAGGCGCTGGGTGATGAAGACCGCAGTCCCGGCGGGCAATGAAAGCGCATCACCGCTGGGGATTTGAATGGCGGCGACTTCGCGGGTGAGCTTGATTTCCTCGTGCATGCGCGGAGTTAAATCCAACGAAGCACCAACAGCAAGGGATCAGTTCGCTCTTTCCCCGGCGGTTCCGCGCATGAAGATTTGAGTTTTGCGGGCTAGGGAGTGGCGACCTTATTGTCGCCTCTTCTCTGGGAAACGAGGAAGAGAGCGACAATAAGGTCCTTCCTCCCTATTTCACAAATCCTGATGCGCGGCAGTATCCTATTGGGGAGGGACGGCGTCCTTGAGCTTGTCGGCCGCTTTCTCGGCGGCTCCGGCGGCGTCATCCAGGATCTTCGCGGCAGCTTCCTTGGTGGCGTCCGTCGCCTCGGCGGCCTTTTCCTTGGCTTTCTCGCTGGCGTTTTCGATCGCCGCTTTCGCGTCGGATTTCGCGGCATCGAGTTTTTTGTCGGCATCCTTGGCCATGTCTTTCACGCCTTCGGCCATTTGCTCGGCACCGGCCTCCATTTTCTCGGAGGCGGTTTTCTTAGCCTCGCAGGATGCGAAGATGACAGGCAAGGCGAGCACGGGAATCCAGAGTTTCGTTTTCATGATGTTGGTTGATTAATTTTAATAATTTTGGCCTTGGCCAATGAGGAAAGTAACGAATTCAGAGGACTTGTCAAAGGATCGAATTTCCTTCATTTGGCTGGAGATTTCGCGATTTACGGGACTGCGCAAGCTGCCAAGATCTCGCGCGTGCACCCACCTGAAAAACGCCGCGCTGGCATCCTCATTCCCGCTTTCACTCCACGCCGCGAGGGGGACCTCGGGATCGGCGACACTCTGGCCTTGCGCCAATGGATCGACTGGGCGGCAGAGCATCAGGTGGGCTTCATTCAGCTGCTGCCGATCAATGAAAACGGCACGGAGGAGAGTCCCTACAGCGGGATTTCCTCAGTCGCGCTGGATCCGATTTACCTGGCCTGCGAGGCGGCGGAAATCCCCGGCCTGAAGGAGGCGGACGTCGCGCTGGCGCGGGACCACCTGCAAGGCGCACGGATGTCGCCGCTGGTGAACTACCCGGCGGTGCGCAGCGCGAAACGCAATCTGCTGGAACTGGCGTGGTCGAGATTTGACCAGGCGGAACCCGCGCTGGTGGCGGAGTTCGCGCTGTTCCGCAAGCAGGAGGACGAGTGGCTGGCGGACTATTGTCTGTTCCGCTATCTGATGGAGCGCCACGGTGAAAATTTGACTTGGGACAAATGGCCGGAAACCTGCCGGACGCCGAAGAAGGCGCGGGAATTCATCGACAAACAACGAGTGCGGGATGAGGCCGTGGTGGATGACCGGCTCGGTTTTTTCGCATTCGCGCAGTGGTTGTGTTTCCGCCAATGGCTGGCCCTGCGCGACCACGCGGAGCTGCGCGGCGTCAAATTGATGGGCGATGTGCCCATCGGGATCAGCTGGCATTCGTGCGACGTTTTTTTCAACCAAGGCGACTTCCACCTCGACTGGTGCGGAGGCTCTCCTTCCGAGGGAAACAGCCAGTCCGATCTGTTTTTCCAGCAGTGGGGCCAGAACTGGGGCATCCCGCTCTATCGCTGGGACCACATGCAGGCGAACGGCTTCACCTGGTGGAAAAAACGAATCGAACGGCTGACGCGGATTTTTTAAATTTTCCGGCTCGACCACATCCTCGGCTTCTACCGGATTTACGCCTTCCCGTGGCGGCCGGAACGCAACCACGAATTCATCGGCCTCAGCCAGGAGCAAGCCGCGGCGATCAATGGCGGACGCCTGCCCCGCTGGTTCTTGCGCCCGGACGATACCGTGGAAAATAAAGCCGCTAACCGTGACGACGGCGATGTCCGGCTGCGCGCCATTCTCGAAGCGGCGGAAGGCTGCGAAGTCATCGCGGAAGACCTCGGCTGGGTGCCGGATTACGTCCGCCCACATCTGGCGGATCTCGGGATCGCCGGCTATCGGATTCCGCACTGGGATTGCAACGAACACGGGCACCCCACTCCCGGCAATGCGTTTTCGGAAAATTCCTTCGCCACCTATTCCACCCACGACCACGATCCCATCAGCGGCATCTGGCACGGCTGCCTCGGAGCCATCCAACAGCATCAGGAAAATCCAACAGAACAAACCGGCTGGGCCCTGGGCGGAGCACAGAACACATTGCGCATCCTCTCCGAATTTGCCGGAATCCCTCTAGGCAACCACGCGCCGTGGCCGCCCTTCACCGAGGGCGTCCGGCTGCGACTCATCAAAGCACTCTTCGCCTCCAACTCGCGCTACGCCGCCTTGATGATCACCGAGCTTTTCGGCCTCGACGAGCAGTTCAACCACCCCGGCACTTCCGGCGGGGAAAACTGGCGCTTCCGCCTGCCGTGGACGCTCGACGAGATCCGCGCAAATCCCGAACTGGAAGGAAGCTGCCAGAAACTCGCCACCCTCATCAGCATCACCCGGCGGGCGTGATTGGAGCACCAGGCAGCCGCGCAACTCGTAATTTCTCAAAAGCCGCCGCGTGGGTCCGGGATACAGACCCTCGTGCGCGTGGCTGAGGGATTGGAATTCCCTTCAAACAATGAACTAGAAGGGAGGGGGACAGTTTAGGGGACAAATCGGAAGTGCAGAATTCCGTCGAAGCCTCAAAATGTTTAAATCAGCAAGTCCGAAAGGAATGGTGGAGCGTAGCGGATTCGAACCGCTGACCCCTTGCATGCCATGCAAGTGCTCTACCAACTGAGCTAACGCCCCTTTCGGGTGGGGCGGAGGTTTATTCGTGGAGCATCCGGTGGGCAAGACGATTTTTGGAAATTTTCGCGATTTCTGTATTTCTCCGTAGTTCCTGCCGACGGGACCATGAAACTTGGGAGGAGTGGTGGGAAATCCCGTCGCCCCAGATCTTCCCGAAGCCATGGCCGCAGGCTCGACAAGCCCATCCGCGGCCCGTAGGAAATATTCAACCCATCCGAGTCCAATCATGATCGAAGTTCCAAATGCGCACATTCCTGAGGAGCCCGGTCCGGTAATTCCGCACGCCGGGATCGGAGGCAAAAAATCTATGAAAACACGAGATGAGGCGAGAGAACGAGCAATAGAACTCGCCATTAAGCATGGGAGTATCATTCCGGTTGCCAGCACATTGGAGAGTGAAGGTTTGGGAGGCTTGCTTGAGCGATTTGAGTTGGAGTCGATTATCGTGGAGGCTGAGTCAATTCGGCGACTGCTGCCTGAGAGACCAAGGAAGACCCTGCCTCGAATTATTGGCCTGGTTGCGGTAACCATAGGATCGGCAGGAATGTGGATAGGAACGGGAGCGGCATCAGTGGGACGTCACTCACCGGGTGGCTACGGGATTTTAGCAGTCATCCTGGGAGTTATCTTGATCGTCAAGCCCTCCTCAGCGAATACGGATATCTCGTAAGACATGACCAAAGATCTGTTCCTCTGTCATGGCGCACCTTAGCTACGGCGATGCGGCGTTGCTTGATTCACCTTTTGATTTGTGTTCTTGCAAACGAAGAGGCAGGCACCGTGAGGTGCGCTAGAATTCTGGACCAAAAGACACCAGAATCCACTCATGACTCCCAGCAAACCAAGAAAGCAATACACCCCCGAGTTCAAGGCCCAAGCCATTGAGTTGCTCGCCCTCGGCAGGCCC
>JBEGUC010000045.1:0-19607 GCA_041179105.1 Verrucomicrobiota bacterium | reverse complement strand
CTTCAGGCACGACTCGGGAAAGCGAATCGTGAAGCCTACCCGGAAGGTGATGCAGCTCGTCAGGAGATGGCGGAAACCGATCTACCAGCCTCCGGCTTACTGGGGCCAGTCAAGCTGGTCTGGCACGCGAAGTGCGAGTGAGATCCGACTTTTTAAAAAATTAAATTCTCAAGAACACGCTACCAATGATCATCAACTTTATGTCAAAACGAATCGCTTTCTTCGCCGTGGCCTTCCTGCTGCTGCTCGGAGGGGCGCAGTTTTGCCGGGCAGCAGACGGGGGGCGTCAAACGCTCTCTTTCGACCAAGCGTGGCGCTTTCATTTGGGCGAAGTGGATGGCGGTGAGATACCCACGCTGGCGGACACCGGGTGGCGGGCCTTGGATGTGCCACACGATTTTAGCATCGAAGGGGCCTTCGATAAGGACAGCCCGGGTGGCACAGGCGCAGGTGCGCTCAACGCCGGCATCGGGTGGTATCGCAAGACGTTCACGCTGCCAGAAGGCAGTGCCGGCAAGCAAGTCCGGGTCCGTTTCGACGGTGTCTATATGGACAGTGAAGTTTGGCTCAACGGCATTTCCATAGGGAAACAGCCATACGGTTACACCAGTTTTGAATATGATTTAACGGAAAATCTCAAACCGGGATCTAACGTTTTAGCAGTAAGGGTCAATGTCCAGCAACCTTGCTCCCGCTGGTATTCGGGGGCTGGCATTTATCGCCATGTCTGGCTAACACTCACAGATCCGGTGCATGTGGCTCCATGGGGCACTTATGTCACCACCCCGCAGGTGAACGATGCCGCCGCCCAAGTCTGCGTGCGGACTCAGTTGCGAAATGAGAGTGCGGGTGAGGTCAAGGCGGTCTTGAGCACGATGATCCTTGATGAGGGCGGCATCAAAGTTTCTGAACAGCAGGCGGAGCAAATGCTCGCTGCAGGTGGCGGTCATGAGGCAGTGCAAACACTCGCGGTCGCGAACCCGCAGCGCTGGTCCACCAGCAAGCCATACCTCTACCAAGTGGTTTCCGAGGTCCGCGTTGGTGGACGTTTGGTCGATCACAGCGTCACGCCGCTGGGCATCCGGACGCTGGAATTTACTGCAGACAATGGTTTCTTGCTCAATGGCAAGCGGGAGCAAATCAAGGGCGTGTGTCTTCACCATGATCTTGGCTGTTTGGGCGCGGCGGTGCATCGCCGCGGCATCGAGCGTCAATTGGAGATTCTCAAAGCGATGGGTTGTAACGCGGTGCGCACCAGCCATAACCCGCCGACTCCAGAGCTGTTGGATCTCTGCGACCGGATGGGCCTCCTTGTGATGGATGAAATTTTCGACGAATGGATCATCCCAAAGGTAGGGATCAAATTCGGTTACAGGCGGTTTTTTGACGATTGGAGCGAGCGGGATTTGGTCGCGATGATTCGTCGCGATCGCAACCATCCGAGTATCATTTTGTGGAGTATCGGCAACGAAATCAAAGAGCAGTCCGTGCCGCATGGCGGCAGCATGGCCCAGCGGCTGGTGGATATTTGCCATCGCGAAGATCCGACGCGATTGGTGACTTCCGGACTGCATAAAATGGCGGACGCCATCACTCATGGATTTGTGAAAGCGCTGGATGTCGTGGGCATGAATTACTCCGCTGAGGAATATCAAAAGCAACGGGGAAAATTATTAGTTGCTAGCGAAACTTCCTCCGCGCTGAGCACGCGCGGCGAGTATGGGCTAGAACTCAAACCTGACGGCAAGCTGGCGATCAATAAACAGCCGCAAAGCCAGTGCGTTTCTTATGATTTGGAGCGGCCTGAATGGGGGCTAACGGCTGAGGACAGCCTGATGGCCGTTCGCAATGCGCCGTGGGTCGCGGGTGAGTTTGTGTGGACGGGTTTTGACTATATTGGCGAGCCGACTCCGCATGACTGGCCAGCGCGCAGTTCATACTTCGGGATCATTGATTTAGCGGGATTTCCCAAAGATCGGTATTATCTCTATCAAAGCCAATGGAGCGACAAGCCAGTCGTGCATCTGCTGCCGCATTGGAACTGGAAGGGATTCGAGGGCAAGGAAATCCCGGTTTGGTGTTTCACCAACGCAGATTCGGTGGAGTTATTTCTCAATGATAAGTCGCTAGGTCGCCGGGATTTCAAGGACGGCAAAAGCCTGCACATGGAATGGCAGGTGCCTTATGCGGCTGGCGTGCTGAAAGCCGTTGGCACGAAGAACGGGCAAACGATCATTCACGAAGTGCGCACCGCCGGCCCGCCCGCAAAGCTGGTGGTCCGACCGGATCGCCAGCAAATTACGGCCGATGGCGAGGATCTTTCGTATGTGGAAGTGCGGGTGGTGGACGAGGACGGAAACCTGTGTCCTAACGCCGATGATTTAATCCGCTTTTCAGTTGAGGGCCCCGGCGAGATTGCGGGTGTGGACAATGGCGATCCCACCAATCACGAGTCGTTCAAGGCGAAGCAGCACAAAGCATTTCACGGCTTGTGCCTGGCGGTGATCCAAGCAAGCCGCACGCCCGGCGAGGTCCGCCTCAATGTCCGTGCAGAAGGGCTGAAATCCGAGCCGATCGTGATCACTACTATTTCACCCGTGGCTCGTTAAAATTTTCGAGAGAACAGATCAAGCTGACTCCCGATGGCTTTGTGATCGCGGAGTTTTTGACGCAGGTTTCGTGGTTGAGCGAGTGGACCAGGATTTGCAGCTCATGGTCGATGGCAAGGAAATCGCTGCGACCGCCCCACTCGGGCGATTGACGGGATTCGGTAGAGATCTTCGTTTGTTTCAAATGCGTGTTTGGAAATGAGCTTGCAAAGCTGACTCAATACGATGGCATGCCGCCTGACATGAATGGTGATTTTTGGTGAAGGCTGGGCTTCTGTGGCAGCTGCCGCCAGCACGCCGTGGAATGGCCGCGTAAAAATAAAATCTGAGTAACGATGATGAGTTTCAAAATATCTCGATGTATTTCGGTGTTGGGTGGGATTTTCGCGGCGGTCGCTTTGTTGGGATTCGCTCCGCGAGCGGAGGCCCAATCTAGCGGCCTCGACGCTCCCCAGCCAGTTGGGCCGTTTTTAAACGGGGTATTCCCATCCGTTGCGCCGGGGCTGGCGACCGGCTGGTCCACCGAGAATGCGTTTCCCAATCTCACTTTCATCGACCCGCTGTGGCTGACGCCGATTCCGGGCAGCACCAACCTACTTCTCGTCGGGAAAAACGGCCAAATCTGGCGCTTTCCCAACAATCCCGCGACGACCCAAGCGCAAGTGGTGAAAGTGCTCGACCGGGTATCCACCACCCAAGTCTCGGAAGATCAGGGTTTTTACAGCCTCGTTTTCCACCCTCAATTCGGCCAGAGCGGATCGCCAAATGCGAACTAC
The DNA here is from genome assembly GCA_041179105.1 of Verrucomicrobiota bacterium. GTDB lineage: Bacteria > Verrucomicrobiota > Verrucomicrobiia > Verrucomicrobiales > Akkermansiaceae > Luteolibacter. The sequence continues at coordinate 16,222 of JBEGUC010000045.1, read as the reverse complement.
ACTTACGTTTGCTACAACCACAAGCCAGCCCTCGCCGGCGCGGATGACAACCACTCTTATTGGCGCGTCTCGCGCTTCACTTGGGTGCCAGCCAGCGGAACGCTCGATCCGAATAGCGAGTTCGTCCTCATGAGCCAGTATGACCGCTGCCGCTGGCACAATGGCGGGGCGATGTATTTCGATAACAGCGGCTTCCTAAACATCACCTGCGGCGACGGCGGTGATAGCAATGAAGGCGGCGGCCTCACTGGCGCGGATGGCGCGCTGAGCCGCACTCAGAAGCTGAACTTCGGGCTTTTCAGCGGCGTTTTCCGGATCGACGTGAACAATGATCCAACGAAATCCCACGCCATCCGCCGCCAGCCGCAAAGCCCGGCTAACAAGCCGGCAGGCTGGCCGGCCAGCTACACCCAAGGCTATGGAATTCCCAATGACAATCCGTGGCTCGATCCTGCCGGCTCGATCTTGGAAGAATACGCATCCCTCGGCCTCCGCAGTCCGCACACCGCGCATTATGATGCGCTGACGGACGAGGTTTGGATCGGCGACGTGGGCGAGGGCGAGCGCGAGGAAATGACCCGGCTGCCAAGAGGCGGCAACGCCCAGTGGGGTTACCGCGAAGGATTCATCGCCGGCCCAGGGACGGCTGCTGTCCCGCCCATCGGTATCGAGACTCCTCCGGCGCTGGACTACACCCACAACGTCGGATTCTGCATCATCGGCGGCATGCGCTACCGCGGTGCCAAGTGGGATGCCGCACTCGGTGGCAAGCTGCTCTACGCGGATCACGTCGTTGGCAAGATCTGGACCGCCACGCTCCCCACCAGCGGAGCGCCCGTGAGTCAATTGGTCATCGATGGATTCCCCACCGGCAACAAAGTCGGACTTTCGAACTTTTGCACGGACACCGCAGGCGAAATTTATTTACTCACGGTCAACGGCTCCGGAGCGGGCGGCACGATCCGCAAGTTAATCGTGGCCGGGCTCTCCGCCGAGCCGCCGCCGCTGCTTTCTCAGACCGGTGTTTTCAGCAATCTTGCAACTCTGGCAGCGGTGCCTGCGGCAGTTCCTTACAAGGTGGTGACGGCGCTTTGGTCGGATGCTGCTGCTAAAATGCGCTGGATTATCCTGCCGAACGACGGCTCACACAACACCGCTTCGGAAGACATCGTCTTCGATGAAGAGGGAAGTTGGACCTTTCCCGCCGGGACGGTGTTAGTGAAACATTTTGAAATCGCGACGAATGCCAATGACCCGTCGCAGATCAAACGCCTAGAAACCCGCTTCCTCGTTTGCACGGCAGGCGGCGGGAAATACGGCGTCACTTACCGGTGGAACAGCGCGGGCACGGATGCAAATTTGCTAACCACCGGCCAAAGCGAGAATTTTTCGGTGACCTTGCCTAACGGTAGCACTGAAAGCCGCCGCTGGGACTATCCGTCGCGCGCCGATTGCATGCAGTGCCACACCGCCGCGTCCGGCCAAGCGCTCGGCGTGCAGACCAGCCCGCTCAACGGGAATTTCCACTACGAATCCACGGGCCGCACCGCGAACCAGCTTGCCACTTTCAATGCGCTCGGGATGTTTGACCGCACGCTCACCACCACCGAGCTGGCGAACTTCATCGAATCCCGCGCGATTGGCGATACGACAGCGCCGGTCGAGCATCGAGTGCGTTCCTACCTTGATATGAACTGCGCCCATTGCCACCGCCCCGGCGGCACGGTGAGCTTTTTCGATGCGCGGCTTGGGACTCCGCTGGCGGCCCAGGGAATTGTCAACGGAGCCATCCAAGGCCATTTTCAATTCGATCCCGCAGGGTGCTATATCAAGCCCGGTGATACCAGCTTGTCCGCGCTGCATTTCCGGATGGCCTCCGTCGGAAATGGCGCAGCCATGCCGCCGCTCGCTAAAAATCTCGTCGATCAAGAGGCCGTCGCGCTGCTTCAACAATACATACAAGGTCTGATTCCGGCGGAGTTCGATAACACCGCCAAGCCGCAAGCCCGCTACGTCCGCCTCACCGCACTCAGCGAGGTGAACGCAGGGGCGTGGACGGCCGTCGCCGAATTCTCGGTGCTCGATGGCAATGGCACGCCGATGCCCACTTCCGGCTTGTCGGTCCATAGTGTTGATAGTCAGGAAACGGTCGAAGAACTTGCTCCTGCCACGAATGCGATTGATGGAAATATCAACACCTTCTGGCACACCGAGTATAACCAAGGCTCAATCCCGCCAGACCCGACGCTGCCGCACCACCTCACGCTCGATCTCGGCTCAGCGCGCGCCGTCGGCGGATTCATTTACACCCCACGCCAAAACTACTTCAACGGCCGGATCGCAAACTATCAGGTCCACCACAGCCTCGATGGCGTGAACTGGACGCTCATGAACTCCGGCACTTGGCCGAATGCGGCCACCGTGCAGCGTTATGACGTTCCCGGCGGTGGCCGCAAGACGCGCTGCGAAATTGCCGGGCCTGCGGGCGCTGTCAGCGGGGCCTTCGATGTGACCGTCGCCTTCGACATGGATGTCACGGATTTCACCGCCTCCGACCTCCAAGTCAGCGGCGGCAGTGTGAGTCAATTGCGCGGCAAGGGGTATTACTATGTGGCGACCATTTCGCCGACGGCAGCAAATATCACAGTTTCCGTGCCGACGAATGCCGCGAATCTAGCTGCGCTCGGTAGCCGCGCATCCGCAGTGCTTTCCCTAAGCTATCTGGACACGCTGCCGCCGCTGCCGCTCTTCACCGGAGTGCCCGCCCAGGTCAGTGGTCCATTCCAAATCGGCCTCACCTTCGGCGAGTCTGTCAATGGCCTGACCGCTGCGGATTTCTCGCTGGTGAATGCGACCCTGGATTCCATCGTGCCATCTGGAGAAGCCTATCTGCTTAACCTAACGCCTTTGGTCTTCGGACAAGCCGTCGGCATCGAACTGCGCACCGCCGCCGTCACTGACAACGCCGGAAATCCAATGGGCGCGGGCACCTCGTTGTCGCTCCTCTATTCCTCGCAGATCCTGGCGCGCAATGCCGCCGAGGCCTCCTACAGCGGCGGCGGAATGGTCCTCGTGACTGATCCCGCTGCGCCAAGCGGGAAATATCTCTGGCTGCCAGATGGGAACTTTCCGAATAACAATGGACCGCCGATCGCGACCCAACACCGGGCTGAGTTCTCCTTCGTGGTGCCTCACACAGGCCAATGGATGCTCCGCGGCCGAGTCCACGCAGCCACTAACGAGAGCGATTCGTTTTACGTCGAAGTCGATGGAAACCAAGCACTCGGCAGCGTGAGTCTGTGGGACGTCGCCCCTCCCGGCACGGCCTACGTCTGGGATTACGTGAACAACCGCGGTGGCGCTGATCCAGTCATCTTGACCCTCACCGCCGGCACCCACACCGTCACTATCTATGCGCGGGAAGACGGTGCGCGGCTGGACCGACTCGAACTCGAAAGCGTGCGTCCGCTCGCCACGCTCGCCACGGCCAAGTCCGTCGTGAATGACGGATTCACCGCCAATCTCAAATTTTCCGAAAGTGTCACCGACCTCACAGCGGGGGATATTTCAATCACCGGTGGCTCGGTCGTTTCGCTAACCGGCTCAGGCACGGCTTACGTGGTGACCGTCGCGCCGACATCCGGCACGGTGGTCCTCTCGCTACCGCAAAACACCGTGCTCGACATCGACGGGGTAGGCAATTTTGCCTCCAATTCGCTGGCCGTCACTTATCGGGATTCCTACCAACAGTGGGCTTTCGACCACGACGTCAGTGGCGCGAATGAATCACAACTGGCTGACGAAGACGGCGACGGAGTTGCTCAACTTCTGGAATATGCCTTCAACCTCGATCCCGCCAAGGCGGACTCCGCCCTCTATCACCCAACGACGCAGCCCTCCTCGGGACTGCCGCGGATGATGGTGGTGCCGACCGATCCGGCGGGGCAGCAGCTCGTGCTCCAATATCTGCGGCGTAAGGCCGTGCTCGGCTTGAGCTACACGCCGCAGTTCAGCTCCACCTTAGATGATTTCACCCCCGCCGTAGGTTCGCCGGTGGTCGAGACCATCAACGCCGACTGGGAGCGCGTGACGATTGGCGACAGCGGTAGCGGTAGCGCCCGCTTCGGACGAGTGGTGATCACTCTATCACCACGGTGATTCCCGTCCGCTCAGATAGCCTCGTTGGCGGAAAATTTGCTTGGCCCGGCAATTTGCCGCTTGCGAGACTCTGTGGAACCAATTGCGAGCCTTCTCATCGAAATTCGAAGACTCACTATGAAAATTTTACCATCACTCGGTTTCCCATTACGTTCTTTTTCCCGAATTAGCATACTTGGGATGTTAGTTTGGTTCGTCTCCGCTCGGCTGGATGCCGCAACAGCACCGACGATCGATCTCACCCAGGAAACCCCAGCCAAGACCGATAACAGTTACAACCTTGGGCCGACCGGGGCGCTGGGCTGGATGCAGGTCGAGGCCGACATGACGGAAAATAGCCGCCAAATCCTCATCACAGCGGTTGAAATTGGCTCGCCCGCGGCGGGTAAATTGGAGGTGGGCGACGTGATTCTCGGGGTTTTCGGCAAGCCATTCACAGAAGATGCTCGCAGGGTTTTCGGGCGGGCGATCGGGCAGGCTGAGGGCGAAGCCGCACGCGGCCTCTTGCCTCTCACGGTGTCGCGCAAGGGCAAGGTGCAAGAGATTGTCCTTAAGCTGCAAGTGATGGGCAGTTACAGCGAGACGTCGCCTTACAATTGCCCCAAGGCGAAGAAGATTCTCGAACAAGGGCTAGTGATTTTGGCAAAAAATCCCGAAAAGGACAACAAACTGCACACCAACGAACTTGCTCTGCTCGCCGCAGGTCGGCCAGAGGATCTCGAAATCCTGCGCAAGAGCGCCCACGAAATTGCCACGAAAACACCCGATGTGGAGGCGCTGTGGAAGGATTCTAGTAAGGGCAATATGGCCACTTGGTCTCATGGCTATAACAATCTTTTCCTCTGCGAATACTACCTCGTCACTGGCGATAAAACCGTGCTGCCAGCCATCCAATCCTACATCACCACCATCGCCCGCGGCCAAGGAGTCTTCGGCACCTGGGGGCATGGCTATGTCCCGCCGGGGGCTGACGGGCAGTTGAACGGACCGGTTCCACCCTACGGTCCGGTGAATTCAGCGGGCCTGCCGTGTTTCATTTCAATGCTGCTGGCCGAGAAATGCGGCGTGCAGGCCCCCGAAATCAAGCCCGCCATCGCGCGGGCTAACAAGTTTTTCGGCTACTACGTCGGCAAAGGCGCAATTCCCTATGGCGAGCACAGCCCATGCTTGGTCCATGACGATAATGGTAGAACTAGCATGGTGGCCATGGCCTTCGCGCTGCAAGGCAAACGCGCCGAGACTCAGTTTTTCACCAAAATGGTCACCGCCTCCTACGAATCCCGCGAATGGGGGCACACTGGCAATGGTTTCAGTTACCAATGGGGACCCGTCGCCGCCAATGCTGGCGGACCGAAAGCGATGGTCGCCTTCATGAAAGAACTCCGCTGGTATTACGACCTCGCCCGTCGTTGGGATGGCTCCTTCGTCAATGTCGCCACCGGCGGCGGTGTCGCTAGCAGCTATAGCAACACCGTCGGTGCCACCGGCTCGTATCTGCTAGGCTATGCGGTGCCTTTGAAAAAAATCTACCTCACCGGCCGCGATGCCCGCCGGGAAAATTGGCTGAGCGATGCCGACATCGCAGCCGCCATCGACGCCGAGCGTTGGTTGGGCGCGAATGCCCACGCCAAACGCACCACCGACCAACTGCTGGCCGGTCTCAGCTCGTGGTCGCCGCTCGACCGCGCGCGCTCGGCGCAGGAACTTGGAAAACGCCAAGATAACATTTTGCCGCAGTTGCTCGATCTCACCAAAAGCAAGAACCCCAACGCCCGCCTAGGCGCAGTCGCCGCCATCGGCCACCTCAAGAAACGCGCAGTCCCCGCGCTCGATACTCTGGCAGCCTTGCTCAACGACGACGACCGCTGGCTGCGTGTCCAGACCTCCGATGCCCTCCGGACCATCGGCGGCGATGCCAAGCCGATCACCGCGCAAATGCTCAAAGCCGCAACCGTCAAAGACGAGACCGATCAAATGCAGTTCGGTGTCGGCGCGCTGGCCTATGCCCTATTCTATCCGGGTGGTTCTTACGGACCGGTTGGCTTGCTTGGCAAGTCGATCGCGGATGTGCCGAAGGAGCAACTTTATCCAGCCATTCGCTCCATCGCCGCAAATCCAGATTCCGCCGCGCGCGGTTGCCTCCGCTCCGCATACAGCCTGATGACGCTCGAAGACGTGCAGGCCCTCGCCCCCACCATCGTCACCAGCATTCAGGAAATGCCGCCAGCGAACGGTATGTTTTCCAAAGGCGTGCGCCTCGCCGGCATCCAAGCGCTGGCCCGGCTTCGGATCGAAGAAGGAATTCCGCTGACGATGATGATGCTCAACCTCAAGGATTGGGGAAAAGCCTATATCATCCAAGCTTCACTCGATGTGCTCAAACAATACGGCGGTGCCGCCAAACCCATCCTTCCTGAACTCAGAAAGCTCGTGGGAGAACTCGCCAAGACCCCGAAGGAGCAGAACAAACTCATCGAGGTCATCGCGCTCATCGAAAACGACAACAACCCGCCCGCGCTCATCAGTTTGAAGGAATTTCTAAAAACGCAACCCGGTGCCACTCCGCAGCGACGGGATCATTAATTCGTCTTCCTCAACTGCGGATGAGGTCCTTGATTCGGCAGTGGCGAAAGAGGAGCGCAAGGCTCTTGCATGATTTCTTCCTGCCATCCACATTGGCAAAAGGCACGCGACTCCTGTTAATTTCATGAAAACTCACATCGTCCGGCAAATCAGTGTTGCGATCGAGAATCAACCCGGCCGCCTCGGCCGGATCGGGCGTCTCTTGGCGGAGCAGGGGATTCACATCAGCGCCTTCAGCGTCATCGACAACGTGGAACAAGGGATGGTGAGGTTAATCACCAGTGATCCGGGAATGACCCGGGAGACCTTGAAAGCCGATGGACTTCCGGTGGTGGAGGCTGACGTGCTGTCCATCGAGTTGCTCGACGGCATGGGGAATTTGGCGCGGATCGGCGAAACACTGGCCGCAGCGGATATCAACATCGAGTATGGTTATGCGACGAGCGCCGAGATCGGCAGGCCGGGTCTATTGATCATGAAAACCGCGAACCCCCAGGCGGCGCTCAAAATTCTCGCGGACGTTAGTGCGAATCCATGAGTGAGCCGCTGGCATCGGCTGAAGTCGGGATTCTTCCGGTGGGGGCGCTCGGGGTGGCATTTTTTCACCACCTCGGCGGCGGAAAGCCTGCGGATTTGGGGAAGGTGGGATTCATTGAGCGGCGTGGCTCGCTGCACGGGACCTCCCTGCGCGGGCACGGCGTTTTGAAAATCGCCGCCGGAGCGGATCGAGTGGAAATCCGTACGGCGGACATCTGCCATCTTGACCTCGTGGCCTCCGCCGACCTCGGGTGGCTGCCCGAGGTGGTGCTGGGATGCACCCAGCCGGATCAGCTTCTCACGACCATCAGTGAATATGTTGGATTGGTAGAGTGGCTTTTCCGCGTTCACGGAATCGAGGACGGGGTGCGGCGGCTGCCACTTCTCGTCTTGTGCAGCAATGGAATCTATCATGAGCGCGTGCGACGGTTTCTCGTCGAGCTCTTGGAGGAATCCATGCTCTACGGGCGATTGCCGGACCTGTGGGACGGCACGATGACTGTGATCGTTGGCAAGCTGCTGCGTGGCGTGACTCTCCAAACCGGCCACCGCGAAGGAGCCGGAGGATCGGCCATCTATCACCCCGGACCGTTGGGTCGGACGATTCTCACGGGAGGAAGCCGCGAGAGCCGGAATCACGCGGCTAGCCTCCTGCGCGACCTCGGCGGGTGGTTCGAAACCGAGGACACGCTGCCGCCTGTGCGGGTCGAGTTCGACAAAGCCTTGGTGAATCTCTGGGGAAATTTATTCGGGCAACTCAAGGCGATTGGTCCACAGGGGGACTTCCAATTGCTCCGAGTGCGTGAAATTTTCGACGACCCCGAAGCTGAGGATTTACGCCAGTTTTCTTCGCATATCTTTGCCATCGGGCGCGCCGTCCGTGCCTATCGTCAGGATGAGGACTTCGCGGCACTCCACGCGGCGGCATTGAAAGTAGCCGCAGGTCCTAGCGCGCACATCCCTTCCAGCCTCATGTGGATTCATTCGCAACTGCGCGGTGGCACTCTGAAGGCCGAGCTGACGCCGACGGAAAAATGGTTGCTAGATCCACTCATCCGCTTTGCCAAGACCGCCGGTCTCGACGATTCTGCCGACTTCTTCACCCACCTCAGGCTGCGGGTGGAAGAGCGACTGGAAGCAGCGATTCTCCATGCTCGGACACCCTGATTTTTAACGGGAAGTTGCCGGTTCTCCGGGCAAACCGATGAACCCGGTCTGGCAGTTTTGAACCGACCGGGGCAGCCTGCGGCGATGCCGCAAATCCAACTTCCTGAAGAACAGGCAGGAATGCCTGTGTCACGGTCAGGCGCGCTCGGCGAGCGCCTTGTAGGTGCGGAGGGTCGCTCCGGTGTAAATCTGGCGTGGGCGCGAGATGCGGCTGTCTGAATCGTCCATCACTTCTTTGAAATTAGCGATCCAGCCGGGCATGCGACCGATGGCGAAGAGTACGGTGAACATGTCCATGGGGATGCCGATGGCGCGCATGATGATGCCGCTGTAGAAATCGACGTTCGGATAAAGTCTGCGGGAGACGAAGTATTCGTCGTTAAGAGCGATTTCTTCGAGCTTTTTGGCGATGTCGAGCAGCGGGTCGGAGACGTGGAGCTGGGCGAGGACTTTGTCGCATTGTTCCTTGATGATGACGGCGCGTGGGTCGAAATTTTTGTAAACGCGGTGGCCGAAGCCCATGAGCTTGCGGTTACCGGTTTTGTTTTTGACCTCAGTGAGGAACTTGGTGCCGTCGTCGCCTTCCTGGTGGATTTCCTCGAGCATTTCGAGGACGGCTTGGTTCGCGCCGCCGTGGAGCGGGCCCCAGAGGGCGCAGACGCCGGCGGAGGCGGAGGCGAATAGGTTGGCGCGGCTGGAGGCGACCATCCGCACGGTGGAGGTGGAGCAGTTTTGCTCGTGGTCCGCGTGAAGGAGGAAAATGAGGTCGAGCGCTTTGACGACTTCCGGCTTCAATTCGCAGTCCTCGCCGGGATACGAGAACATCATGTGAAGGAAGTTCTCTGTGTAATTGAGGTTGTTTTTTGGGTAAATGGAGGGCAGTCCGTGGGCCTTGCGGTAGGAGAAGGCGGCGATGGTGCGGACTTGAGAAATCAGGCGCGCGGCGTGGAAGGGGAAGCGCTCTTCTCGGGCGTGAATCAGATTGGGATGGTAGGAAGACGCCGCGTTGATCATCGAGGAGAGGATGGCCATCGGGTGGGCGGTGGGCGGAAATCCTTCGAAATGATGGCGCATGCCTTCGTGAAGCATTTGGTTTTCCGTGAGCATTCCGGAAAATTCGCTAAGCTGGGCGGGGGTGGGTAGCTCGCCGTAGATGACGAGGTAGGCGGTCTCGATGAAGGTGCTTTTCTGGGCGAGTTCGGCGATGTCGTAACCGCGGTATTGGAGGATGCCCTTTTCGCCGTCGATGAAGGTGATGGCGCTTTTGCAGGCACCGGTGTTGCCGTAGCCGGGGTCGAGCGTGATCGCTCCGGTTTTTGCCCGAAGGGTGGCGATGTCGATGCCGACTTCTCCCTCAGATCCTACAATTGTGGGCAGCGTGATGGGCTTGCCGTCGATGATTAATTCCGCTGTGCCGTTCATGAGGGGGAATGCTACTCAGCTTTTTTTCGGTAAGGCTAGTCTGCAATGCATCGATTTTTCGTAAATTTCACTCACCGGTATCTGGATAGGAGCCGAGGAGTTTGACGAGCGAGCAATGTTTGCCGAGTTCTTCGAGGGCTTCGGCGACTTTCGTGTCGTCGCAATGGCCGGCGAGATCGACGTAGAAGATGTATTCCCAGTCTTTGCGCTTGGACGGGCGCGACTCGATTTTCGACATATTGATATGAAATTGGTCGAACGCTTGGAGTGCTTTGACCAATGAACCGGGCCGGTCGTGGATGGCGAAAAGGATGGAAGTGCGGTCGTTGCCGGTGGGTGGGCAGGGTTTCTCGCCGATGACGAGGAAGCGGGTGGTGTTGGTGGCGCGGTCTTGGATGGATTCTTCGAGCAGGGTGAGGCCATACATTTCTGCGGCGAGTGGTCCGCCGAGGGCGGCGGCTCCGTGGGCGGCTTGGTCGCGGGCGATCTGCGCGGCCTTGGTGGTGGAGGAAACCTCGACGAGATCCGCCTCCGGGAAATTTCTCAAAATCCACGCCCGGCATTGGCCGAATACTTGCGGATGCGAATACAGCGTCTTGATTTCTGAGCGTGGGATGGCCGCCATCAGGCCGTTTTCGATGCGGAGTAAAATCTGCGAGCAAATATGCAGCGGCGAGTCCACGAACAAGTCGAGCGTGTGCGAGACCGCGCCTTCGGTGGAGTTCTCGATGGGCACGACGCCGTAGCTCGCGGCACGGCGGGCGACTTGGTCGAAAACATCGGAGAAATTCGGCTGCGCGGAGTAATTCACTGAGTGGCCGAATTTCTTGATCGCCGCCTGATGGGTCCAAGTCCCTTCCGGGCCGAGGTAGGCGATGGTGAGGTCATCCTCGAGCGCGAGGGCGGCGGACATGATTTCCCGGTAAATCGCGCGGATGGATTTTTCCGGCAGGCGGCCTTGGTTCATCTCGATGAGTCGGCGGAGCAGCGCTTCCTCTCGCTCGGGCGCGTAAATTTGCAGGTTGTCGCGCTTTTTCACCACGCCCACTTCATGCACCAGATCGGCGCGGCGGGAGAGCAGGTCGAGTAGGTCGTGGTCAATGGTGTCGATCTGGTTGCGGATGTCGTCGAGATTCACGGGAAAAAATGGGGTGTTTAGGAGTCAGTGGAGGATTCGTCGCTCGCGGCGGCAGCCGGGATGCCGAGGGCGAGTTGTTGCTCGGACTCGGCGGCAGGTGCCGGTGCTTGCGCGGGCTCGGGCAGCTTCACCTTGCGGAGTTCGGTGGCGTTGGGAAGGTCGTCGATGGAGCGGATGCCGAAGTGCTCGAAAAAGAGATCCGTCGTTTCGTAAAGCAGCGGGCGGCCGGGAAGTTCTGCGCGGCCACCGATGCGGATCAAGTCGCGGTCGAGAAGTTTTTGGATCATCCCGTCGCAAGCCACGCCGCGGACGGCCTCGATGGCGGCCTTGGTGATGGGCTGGCGGTAGGCGATGATGGCGAGGGTTTCCATGGCCGGGCCGCTCATCCGCTCGGGTTTGCGGCCGGGGAAAAGCTGGCGGACGAATTCGCCGTATTCGATGCGGGTGAAAAGTTTCCAACCTTTTGGGCGCTCGATGATGGTGAAGGCGCGCCCGCTTTCTTGGTAGGTGTCGTTGAGCGCGGTGATGGCTTCCGCGACTTTTTCCGCAGAGGTTGCGGCGAGGGCAAGCAGCCAGTCCGGCAGGGCGGGGGAGGTTTTGGCCTCCTCGGTTTCGCGAATTTTCACGTCCTCTGCCTCGGCGACGCGGGCGCGCACCAACCGGGCGATTTCCTCGGATGGTAGGGGATTTTGGGAAGCGATAAAGAGGGCTTCGACGATGGCGCTGAGCTGCATGGCGGGGCCGCACCTTAGGGAGCCGCTTGGGTATTTCAAGCCTCCCGCCTAAAACCTGGCGAATCACTTATTTTAGCAGGGTCTGGAGTTTTCGCTTGCTGGAGAGTGGATCACGGGCTAACCCACCGCGCTCGTCACGTCGCCAAATTTCCATTTCGGGTAGGGCGGCACAATTTTTCCATCACCCGCATCCTCATCTCTGCGCCATGGCCGCGAAGAAAACCACTCCCAATCCTGCGCCCCAAAACGGGGAAACCAAGCCCGCCGTCAAGTCCTCCAAGCCTGTTGCAGCGGCCAAGAAGCCCGTCGCCAAAGCGCCGAAAAAACCGGCATCGGCTCCAAAGGTAGCAACTCTCAAAAAAACCGCGCCTATTAAGAATGCGGTCGCCGAGAAATCCGTCAAAAAAGATTCCCCGACGGCGGAAGAATCCGCCAACCCGGTCGCAAAGGAAGTGAAAGCTTCGAAAACCGAGACCGTTGAGTCGGTGAAGGTTGACGCCTCTGCCAAGTCGGCCGCTGCTGCGAAAAAGCTACTTGCCGCCAAGCCCCGCTCTTCCGTCGTCGATTTCCCCGCGCCTCCCGCGCCGGTCCGGCCGCCCTTCGTGCCACCCAAGGCGGCACCGCTGCATGCGGACGGTCCGGTCGCTCCCGGCAGCAATGGCAGTCACAGCGTCGCCTTCGTCCAAAAACAACGCCAACGCCTTCTTGATCTCCGCGACGATCTCGTGGACGCCGTGTCCGACATGGCCCGCGACACCATCCGCAACGCGCCCGAAGGCTCCGAAGCCTCCGGCAGCGGCCAGCACCAAGGCGATGCCGGCAGCGATGCCTATGACCGCGACTTCGCCCTCTCCGTCCTCGCGAAGGAACAGGACGCGCTTTATGAAATCGAGCAGGCGCTTTATCGGATCAAGCAAGGCTCCTACGGCATTTGCGAAATGTCCGCCCGCAAGATTCCCCAAGCCCGTCTCGAAGCGATCCCATTCGCCCGTCTCACGGTCGAATGCCAAGGCCAATGGGAGAAGGAATATGGCAACCGCCGCTTCCGTCCGTCCAACGAAGTTGGCTTCAGCGGAGGTAAATATGTCGAAGATGAAGATTCTGAAGCAGTTTCTCTTGACGAAGACGACGATTAAAGCAAAGTCTCCGCCCCACCAGTCATGCCACGCGAGATTATCATCCTAGAATGCACCGAAGCGAAAGCCGAGGGCAAGCCGACCTCACGTTACGTCACCACGCGTAACAAAAAGAGCCTCCGTACGCCAGGTCGCCTCGAGAAAGTGAAATTCAATCACTTCCTCAAGCGCCGCACCCTTCACCGCGAACTCCGCTAACCGCGAACTCCGCCCACATTTCCCATGTCCGAGCCAAAAACAATTCAGCGCCGTATCAACTTCCGTAAGGCGAATCGTCGTATGACGCGTCGCCGTCACGACATCCCGGCCGACCAAGTCGTCGCCACCAACCCGGAGCTTCTCACGAAGTTCACGACCGAAACCGGTAAAATCCTTCCGCGCCGCGTCACCGGAGTTTCCGCGAAACTTCACCGCAAAATCAATAACGCGATCAAGCAATCTCGCGCGATCAACTTGCTTCCGTAACCGGTCGCAAAGCTTCGTTTTTCCAATGAGCCAGTCCGTGAAAACCGGGCTGGCTCATTGTTTTTCCGGCGGATGGCGGGTGGAAATTGTTCCGCAATTTTAACCTTGGAGCCGCCCGTTTCCCTTCCTACATTCCGCCCGGCGCAAGCCTTTTCCCATTTTTTCTCATGGCCCAAAAAGACTACACCATTCTCAACAAGCTCGGCATCCACGCCCGCCCCGCCGCGCAATTCGTCAAAACGGCCAACCGCTTCCAGTCGGACATCTTCGTGGAAAAAGATGGCGAGGAAGTCGATGGCAAGAGCATCATGGGCCTCATGATGTTAGCGGCCGGTAACGGCTCCGTCATCTCCATCAGCGCCGATGGCTCTGATGCGGATGCCGCCCTCGAAGCACTCGGCGACCTTATCAGCCGCAAGTTCGAGGAAGAGTGAGTGAGGCGGGCTAAGGAGTGGCGACCTTATTGTCGCCTCTTCTCTGGGAAACAAGGAAGAGAGGACAACAAGGTCCCTCCTCCCTATTTCACAAATCCTGATGCGCGGCAGTGTAACAAACGGCCGCTCCCGGCTGAGGACAGCCGGCACCCGTTACAGAATTTCCTTCACGAAGGATTCCTTCTCGAAAATCGAGAACGCCCCGGGCTCCTCACCGGTGCCGAGGAAGCGCGGCGAGATGCCGAGTTGGTCGTGAATGGTCACGGCGATGCCGCCTTTTCCTGAGCCGTCGAGCTTGGTGACGATCAGGCCGTCGAGCGGGCTGGCTTTGTGGAATTCTTTTGCCTGTTGGAGGGCATTCGAGCCGGTGGTGGCGTCAACAACGAGCAAGGTGAGATGCGGCGCGGTTTCGTCCTGCTTGGCAAGCGTGCGGCGGATTTTCCCGAGTTCTTCCATTAAATTATGCCGGGTATGGATGCGTCCGGCGGTGTCGCAGATGAGGAATTGCGTCTTGTCGGCGATGGCTTTCTGATGGGCGTGGAAACAGACCGATGACGGGTCGGCGTTGGGATTTCCCTTCACGACCGGGAGTTTCAGCCGCTCGCCCCAGCGCTGGAGTTGCTCGACGGCAGCGGCGCGGAAGGTGTCGGCGGCGGCGAGGATCACGGAGTGGCCGCGCTGGTTAAGCCAGAGGCCGAGCTTGGCCGAGGAGGTGGTTTTGCCAGTCCCGTTCACGCCGACGACGAGGATCACGAACGGTTTGCCATCGGCCCGCGGCGCGGGTGGCTGGAAATTTTCCGGCAGCCGCTTGGAAATATGGCGGCGGGTGGTTTCCACGACGTCATCGGCGGAAACCTCGCGGCCGAGGGCGCGGAGTTCGTCGATGATTGAGGTGCTCATGCGGACTCCGAGGTCGGAGCTGATGAGATCGGCTTCGAGGTCGTCCCAATCGATTTCCGCGCGATTGATGATCTTGTTGAGTAGGGATTTGAAAAAGCCAGCCATGCGGCGGGAGATTGAAGATGCCAGAGGCGAGAGTCCAGAGGCAAGAATCCAGAATTCAGAGAAGATGTGTCGTCGAGCTTGTTCCGTCTTGTTTCTGGGCTCTGGAGTCTGAACTCTCTGGCGTGCCCAAAATCCGCGTGCTCTCCGATATTCTCGCCAGCCAGGTGGCGGCGGGCGAGGTGGTCGAGCGCCCGGCTTCGGTGGTCAAGGAGCTGGTCGAAAATAGCATCGACGCCGGAGCGCGGGAAATCCGCGTGGACATCGATCGCGGCGGCTCGGCGTTGATCCGGGTGAGCGACGACGGCTGCGGGATGTCGCGCGAGGACGCATTGCTGTCGCTGGAGCGACACGCGACGAGCAAGCTGCGGACGGCAGGGGATTTGGCGGCCATCATGACGCTGGGATTTCGCGGGGAAGCGGTGCCGAGCATCGCCAGCGTGTCGCGGTTTCGAATGGTGACGCGGGAAACGGACGTCGTCGCGGGCACGGAAATCTGGGTGGACGGGGGAAAAGTCCGCGACGTGAGGGACGCGGGCTGCGCGCCAGGCACGGTGATCGAGGCGAAGGCGCTTTTTTACAATATGCCAGCGCGGCGGAAATTTTTGCGGGCGGAAACGACCGAGGCGGCGCACGTGGAGCACCAGTTGCGGCTGCACGCACTGGCGGCGCCGAATGTGAGATTTCGGCTGCGGCGGGATGATCGCGAAGTTTTCGATTTGCCGCCGGCAGCGAAGGCGGTGGACCGGGTGCGGCAGTTGCTGGGCACGGAGTTGTCGCGGGAGCTGCTCGCGCTGCCGCTGACGCATGGCAACGGGATTTCCGTGCAAGGTTACGTGCTGCCCGCCAGCCACGCGCGGAAGGGGAGGCGGCACCAGTTTGTGTTCCTCAACGGTCGGCCAGTCGAGGACGCGGTGATTTCACGGGCGCTGGCGGAAGGATTTCGCGGCGCGATTTCGGATGGAATGTATCCGGCGGCGTGGTTGTGGATCGATTTGGAGCCGACGTTGGTGGATGTGAATGTCCACCCGGCGAAGCGTGAAGTGCGGTTCCACCGGCCGGTGGATGTGCGGGACGCGATTTTGGAAGCGGTGGCTGTCGGCTTGAGGCCAGCGGCTCCGGTGGTGGTGCCGCGGATTGAACGGGCGGCGGCGGTGGAGATTTCGCCCGCAGTTATTGAGTTTCACGCGCCGCAGCCGGTTTTGCCGGAGCTGGTGGTGGAGACATCGCCGCCGCCAGTCGCCGGGGGAGCGCCAGATTTCCGGCTGGTGGGGATGCTGCATCAGCGTTTCGTGCTGCTCGAGAGCGAGGACGGGCTTGTGCTTTTCGATCCCAAAGCGGCGAAGGAGCGGATTTATTTTGAAAAGCTCCTGAACCACGGCGACGGGGTTCTGGAAACCCAGGGCTTGTTGGTGCCGGTCCTGCTGGAGCTCGATCCGCGGGATT
>JBEGUC010000044.1:0-19672 GCA_041179105.1 Verrucomicrobiota bacterium | reverse complement strand
AATCCTGCCACTTCTGCGGCCGGTCGAGTTTCTTGCTCTTGTAGCCGCGAGAAAGAATCGCCACTCGCCGCCCGCGGTCGCGCAGCGACTTCGCAAGCAACTCAACCACTGGCGTCTTGCCCGTGCCGCCCACCGTGATGTTTCCAATGGCCACCACTTGCGCGCCCAAATAATGCTGCCCGCGCCAGCCGCTGCGGTAGCGCCATAGCCGGATTTGCACGATCATGCGGAAAACTCCGGACAGCGCGCGCATCGCGAACCGCATCAGAGCCGCCCGCAAGCCCTTGGCGCGGCCGAAGATCACATCCGCTCCCCAGCGTTCGAGTTCTTCGATGAGTTCTTTCATGGCCTGCCGCGACCTTGTCCCGCCGCTTCGCCTGCGGGCAAGCGCCAAACCGTCGCTAAATTTTCCGCAACGCGCCGGTCGAGTCACCGAAGCGTTTCTCCTTCACTCCGAACTCTTCGAGGCGTAACGCTGGCAGAGACTGTTGGCGCGTTTCTTGGCGGTGGCGAGGGTGGCGGTGAAAATCCCGGCGACGACTCCGCAGGCACCGGGCCGCCAACGGCAAGCCGCAAAAGCAAAACCGAATGGCAAGTGAGGCGGTTTTTTATTCATGAGCGGCGGAAGCGTTGTTGCTTTTATACCCCCGGCGGCAAGCTGTTCTGTCGTCATGAAAAAGCGCCTGCTTTCACAGGCGCTTGATTTGACAGAATTGCGGGACCGGTTCGTGCGTTTTTATTTCTCGCCTCACTCATTCCGCCGGCCACCGAGTGCCATCATCAGGAAATACGCGAGCTGGGCGATCGAGCCGACGGCGGCGGCAAAGTAAGTCATCGCAGCCCAAAAAAGCGCGTTTTTGGCCTTGTCATGCTCCATGCTGGCGGCGACTCCGCTGCTTTCCATCCAGGCCAGCGCGCGGCGGCTGGCGTCGAATTCGACGGGCAACGTGATCACCGAAAACACGGTGGTCACTCCGAAAAGCGCCACCCAAGCCCACAACATCATTGGACTGTGAGCCACGCCGATACCGAGTAGTCCAATGATCATCAGCCAGTTAAGCATCTTGCTGGAAAATTGGACGGCGGGCACCAGCTTCGAACGAAGGCCGAGCCAGACGTACGCTTGTTGGTGTTGGACGGCGTGGCCGCACTCGTGGGCGGCCACCGCAGCGGCGGCCACTGAATTCACCGAATAAACCGACTCACTGAGATTGACGGTTTTTTTCGTCGGATCGTAATGGTCGGTGAGGTGGCCGGGCGTGCAGATGACTTGCACGTCATTGATCCCGTGCTGGCGGAGCATGGCCTCGGCGATTTGTGCGCCCGTCATGCGGACCGGGATTTGAGAATACTCGTTGAACCGGCGCTTGAGCGTGCCGCTGATGAGGAAGCTCGCCAGCATGGAAGCGCCGATGATGACGAGGTAAGTCATCGAAAAACCACCGGGAGCGAGGCCAACTTGGGCGAGCGAGAGAATTTCAAAATTCATGCCGGAAGGTTTACGGCCCTTTAATTTTGGCGCAACTGATTTTCTGGTGGAAAAAGCCGGGGGTTTTCCAACGAGGAAAGAGTTCCGGTTGTCTCAGTCGGAAGCGCGAAGAATCCGTTGAGGCAGCCGGAACACGGTTATTCCAGCCCGCGCTCCGCGATTTCATCTTCGTCCCAACCGAGGTAGTGGCCGAGCTCGTGGAGGAAAGTGGTGCCCACTTCGTCGCGGTAGTCGTGCTCTTCCTCGCCGGTCCATTCCCACAAGTTCAGGAGAAACAGTCGGATGCGCGGGAGTTCTTCCGGGCCGGCCTCGTCGAGCGCGCAAGGGCCTTCGAATAGCCCGAGCTCGTCGCCGTCAAGCTGATCATCGTAAGCACCTTGCCCGGGTTTTTCCTCGAAGGCGATGGCGACTTTTTCTGCCGCGTCCTGAATGTCCTTCGGCAGGATTTTCACCAATGCCTTCAACTCCTCGTCCGCCCACGCGCTCAGTGTTTCAAAATCCATGACGGATGAATTAGCCGTTTCATCCGCCCGGCACAAGAAACTTGCGAAAATCCCCACTTGCGCGGTCACACAGCCGCTTGAACTTCCGTAGATTATGACTCTTCACATGCTTGAACAGGAACAACGCCTGCCCATCACCCTCGACGCCGCTTGGGAATTCTTCTCATCGCCCCGGAATCTCGACGAAATCACGCCCGACGCCCTCGGATTCAAAATCGTCAGTCTGCCGGGCGAAAAAATGTATGAGGGGCAGATTATCACTTACAAAGTGAAGATTTTGCCCGGCATCTGGGTGCCGTGGGTCACGGAGATCAAAGCCGTGGACGAGGGGAAATCCTTCGTCGATGAGCAGCGGTTCGGGCCGTATAAATTCTGGCATCACCGTCACAGCTTCGAGGAAATTCCGGGTGGCGTGCTGATGCGGGATTTGGTGCATTACGGCCTCGGTTGTGGTCCCTTTGGAGCCATTGCCCACGCGGTTTTCGTCCGGGAAAAGTTGAAAACGATTTTTGCCTTTCGCAAGCAAACGCTGGTGCAGCGCTTCGGCGCACTTTGAGCGGGGCGGAGGAAGGCTCCTTTCGTCACCGTCCCCATTCCGCTTGACGCTCTTTGCTAGCTCCTTCTAGCTAGCGCCGACGAACCCCATCCCGTCGGATCGGCACTCGTCCACTCCAACTCCCAACCTTCTCTCACCGTGGAACTCCAGGAAATCCGCCGCATCGTCGAGCTCATGAATGAGCACGGGCTCACCCACTTCGACCTCACCAAAGGGGACTTTCACCTCAAACTCAAAAAAGGCGCGGACCTCGACGACCTCCGCGGCCTGCTCTCCGCCCTGCCGACCGCGCAAGCCCCAGTCGCCGCGCTCCCGGCTCCAGTCGCCGCCGCCCCGGCCGCACCCGTCGCCGAAGGCGCGGAAATCACCTCGCCCATGGTTGGCACCTTCTATCTGAAGCCCGCCCCAGACGCCCCGAATTTCGTCGATGTCGGCAGCGTCGTCTCCATCGGCCAGACGCTTTGCATCATTGAGGCCATGAAGGTCATGAACGAGATCAAGGCGGAGCGCGCCGGAACTATCTGCGCCTGCGTCGCCGAAGACGGCACTCCCGTGCAATACGGCGATGTCCTTTTCCGCATCAAATGATGCTGTTTTTCCTGCTCACTTGCCACTTCTTAAAATGTTCAAGCGCGTCCTAGTTGCCAATCGCGGTGAAATCGCCCTCCGCATCATCCGCGCCTGCCGCGAGCTTGATGTCGAATCAGTCGCCGTTTATTCCGAGGCCGACGTGGATTCCATGCACGTCCAGCTCGCCGACGAATCCGTCTGCATCGGCCCAGCCTCCAGCAAAGAATCCTATCTCAAAATCGACCGGATCATCGCCGCCGCCGAGATCACCGGCGCGGACGCAATCCACCCCGGTTATGGATTTCTCTCGGAAAATGCCCGCTTCGCCCAGATTTGCGCCAGCTCCGGCCTCACTTTTATCGGGCCGTCCCATCAAGTGATTTCCATGATGGGCGACAAAGCAACGGCACGCGCCACCGCCATCGCCAACGGAGTCCCCATCACTCCCGGCACCGACATCATGCCGGACGCCGCAACCGCGCTCGCCGCCGCGAAAAAAATCGGCCTCCCCGTCATGATCAAAGCCACCGCCGGCGGTGGTGGCCGTGGTATGCGCCCTTGTTTCAAGGAAGAAGAGTTCATCAGCCTGTTCATGGCCGCGTCGAATGAAGCCATCGCCTGCTTCGGGAATGGGGACTGCTACCTCGAAAAACTCGTTCTAAACCCCCACCACGTCGAGTTCCAGGTCATCGGCGATTCCCATGGGAATTTCATTCACCTCGGTGAGCGCGACTGCTCGATGCAGCGCCGGAACCAGAAAATCATCGAAGAATGCCCGTCGCCGCTCCTCACACCTGAGCTGCGTGCCCGCATGGGCGAAGCTTCGGTGAACCTCATTAAAAACATCGGTTATCAGAACGCGGGCACCATCGAATACCTCGTCGATGAAAAGGCCGAGAATTTCTATTTCATGGAAATGAACACCCGGATCCAGGTCGAGCACCCGGTCACCGAGGAAGTCATGGGCTGCGAGCTCATCAAGGAGCAAATCCGTGTCGCCGCCGGTCAATCGCTTTCAAAGCACGTCCTCGATGCTCAGCCACGCGGCCACTCCATCGAGTGCCGCATCAACGCCGAAGATCCTTTTAATAACTTCACTCCCAGCCCCGGCACCATCGACCTCTGGTATGCCCCCGGCGGAAAGGGCGTCCGCGTCGATACCCACGTCTATTCCGGCTACACCGTCCCGCCGCATTATGACTCGATGATCGCCAAGCTCATCGTCACCGGAGCCACCCGAGAAATCGCCATCGCCCGCATGAAGCGTGCCCTTGGCGAGTTCATGATCCGCGGCATCAAAACGACCATTCCCTTCCAGCAGGAAATCATAGCCCACCCAGATTTCGCGGCCGGGACGTATGACATCGGCTGGGTCGCGAGATATTTGGAAGAGCGCGTGAAGTGAGAAGAGATAGGTCTTATAAGACCTATAAGACTTATGAATAACCCGCGCCTCTACTGCATCCTCGACCTCGGCTACGTCCCAGAGGAAAACGCGGAAACCGTCACAGGCTCTTTATTGGCCGGTGGTGCCCACCTCCTCCAGCTCCGCGCCAAAGGCAAAGACCTCGCCACTATCGAGCGAGTCGCCCGCCGCCTGCTTCCGCTCTGCCGCGCCGCGGGAGTTCCCTTCATTCTGAATGATTTCCCCGTTCTCGCCGCCGCCCTCGATGCCGACGGCGTTCACATCGGCCAGGACGATGGCCCGCTCGCTGCCGCCCGCGAAATCGTCGGCCCCGGCAAAATCATCGGTCGCTCCACCCATTCCCTCGACCAGGCCAGCGCTGCCCTCGCCGAGGGCTTCGACTGCATTGGTTTCGGCCCGCTTTTCCCGACTCCTACCAAAGCCGGTCGGCCAGCCATCGGCCTGCACGAAATAGCCGCCATGGAGCGTGAAGTTGGTTCAAAAATCCCCGCGTTCTGCATCGGCGGCATCACCCGAGAAACCCTGCCGCAAGTCCTCGCCGCCGGAGCACGCCGCGTCGTGATTGTTTCCGACCTGCTCACTTCAAGTAACGTGCAAGACGCTACCCGCGAGGTTGTTGGGAAAATCCAGTGAGATCACCAAGCCGTCGTCGCGCGGAATAATTCCAGTCGCTCTGCCAAATCCTCTGCTGAGAGCTCTTCGAGTCGCCGCGTCGAAAACGCCTCGCAAGTGAACGACGCCAGCATCGAGCCCTGCACGATCGCTTGCCGCAGAGTCGCCGGCGCGTAGGGCGGCGCTCCTTGCGCTGCCAGATAGCCGGCCATTGCGCCCAGGAAAGTATCCCCGGCACCCGTCGGGTCAGCCACCGCTTCCAGTGGCCAGGCGGATGCGCGGAATAGTTCGACTTCCGAGTCCTCGGCCGACGAAAACAAAATTGCCCCGAACTCTCCCAGCTTGATCACCACGTGCTGTGGGCCCTTTTCTAAAAGCAGGCGTCCGGCTTTGATTAAATTCGAAGTCCCCGCCAGTTCCCGCGCCTCGCCCTCGTTGAGCACGAACAAATCCAACTGCGGCAGCACCTCGTGCAAGCGCGCGTTGGCGATCTCGATCCACAAATCCATCGTATCTGCGATCACGAATCGCGAGCCTGCGGCGGTGCCATTTCCGATCCCGCACTGGCCGAGCATTTCCATCTGATTGTCCGGCGACATGTTCGCCAGCACCACGACGGTCGCACCCGCCGATGTCGCGGGCACTTTCACTTGCCAGCTTTCCAAAACATTCAAGCCCACTCGGTGGGTTGTCCGCTCGTTCATGTTCGCGTGGTATTCGCCGGACCAGGTGAATGACTCACTTTCCGAGCGCTCCACTCCGTCGAGCGAGATTCCGCGCGTTTCCAGCATCTCCAAATGTTCCTGCGGGAAATCATGGCCGATGATCCCGATTAGCGACACCGAGCGGCTGAAAAATGAAGCTGCGAGCGCCGCGTAAGCCGCCGAGCCGCCCAGCAAATTGGCAGCCTCCGCCTCCGGAGTTTTGACGTGGTCAATGGCGATGGTGCCGCCGATAACAATGGCGGACTGCGGAGTGGTGGCTGGGGATGACATGGAGTAGTGGCGCTGGAAAATCCGCCGCCGCCTTCTAATCCCCAAATCACGATCTGCAATCCCCAATCGCGTGCGAAAGAAGCACGGGCCGGTCATGGATCTGAAGATGCACGGTGCCGATCGTTTCCTCACCGGCGATGAAATTCGCAATCTCACCCGGCTCGACGAGCATCAGCGCAGTGGACCAGATTTCTGCCAGCGTGGCGGTGGGCGCGGTGACCCACACGCGGCGGCAGGGCTCGGAGGGCATGGCCGTTTCACCAGCGGGGTGAATGATGTGGCTGCCTTGGATCGCGGTGCCCGAGGCGCTGAGGGATTGGCAAAAAAGCGCGATGCGTTCTGAATCACGGTCGCCGGTTAGTTCAATCGGCCATGCGTGCGGGCCGAAGGCGAGCATCGAGCTGGCACCCGCCGTCAGCAGCCCGCCGTCCGCGCCCCAGTCGAGGAGAAGCCGCCGGAGTTGGTCGAGTGCGAAGCCCTTGCCGATGCCGCCGAGGTCGATCTCGCGGCCGGGCGCGCCGCAGGTCACGGCGGGCACGTCCGGATGGATTGTGAGCTGGCCGGTGAGCGGCGGGACGGGGCCGGAGTCGGCAGATTTCCGGTGCTCGATGCGGCTGCCGAGCGTGATGTCGAACAAGCCGCCGGTGCGGGCGTAAGCGTCGAGCGCGGCTAACAAGCACTCGTGAGTGAACTCGTTGATGTAGAGCGTCTGGCCGGCCTGCATGCGGTTGATGAGCGAGACGTCGCTGTCCTCGATGAAGCGGCTGAGGCGGGCTTCGAGGAAATCGAGGTGATCGCAGCACTCGCGCGCCATGTCGTGTGCAGTGCTTTCGGCGGCTTCGCAAATCCGCAGGTGGAAGGTCGTGTTCATCGCCTCGTGGGTGAACAACCGGGCTGTGGGGAATGGCGTCATTTGCCGGTTAGCATCCATTGGTTCCAGATGTCGTTTCTGACGAACAAAGTCACCGGCACCTCGGTGCGCAGGCTGCGGGGCAGGGGAGTGTGGGATGGTGCGAGCTGGTTCGCGACGGCCTCCGCAGTCTCCGGCATCGCGAAAACGAGCGGTATGGAGGCGAGGTTTTCCGGCGGTTGCGGCCAGTAACCGATTTTTCCAAACGACCGCAGATACCACGGCAGCGGCCAGTAATCCGTGCCGATGACCGCCACCGGCTCCAGCGAATTTCCGGGCGCGGACTGGCGGAGTTGTGCGAGCCACGGCGCGAGCGTTTCGATGTCAGGACGAGTCGGGACATAAGCGAAAGGATTGCGCGCGTCGGAGGCGAAGCGACCGGTGGCACGCCTTGCTTGGCTGAACTGGGTGACGAGACACGCGCCGACTAGCAGGCTGATTGAAAATTTCAGCCACGCCCGACGTGTGGAAAATCCCGCGACGCCGAAGCCAGCGAGCAGGCAGACGTGCGCCCACGGCAGGCAGGCCAGCCACGGTGTTTTGTAAGCGATGAGGCTGTAAATCGCGAAATGCCCAGCCGCCGCGTAGGCGATGACGCGGACGATGGGCTGGCGGAAGTTGGCCGCGAAACCTAGCAGCGCGAGCGCCACCACCGGCGTGCCGAACCACCAGACACCGCCCGATTTTGTGGGCAGCGCGAGCAGGTGGAAATAGTAGCTGAAGGATTTGTCGTGCCCGGTCACCGTTTCATAAACGAAGAAAGTGCGCACTGCGTCGATGGCGCCGCTCGGCTGGCGGAAGCCGTCGGTGTAGAACCATCCCGCGACCAGCGCGGCGGCCAGCAGCGAGGTGGCGACGGAGACGCGGTATTCCCGCCATGCAGAAATCCACCACGCGCGGTCGAGTTGCTTGCGGTTTTCTAAAGCGACTAACACCGCTGCGCCCGCCCACGCGATCATGCTGATAGCGAAGCTCTCCTTGGTGGCGAACATCAGGCCGACGAGTAAGCCCGGGACGCCCCAGCGCGGCGCGCGGATCAGTGAGGCCAAGGCAAGCATCCCGAATAGCACCAGCAGCGATTCGTGGATGAACATCCGGCTGTAGTAAACCAGCAGCGGGGAAGTCGCTAAAATCGCCGCTGCCAGCAGCATCGGGCCATCCCCGAAACGCCGCCGCCACAGCAGCGGGACGAGCAGCAGCAGGACGCCCGCACTGGCGGTGAGCAGGCGCGGCGTGGTCTTGGTCATTTCCTGCCAGTGGGTTTCACCTCGCAGGCGGCAGAGCGACATCGTCAGTCGGCTCAAGGTCGGGCCGTGGTAGTGGAGCGGGTCAAAGCGGTAATCCCCGGACTCCATCCGGGCGGCGGTGAGCCGCGCACCAGTCGCTTCATCCGCATGGAAGGGGCGCTTTGAAATCTCGTCAAAACGCAGAAATGTCCCGGTGAAAACCACCGCGATCCAGCAGGCGATGATGGCCGCATGTTTCATCAAAGGGCAGGATACGATGAAAGAAACGATTGGCCGGCAATGTTAAACTGGTGCATTCAAACCCATGCCCGCGCGCCCTCACGAAATCCTGCTAGTCACTCCCGTTTGGAATGATTCGGCGCGGTTGGCGGGCTTTGGCACTGCGCTCGCCACCGCCCTCGCGGACTCGCCGCTCCCGATCCACTGGATCATCGCCGACGATGGCTCGGACGCGCGCGATCACGCACCGCTGCGCGAACTCCGGGATGCCTTCGGTGAAATTTTCCCTCGCGTCCATCTCCACCTCGCGGCGCAACATCACGGCAAGGGCGCCGTCGTGCGGGAAGCTTGGGCACTGCGGCCGGACGCCGCGTGGCTCGCCTTTGTGGACGCCGACGGCAGCGTCACCCCGGCCGAAATGCTGCGCCTCATCCATGCGGCGGTGGACTCGGAAATTTCGGTGCTCGGCATTCGCAAGCGCACGGCCACCACTGAATTTATCGAAAGCCCGTGGCGCGGGATTTTCCACCGCGGCTTCCTGCTAGCGACGCATTTGATACTGGGCCTCAAATGCGCGGACCCGCAGTGCGGCGCGAAAATCTTCCGTGGCAGCCACTATCGGCGCATCGCCAGTAGCCTCTTGGAAAACGGCCTTGCCTTCGATTCCGAGCTGCTCTGCGCGCTCAAGTGCGACGGCTCGACGTGGTCGGAAATCCCCGTGAACTGGATCGAGAAACCCGGCGGTAAGGTCAGGCCGTTGCGCGATGCCTGGGGGATGTTCAAGGCACTGCTCCGCATCCGGCAGAGGCGGAAGTAGCCTGACAGATCACGCCTTGCCGGGCACTGGCGGGATTTCCTCGGGGGCTTTGACGTCGCCCTTTTCGAAGTCGATGGCGGCAGGCGCGCAGACCTGATTGTAAAACGGCGACTTGTCATTTTCCGTCAGATCGTTCCAACGGACGATCTCTCCGGTGTAGGCGGAAATCCGCCCCATGATCGCCACTAAGGTGGACTCGGCGATGCTCTTCGCGTCGTTGAGCGGCTTGCCGGTCATCACACTGCGGATCAAATCCACGTGCTCTTGGATCATGCCGTTGTCGGAATCCACTTTGATTTCTGGGACGCTGATCGTCTTGCCCTTCAATTTTCCACCGCCGTAGCACACGCCTTCGGTGCCGGTGAACAACTCGCCCACGCGACCATAAGCCCCCGTAATTTGGCGGCATTGGCTGTGGATGTGGACGTCGTCGCCGAAGTCATAGTCCACGCTGAAGAAGTCGAACATGTTGCCTGTTTGGCGGCGCGCCCGTCCGCCGAAGCCGACAGCGGTCACCGGCAGGCGGCCGAGGAACCAGATCGCAACGTCGAGATTGTGGACGTGCTGCTCGACAATGTGGTCGCCGGACATTTCGTTGAAATTGAGCCAGTTGCGCGCCAGGTAGGAGGCGTCGGACTCGCCCTCGTTGCGGCGTTTTGTCCATGGCACGGTGCTGTTCCACTGGACCACGCCGCCCTTGATCTGGCCGATCGCGCCGGCGTCGATGAGCGCCTTGTTCATCAGGTAACTGGCCATGTGGCGGCGCTGGGTGCCAGCCACCACCGCCAGTCCCTTAGCCTTGGCTTTCTCGCCGGTGGCGATGACCGAGCGCGCACCCGCCACATCCACCGCCACGGGTTTCTCGATGAAACAATGTTTTCCGGCCTCCACGGCAGCCGCGAAATGGACCGGTCGGAACGCCGGCGGAGTGGCCATCAGGACGTAGTCGCAATCTGTGGCGATGACTTTCTGGTAGCTGTCAAAGCCCTCAAAACAGCGCTCCGCAGCGATCGCATATTTCTTCCCGGCGGCTTCGGCCTTGTCTTTGAAAGCATCAGCCGTCGCGGTCACCTCGACCTCGATTCCGAGGATTTTGCAGGCTTCCATGAAATCCGCGAGCGCGCCATTGCCGCGTCCGCCGCAGCCGATGAGCCCCACTTTTACCTTTTTGGTGCTTGCAGGAAGGTTCACCGCGAAAACGGAACTGGCAGCGAGGCCGGCACCCAGCAGAGTGGTGTTTCCAAGGAAGGAGCGACGGTTCAGAGTGGGCTTCATGGGAGTTTGGAGTGTTGATAATGAATCGTGGATTGACGGATCCGCGTTGATTACTACCCACGCGGCTGCCACCTTTCGCAGTAAATTGAAAATGCGAGGCCCGGCGACATGCGGCTCTTTTTGGACTGCGCGGGACATGTCCCCGCTTTCCCGCTGGCCGACATGTCGGCCAGCGGGAAAGCTCCGACATATCGGAGCACTCCACCCCAACGACCCTTTCCACCTCCTGCTGGAAACGCCGCAGCCGAACCTCATCGCTGGAATGAAATGGGTTCTGGGGTGGAGGGCGTTCTAGTTGTCCGAAGCAGTTCGGGGCGGGGGAATCATCACGGCATATCCGCAAGTGCTTTTTCGGCGAGTTTGCGGGCGGTGGGCTGGTTGAATTTGGGATTGGAGGCGGTGGTGAAGTCGGCTTTGGCTTCTTCGGTGTGGCCGAGGGCGAGGTGGGCTCGACCGCAGTTGAAGATGGGAAAGGAATCTTCGGGCGCGAGCTTCGCGGCGTTGAGGTAGGACAGCAGTGCTTCTTCGGCGCGGCCTGACAGAAGTAGGCAATCGCCGAGGCGATTGCGCGCCTTGGCGGTGAGTGCAGAGTTCTTCGAGTGTTCGGGCGGTAGGCAGTCGCGGATGGCGTCGAGTGCGAGTTGGCAGGTTTTCATCACTTCCTCGACTTTTGGCGAGGGGGCCGTGATTTCCTTGAGGCTTTCCTTGACGGATTCCAGCAAGGCGTCCAGCGGAGCGGCTGCGAAATCACCGGGACCGTGGGCAGCAGCGGTGAGGCGCAAGGCGTCGATGCAATCGGCTACGCGGCCCGCAGCAGCGAGTTGATGAATGGCGCGGGGCGTGGGGATTTTCACTGGCTCGGCCTTGGGCAGCGTGGGTGCCGGGGGAGGCGCAGGCTCGGGTGCGAAGGGGCCTGCTAGAAAGATGTCGTCGCCGACAAGCCGCGAATACTCGGCGGGGATTTGCGCGCCGTCGGAGCGCTCCATGACGCCGGCGCGGGTTCGTTTAAAAACCTGCTCGATGGTGAGGCCGGGTGACTGAAGGTGTTTGAGGAGTTCGCTGGTGTAGAGGCCGTTGGTGCCATCGCCGTCTTGGGCGGTGCGGCCGGCGTCGGTGGCGAAGGCGATCAACGAACCGGCGGGTGGTTTCATTTCCGATAGACCACCGGGATTGGCCGCGTCGCGGCTGCGGGGGTTACGGGCGATGGGGGTGCTGCGGCAGGCATCGAGAATGACGAGATTGCACCGCCCGCCGGCGGCGCTCATTTCGGCGACGGCTTGTTCGGCGTTGAAGAGTTTTGTTTCTGCGAGCATGCGTAATGTCGCGTCGTCGGCACCCTCGGGCTGATAGCCGGACTTGATGGGGATGAGGTAGTTAGAGCCGCCGACGGACACTCCGTGGCCAGCGTAATAGAATAGAGCGACCTCCGCTCCTTTGATTTTCGCGCGGAATCCGGCGACTGCCTCCATCAGGTCGTCGCGTGAGACGTTGTGTTTCTCGGTGACCGAGAAACCGAGGCCGCGCAGGGTTTTAGTGACCGCTTTGGCATCGTTGACCGCATTGCGCAACGGGCCGATGGCGGCTTCATATTTCGCGTTTCCGATCACCAGCGCGACATGGGGTTTGGGACTTGTTTCCGCGAATGCGAAGACGAGTGCCATGCCATGGATGGCAGAGATCGCGAGTAAAAGGCGGTGTGCCATGTGAAGGTTTTGCAGCCCGAGGCGTCGCAGGTCAATCCGAATGGCCAACGCCGACGCATTCGAAAACCTGATTTTTTCCGCAAAAACACAAAAGTCGCGAAGGAATGCATAGGTTTGACCGGAGCTC
The DNA here is from genome assembly GCA_041179105.1 of Verrucomicrobiota bacterium. Taxonomy (GTDB): domain Bacteria; phylum Verrucomicrobiota; class Verrucomicrobiia; order Verrucomicrobiales; family Akkermansiaceae; genus Luteolibacter. The sequence continues at coordinate 7,223 of JBEGUC010000044.1, read as the reverse complement.
TTAAATCTCCCAGCTTGCGCGGGTGAAAATGTTTTCCCTGATGATAGCCCTGCTCGCGACAGGCTGCGCGGTGAAATCCCCGGAGCCGGCTGAGGTTCCGCTGGTGGCCGGCGATGCTTCCGCGCCATCACAACTCACTCCCACTGAGTCGATGGCCATCGCCCGCAGCCTCGCCACGCACCCGTGGCGGCCGTTCGCGGGAAATCTCCTGCACGGCAAGGACAAGAGGGGCATCTTGGTGAACACGCCGGATGCGGGTCACGAACCGCAGCAACCGCGCAAGGGTTGGTGGGTTCCGGGCGAGGTGAATGAAGGGATTCCTTATAAGTGGGGTGGATTTGATAGTCCGTCATCGTTCGATGCCGCAGTGGCAAATGGCCACGCGGCTGGCGATGTCTCCACTCCTGCGAAACGCAAGTCCGATAACTCGGCTGTGAGCGCCCACGCGGCAGGCGTGGATTGTTCGGGCTTCGTTTCTCGCAGCCTCAAGCTGCCGACGGTGCATGACACCCGCAAGCTGCCATCCATCTGCAACGAACCTGCCGAGCGCCACCGATCTGCGCCCTGGAGATTTACTAAACATCCCAAGGCGTCATGTGATCCTGTGTGCCGGTTGGTCGAATCCGGAAAAGACGTGGATCTATTACTATGAAACCGGCGGTGGTCCGCAGTATTGGAAGCCTGGGCTGAAACAAGCGCCGCTGGCCGCTTTATTAGGACTCGGTTACAAACCGCTGCGTTACCGTGGGATGGCGCATCCGTCGCTCAAGCCGGGTAAGAGCGCGAAAGAAGTTCTCACACGATCGGTGAAAGCCACTGCGGACGTGGTGACGAGTCCGACGGTGGGCGAACCGTGATTTGCCAGATCCCTTCGCTCATGCTCAAATGTTACATTTGGGGGTTGATTCCCGTAAATCTGGAGTCCTCGCAATGGAACATTTTCTTCGATGAACGGTTTGGGTTCTTCGAGTTATCAGTTAGGCTGGAGTCGTGTGGGACGACATCATGCCGCATCTTGGCCATCCGCAGGCTGTCGATGAGGGTGCCGGAAGGGAATATTCCGACCTCCTGATCCTTATGTTGTCAGGGGATTTGGATAAATTTCCTTTTCATTGAGATTTTTTTTGACAGAGTGCCCGACTTTGCTAATGTCCCGCCGCTCTTCCCCACAGCAAGTCAGGGGTGCCGCGCCTAGTCTCGTGTTTTGAGATCGGTCGCGGTGTTTTTGTCGGGTTGAAGGTGGAGCACCACATGTCAGATTGCTCGCGTAGCTCAGGGGTAGAGCGCATCCTTGGTAAGGATGAGGTCGGGGGTTCAATTCCCCCCGCGAGCTCCAGGGCAAATTTGAAAAATCTCAATCGTCTCAAGCAGAACAACAACCACCATGGCTAAAGAATCATTCCAGCGCAACAAGCCGCACGTTAACATCGGAACCATCGGTCACGTCGACCACGGCAAAACCACCCTCACCGCAGCGATCACCAATACGCTCGCTGAAAAAGGCCTTTGCCAAAAGAAAAGCTACGCAGACATCGACGCAGCTCCCGAAGAACGTGAGCGCGGCATCACCATCAACACCGCACACGTTGAGTATGAAACCGCCAAGCGCCACTACGCCCACGTGGACTGCCCCGGTCACGCCGACTATGTGAAAAACATGATCACCGGCGCTGCCCAAATGGACGGCGGCATTCTTGTCGTTTCCGCTGCAGACGGCCCGATGCCACAGACCCGCGAGCACATCCTGCTTGCCCGTCAGGTCGGCGTTCCTGCTCTCGTCGTTTTCATGAACAAGGTTGACCTTGTGGACGATGCCGAACTGCTCGAACTCGTCGAAATGGAAGTCCGTGACCTCCTTTCCATGTATGAATTCCCCGGTGATGACATTCCGATCGTCATGGGTTCCGCCAAGCTCGCCCTCGACGGCGACGTTGCCCAAATGGAAAACGTCATGAAACTCATGGACGCTGTGGATTCCTACATCCCTGAGCCTGAGCGTCCAATTGACAAAACCTTCCTCATGCCGATCGAAGACGTGTTCTCGATCGAAGGTCGTGGAACAGTTTGCACCGGCCGTGTCGAACGCGGTATCGTCAAGAAGATGGAAGAAGTCGAAATCGTGGGTCTTCGTGACACACAAAAAACGACTGTGACCGACATCGAAATGTTCCGCAAGCTGCTCGACGAAGGTCGTGCCGGTGACAACGTCGGACTCCTCGTCCGTGGTCTCAAAAAGGACCAAGTTGAGCGTGGCCAAGTCATCGCCAAGGTGGGCACCGTCAAGGGGCACACGATCTTCAAGTCTGAGATCTACGTTCTTTCGAAAGAAGAAGGTGGTCGCCACACTCCATTCTTCTCGAACTATCGTCCTCAGTTCTATTTCCGCACCACCGACGTGACCGGCAGCATCAAGCTTCCTGAAGGCGTCGAAATGGTGATGCCTGGTGACAACATCAACCTTGAGGTTGAGCTCATCACCCCGATCGCCATGGAGCCAACCATGCGCTTCGCTATTCGCGAAGGTGGTCGCACCGTTGGTGCCGGCCGCGTGGGTGAAATCATTAAATAAGTTTTAGCAGCGAGGCTTCCCGCAGTTCTGCGGGAATGCTGGGCCCACGGGCATCCCGCCTCTAAAGCGGGATGCCCTTTGGTCGCCTCAAAACGTCAGTAGTTCAATTGGTAGAGCGTCGGTCTCCAAAACCGAATGTTGTGGGTTCGAGTCCCCCCTGGCGTGCCATTTTCCGTTTCCGTTTCCAGTCAATCGACATCATGTTTTCGAAAATCTCCAATTTCCTGGGCGAAGTAAAAGGCGAGCTCCACAAAGCAAGCTGGCCTTGGGAGTCCGACCCAAAAATCAAGGGGCTTAAGAAATACAAAGAACTCGTTGACTCAACCGTCGTTGTCCTGATCGCGATGATCTTGCTCGCCGGTTTCGTGCAGTTCTGGGACTTCTTCGATGTTTTGATCGTCGGTTCTTCCCATGATTTTGTCGAATATCTCTTCTCCCTCTTCGGCCGCTAACGCTCTAGCCGTCCTTTTCATTCTATCTCCGACCGACCCGTCATGTCAGACTCCAATTCATTCCGCGACCAATGGTACGTTGTCCAGGTCCTCTCCGGCCAGGAAGGCAAAGTCCGTGACCGCATCGCCCGCACCGCCGAGGCCGAAGGGATGACTGAATACATCCGCGAAGTGCTCGTGCCGACCGAAATGGTCTCCGAAATCCGCCGCGGCAAGAAGACCGAGACGAAGAAGAAATTCTTCCCCGGCTACATCATCGTCAACATGAACCTCGCCACCGAGGACAACCAGCTCGTCGAGAAGACCTGGTTTTTCATCAAGGAGATGGACGGCGTGATCGGTTTCGCTGGCACCAAGGATCGTCCCGCACCGATGCGCCCCCGCGAAGTGGAAGCGATGCTTTCCCAGATCAAGGAGCGTGAGGAAAGCGTCCGCCCCGCCATCAGTTTCGAAGTCGGCGACACCGTCAAGGTCGCCGACGGCCCGTTCCAAAGTCAGAACGGCATTGTCGAAGAAATCGACCCGGAACGCGGCAAGCTTCGCGTCTCGGTGACGATCTTCGGACGCAGCACTCCAGTCGAACTCGAATATTGGCAGGTCGAAAGAGCATAATTGTCTGGACCAGCACCGCTGAATATACAACCACCCCTCTCCCGCAAGATTAACCGCATTTATTATGGCCAAGGAAGTCGTCAAAATCATCAAGCTCCAAATTAAAGCCGGAGCCGCCAATCCATCACCTCCAGTGGGCCCCGCCCTCGGTCAGGCCGGTGTCAACATCATGGCATTCTGTAAGGAATTCAACGCGAACACCCAAGCCCAAGTCGGCGATGTGCTTCCTGTCGTAATTTCGGTTTACAAGGATAAGTCATTCTCCTTCATCACCAAGAAGCCACCTGCCGGCAACCTTCTCAAGAAGATCGCAGGCCTTGCTTCCGGTTCGAAAGAAGCTAACAAAATCAAGGTCGGCAAGATCACCAAGGCCCAGCTCATGGAGGTCGTCAAAATCAAGATGCCCGACCTGAACACCAAAGACCCCGAAGCCGCTTGCCGCATTCTTGCTGGCACCGCCCGCCAAATGGGCCTCGAAATCGAGGGTTATTAATTCAAGGAGTGTTGGCGTCTCGCCGACATTTCTCCTCTTCTCAGACATTCTCAGCCCAAGGGCTAACCGCCTTTGGCACCCGCAGGAGGGAAACGCATTCCGTGATTTCCGCCCGAACTGCAACTAACTAAAAAAATGGCTAAACACCGCAGCAAACGCTACAAAAAAGCAGTCGCTCTTGTCCAAGTTGGCAAGAGCTACTCGCTCACCGATGCAATCAGCACCGTGAAGGAATTCCCGGCGCCTAAATTCACTCCCACCGTCACTCTTTCCTTCCACCTCGGCGTGGATCCACGGAAGAGCGACCAAATGGTCCGTGGTTCTGTTTCCCTGCCGCACGGCACGGGTAGAAACGTCCGCGTCGTCGTCTTCGCCCAAGGCGCAGCCGCTGAGGCCGCCATCGCTGCTGGAGCCGAGCACGTCGGTTACGAAGATCTCATCAAGCGCGTCCAAGAAGGCTTCACGGATTTCGATTCCGCGATCGCCACTCCGGACGCCATGGCTGAAGTTCGGAAAATCGCCCGGGTTCTCGGACCTCGTGGCTTGATGCCGAACCCGAAGACCGGCACCGTCACCGACGACACCGCCAAGGCGGTTCGCGAAGTGAAAGCTGGCCGCGTCGATTTCAAACTCGACAAAAACGGCAACGTTTCGGGCTCCATCGGTAAAACATCCTTCGAGCCTGCTCAATTGGAAGAAAACGCTCGTGCTTTCGTGGACAGCGTCGTCCGCGCCAAACCGGCCTCCGCCAAGGGCAACTACATCCAAGCCGTGACTCTCGCCGCTTCGATGCTCCCTGGCATTCCTCTGGAAGCCGCCACCTACAGCAAAGCTTCTGCTTAATCCACAGTCCGCCAACGCATATGAATCCAGATAAGAAAATCATCATCAACGGCCTGTTGGATCGCGTCAACGCGTCTCCTTACTTAATCGTCATCGATTACACCGGCCTTACCGTGCAGCAATTCACGGAACTCCGTAATCGTCTCGGCGCAGGTGGTGCTAACTGCACCGTCGCCAAAAACACCTACATGCGCAAGGCTCTCGCGGAAGCGGGTATGCCTGACATCGGTGCCGACCTCATCGGCCAAATGGCCTACGTGATGGGCGACGCCGAAGTGTTCTCCGCCGCTAAGGTGATCAAGAATTTCGAAAAGGAATTCAAGAAACCCGAGATGAAGGTAGGCATTCTTGGTAACGCAATCCTCGATGCCGAAGCGCTCAAGGCCATCGCCGACATCCCGTCCCGCGAAGCGGTTCTTTCCCAGCTTTTGGCAACGATCCTCGAGCCTGCGACTCGCATCGCTCGCGTCGTCAAAGCGAAATTCGACCCGGATGGCGACGACTCCGCAGACAATGCCGAAGAGGCACCTGTTGCGGAATCCGAAGCTCCAGCCGCAGAAGCAGAGGTCGCCGTTGTGGCTGCCGAAGTTCCCGCTGCCGAAGCCGAAAAACCTGCTGCGGAATAACAACAATCTGAAGTGATGGTGGCGGCGGCTCCCGTTCGTCACCTGAACCCATAATGGTTCCTCGTCGGAGCAACGGCTGTTGTTCTGAAATCTCCGGAGGCTCTGGAGGCGACGATACCGAACAAGGAGAATACAAAAATGGCTAATATTGAAACACTCGTAGAAGAACTCGGCAAGCTCACCGTTTTGGAAGCTGTCGCACTCGTTAAACAACTTGAAGAACATTGGGGCGTTTCCGCCGCTGCACCTGTCGGCGTTGCCGGTCCTGCTGCTGCTGCTGAAGTTGTCGAAGAGAAGACTGAATTTGACGTCGTCCTCACGGATTGCGGCGCAAACAAGATTGCCGTCATCAAGGCAGTCCGCGAAGTCGCTCCCGGCCTTGGTCTTGCAGATGCGAAGAAGCTCGTCGAGAGCGCTCCCGCAAAAATCCTCGAAGGTGTCGCCAAAGACGCTGCCGAGACTGCCAAGAAGAAGCTCGAAGAGGCTGGTGCCAAAATCGAACTCAAGTAACATCTTTCAGATCACTCCCGGGGCAGAGAAATCTGCTCCGGGATTTTCTGTCGAAACCGACGGGAGATTCTAATCATCAACAACTAGGTTTTCCCGCCGATTCCGACAAAACTTTCCAACGCTTGATCCACCCTGCCTGAGACCGTTCGCGGCTCGGGCTCAATTTGTAAGAAGAATACCACTAAACGCCATGGCTGAACGTCTCTATTTCGGGAAATTCGAAGAAGTCATCGAACCGCCTAACCTCATTGAGGTGCAGAGCCGGTCCTACGATGAATTCCTTCAGAAGGAAGTGCTCCCCAGCGAGCGAGCAGATGCGGGTCTCCAAGCGGTTTTCCGCGAGGTTTTCCCGATCAAAAGTTATGACGAAGCGATCGAACTCGATTTTGTAACTTACGATATCGAGGATCCTAAAGTGACCTCACTCGATTCGCTTCGTAACAGTGAAAGCTTCAGCGCGGCACTTTATGTGACGTTTAAGTTGAAAGACGAGACTGGCACCAAGAAGGAGCGCGTCTATATGGGCGAGCTTCCGATGATGACCCGCCGCGGCACTTTCATCATCAACGGCGCTGAGCGGGTCATCGTTTCCCAGCTCCATCGCTCGCCGGGTATTTGTTTCGAAACCTCGCAGCATCTCAACGGCAAGCTTCTCCATTCCTTCCGCATCATTCCTGACCGCGGATCATGGCTCGAAGTGCAGTTCGACACGAATGATCTGCTCTATGTCTATCTCGACCGCCGTCGCCGTCGTCGTAAGTTCCTTGCCACCACATTCCTGCGGGTGCTCGGCTATCCGACCGACCGCGATATCGTCAGCCATTTCTACTCGCCGGAAGCACTTCCGCTCAGCGAGGCCATGGACGAAGGCGAGCTCGGCCACAAAGTTCCTTTCGAAGACATCCTTGATGGCGAGTTAACCGTCGCGAAGGCTTACGAGCCGCTCACGATCGGCATCGTCCGCCAACTTCTAGCGCTCGGTCACAAAAATGTCGAAGTCATCGACGGTCGTGAGGACGAAATTCTTCTCAAGTCGCTCCGCAAGGACCCGGCGAAAGATGAGGAATCCGCACTCAAGGACATCTATCGCAAGCTCCGCCCTGGAGATCCGCCGACTG